>JBJMJE010000196.1:0-20402 GCA_045806505.1 Gaiellaceae bacterium
ACGATGTCGCCTGGGCGCACGGCGAGGTGGTGGAGCGAGCCGAGAAGCGCATCGACGTCCTGCTCCTCGATCCACGTGCGGTAGCGGTCACGCTCGACGTCCTCGCGCAGCCCGAGCCAGACGTCGGACGTCTCGTCGCGCGTGGCGACGATCTTCCACGCTTCGGTCTTCCCGTAGTCCGAGCCGAGGTGGACGCGCGCGAACTCGCGGTCCGGATGCGCGTGCACCGGCAGGCGCTCGACCGGATCGAGCAGCTTCACCAGCACGTTCGGCGTGCCCCAGTGCGCGGGACGCTCGTGGATCGCGTCGCGCAGCAACGCGCCGTTCTCCAGGCGCGTCAGCCCCGCCTCGGGCTCGCGACGTCCCGGGTTGTTCGCAGCCACGACTGAGGCGACCCAGTCCTCCGGCCGGTCGCCGTCCTGTTCCGGCTGCCCGCGAAGGCGGTCGATCAGCGCGCCGCCGCGATAGAAGCGGTAGACGCGCGTCGGTCGGACCCGGGCCAGAGTCATCCGCGGGATTGAATCGCACCTTTCCGCCGACTGCGCCGAGACGTTCTAGGCTGACGCGCGTGGAGCCGGTTCTCCTCGCTGCAGAGGACGGCGAGGCGCTCGTCGATCGCCCGCGCCGGGCCGTCCGCGTGCTGTTCGAGCACGAGTTGCTCGACGTCAGCTGGGCACGCTCCGACGCCGGCGAGCGCGGCGCGAGCCCGCACGTGCATCTCGAGCATGTCGACGCGTTCTACGTGGTCGAAGGCGAGGTGCAGTTCGTGGTCGGCCCGTACCTGGACGTTGTGCGCGCCGGCGCGGGGACGTTCGTCATGGTGCCGCCGAACCTCGTCCACGGCTTCGACAACGAGAGCGACGGGACGGCGCGGTGGCTCAACTTCCACGCGCCGAGCACCGGGTTCCTCGCGTGGATGCGCGGCGACGGCGAGAGCTTCGACATGGTCCCTCCACCCGACGACGGAGGCCGGAGCGCGGATGACGCCGTGATCGTCCGGCCCGGCGGCGGCGAGCGGTACGAGCGAGACAACAGGGCAATCACGATCCTCGGCGACGACCCTCATTTCTCCGCGCTCGAGATCGCGTTCGACGAGAGCTTCGACGTCGATCCACACGAGCACGACGACCACGTCGACTCGTTCTTCGTGCTCGACGGTGAAGTCGCGTTCACCGTCGGCGAGGACGTGGTGCGCGCCGGGCCGGGGACGTGGCTCTCCGCCCCGCCGGGCACGCGGCACGGCTTCCGCAACGGTGGGTCGGACCGGGCGCGGGTGCTCAACGTCCACGCGCCGGACGCCGGCTTCGCGGACTGGATCCGCGGCGCCTGAGCCTGCGGCCGCACCCGCGCGTGTGCTTCGCGCGTTGTCTTCGGGATGGCATCTAGTGCAGTGGAAAGCGCAGCGGAAACGGTCGGCGAGAGGCTGGCAGGCGAACAGCCGGGTCGCTTCCGCTCCCTGTTGGTCGCGACAGGCGTCGGTGTGGGAGCCGCGGTGTTGGCCTATAAGCTCCTTCGCAGCGGCGGCTCCTCTCAGGACGGCACGCAGACCGCCGCGGCGTAGAGCGGCCGCGCGACGGCAGCGCCGTTGTGGACGTAGAGGACCCATGACGTGGGCGCCGTTCCGGCGGTCGTCTCGAACTGCGCGTTCATCGGGCGGTTCATGTAGATCGCGTCGGCCGGGTAGACGTCGCCGAAGTAGCCGCCCCCGCCGGTCGCGCGCTCGCCGGCCGCGCACTTCGCTTCCACGAGCCCGTTGCTGTTCGCAGGGATCGCGGCTTTCGCCGTACGGATCAGTGCGTTCGCGCCTGCCGCCGCGCCGGTCGGCCCGGTATCGCCCGTCTCGCCGGGTCCGGAGCGCGACAGGGCGCGAGCCGCGAGCGCGGCGACGACGAGGGCGGTGACGCCAGAGTCAGAGCCGCGGTCGAGTCAGGCGTACCCGCGTCTGCTCGACGCGGCGTGAGCCAACGAATTGAAGTCGAGCAGCAGGCCGAGCCCGACCACGATCCAGCCGGCGACGTGGATGGGGCCGGGTGCGACGTCGACGAGAACGTAGAACAGCGTTGTCCACGGCAGGAAGAGCAGCCCGAGGAAGGGCAGGATGAATCCCGCGAACGCGCGGTCGACGTAGTTCGTGAAGAGCCACAGGAGCAGGATGGCCAGCCGGGGCGAGAGGACTGCGATCAGCGCGACGAGGCAAGGCACGCGGATGAGCATACGCCCGGCCGCAGACGGCGACGCTCTCAGAGGCTCTCACACAATGAGCGATTGTGTCGCCCGGCCGCGCTCGGCGGCGCGCTGCGGGCGTCCTCAGTCGGCCCGATAGTGCCACTATCGGGCCTCCCTGCGTCCTTGCATCGCACTCGCCGATCACGCCCGGATCAACGAACGTCATTGCGTGAGAGCCTCTTAGCGGACGCTGACGGAGCCGATGCCGCTGACGGACTTGCGCACGCTCGGCGGGTTCCCGGTGTAGACGATCGAGCCTGTCCCGGGAACCGTCGCGTCGAGGCTGTCGGTGGCGTTCACGGCGATGCGCCCCGTGCCGCTCATCGTGGCGTGCACGTCCTGTGCGACGAGGTCGTGCAGCTGTACGTCGCCGGAGCCGTTGAGCTTGACGTCGACGCGTTGCGCGCGACCCCTCGCGCTCACGGCGCCGCTGCCGGACAGCGCGATCGCCAGCGCATCGGCATCGATGCCTTCGACGTCCATCCTGCCGCTGCCGCTGAGCGCCAGCTCCTCCACTCCGGGCACGATCACTTCGACGCGGATCGGGTTCCTCGTCGTGAACCCGCCGGCCTCGTTCCCGATGACGAGCTTCCCGTTGCTGACGCGCGTCGTCACGCGGTCGAGGAGGTTGTCGTCGGCGTGCACGACCACGGACTGCTCGCCGCCGACGCGGATCGTGACCTCGTTGCTGCCCGCGAGCTCCACGCGATCGAACGGCGGCAGCTCACGCGTCTCGCTGCCTGCGACGCCTGAGCCCACGAGCATCTCGAAGCCGGGCGAGTTGGAGACCTGGTTCCAGATGCGCAGCAGTATGGCGGCCGCGGCTAGCGAGCTGCGCCGAGCGCCTCCCGCGCGGCCTCGTCGAACGGCGTCAGCGGGAACGGGAAGAGCTCTCGGATGCGCTCGTCCTGCGCGATCGTCGCGTTTCGCAGCCCCTCGACGAGCGGTCGAGCCACGCCTGCGCGCACGGGCGTCACGAGATGCAGCCAGTACGACGAGAGCCTCGGGCTCAGGATCGGCACTTCCACGATGATCGGCCGTCGCCCGCGGAGCCTCGCGATCCGCTCGATCATCTGCTTGTAGGTCAGAACCTCAGGCCCCCCGACGTCGAAGCTCGCGCCGATGGCGTCGGGAAGGCCCGCGACGCCGGCGAGGTAGCGCACGATGTCTGCGAGCGCGATCGGCTGCGTCGGCGACGAGATCCATTTCGGCGCGACCATCGCGGGCAGCCTGTCGACCAGCGCGACGATCGTCTCGAAGCCGGCGCTCCCGCGCCCGACGACGACGGCTGCGCGCAATGTCGTCAGCGGCACGCTCCCCGCGGCGAGCGCTGCAGCCGTCTCGGCTCGGCTGCGCAGGTGCTCGGAGAGGTCGCTGCGGTCGTCGCCGAGGCCGCCGAGATAGACGATCTGCTGGACGCCGGCGCGTTCGGCTTCCCGCGCGACGTTTTCTGCCGCGCGGCGGTCGCGATAGGCGTAGTCGGTCGAGCCGAGCGAATGGACGAGGTAATAGGCGACGTCGACGCCCTCGAGCGCTGCACGCAGGGACGTCGCATCAGAGACGTCGGCGGCGACCGCTTCGACGTTGCGGTCGCCGTTGGTGGTCGCGTCGCCGCGACGCGAGACGGCGACGACGTCGGCATGCTCCGCGAGCGCGGGGACGAGCGCGCTGCCGACGAACCCGGTCGCGCCGAGAACGGCCGCTCTCACCACGCGCCTCCTGCGAGGTAGCGGCGGCTGACGGACGCGTGAAAGCGCTGCTCGAGCGGCGTGTAGAGCAAGCCGAGGCGAGGATAGAACCCCTTGACGGCGACGCGGAGCTCGGCCGTCTCGAGACCCACCTGCGTCAGCGTCAGCGTCCCGCCGGGACGGCGCGCGAGGATCCCGCCGACGATGCGAAAGCTGCAGGCGACGCGATCGTGCGCGACCGCTGCGGCTTCCCGCTCGAGCGCGAGCAGCGTCGGCCGCAGCCCCAGCACCCTCAGCTGCACCCTGCCTCCGCCCTCGCCAGCGCGGATGAAGCCGAGCGTCGAGCGCGTCACCGCGCGCCAGTACTCGTGCCCGAGGCGCTGGGCGCCTTCGGGCGTCGGCGCCACGACCGGCTGCGGCGAGAGCGCCCACTGCTCGCTGTCGACCGCGCCGTCGCGACGGCTCACGGTCGACTGCCAGCCGTCAGGCAGCCGCGGCATCGACGTGATCGATCGGCGCCGGGTATTCCGGCGGGACTGCGGCTGCCGGCGCCTTCCACGGCTCGTGCACGTACGCCGCGTCGACGTCTGCGAGCTCGGGGACGTACCGGCGCACGTATGCGCCGTCGGGGTCGTGACGCTTGGCCTGCCTCACCGGATTGAGAACGCGGTTCGGCCGCGTGTCGACACCGGTGCCGGCCATCCACTGCCAGTTGCCGACGTTGTTCGCGACGTCTGCATCGACGAGCAGGCGCGCGAAGTGCGCTGCGCCGTGGCGCCAGTCCTGCCCGAGCGTCTTCGTGAGGAACGACGCGACGATGAGGCGCGCGCGGTTCGAGAGCCAGCCTTCGCGCGCGAGCTGCCGCATGCCGGCGTCCACGATCGGATAGCCCGTGCTCCCCTCGCGCCAGCGCGCGAGCGCTTCGTCGTCGGCACGCCAACGGTCGTGGCGGGGGCGCAGGTCCTCGCGCGGCAGCGACGGGTTCGCCGCGAGCAATTGCAAGAAGAAGTCGCGCCAGCAGAGCTTGCGCAGGAGTGCGTCGCCACCTGGTTGATCCCTCGTTCGCGTCGCGACCTCGACCGGCGAGACGCAGCCGAAGTGCAGGTGCGCGCTGAGGCGCGTGTCCTCGTCGCCGCGTACGCGCGCAAGCCGGCCGCGGCCCGCGCGCTCGCCGCCGGGCTCCAGCTCCGGCGACGCACTGTGCGAGGTCAGCGAGCGGAGCGTCGGCAGTTCGCCCGGCTCGAGACCCGGCGGCAGCTGGACGCGCGGCGGCGCGGGGACGTCGCGCAGCGGCAACGCCTGCCACCGCCGCCAGTACGGAGTGAAAACGCGGTAGTGGTCGCGGCCTGCGGGAGCAACGGCGTAGGGCGGCACGATCGCGAGCGTGTTGAGGACGCGCAGGTCGATGTGTTCCGCCGCACATTCGCGCTCGAGCCTGCGCTCGCGCGCCTGTGCGTGATCGCTTGCATCGCCGCCGACGAAGATCGTCTGCGCGCCGGCCGCACGCGCCGTCCGCAACGTCTCGGCGATCGGGTCGCCGCGCCGGACGATGAGGTCGGCGCCCCGCTCGCGGAGGGAGCGACGCAGGTCGTCGAGCGCGTCGAGCAGGAACGAGAGGCGGTTCGGCGCGTCGAGAACGCGTAGGATCGCGTCGTCGAGGACGAACAGCGGCACGACGTGCGCGTGCGTGCGGACGGCCTCCGCCAGCGCCGGCTGATCGCGCACGCGCAGGTCGCGTGTGAAGAGGACGACGGCCGTGCTCATCGCGCGAGGAGTGTGCTGACGCGCTCCGCCGCGGCCACGGGATCGCCGCTCAGGACGACGACGCCCCATTCGGCCGCGGCGCCGTTGGCGCCGACGCCGCCGATAACGACCGTGTACGTCCGGGCGAGGCGGCGGAGACCTTCGTCGACCATCTCGACGCGATCCGCGGCGACGGCACTGACCGCGATGACGTCCGGCTCGAGCGCGCCCGCCGCGCTCTCGAGCGTCTCGAGCGGCGTATCGGCGCCGAGGTACGCGATGCGCCAGCCGCGCGAGCGCAGCGCGAGGCCGAACGCGATCAGCCCGAGCTCGTGCTCCTCCCCGGGGACGCACGCCAGGAGCGCGCGCGGCCCGATGCCGCGGCCCCAGTCGCGGCCCAGGCCGAGCAGGCGCCCGCGGAGCACGTTCGACGCGAAGTGCTCCTGCGCGATCGACGCCTCGCCGCGCTCCCAGCGTTCCCCGAGCTCGTGGAGGTAGGGGAGAAGGACGTCCCTGAGGAAGACGTCGATCGATGCGACGGCGAGGAGGCCGTCGACGAGTCCGTTTGCCCGCGCCTCGTCGAAGCTCTCGAGGGCGGCGCCGAGCTCGCGCCGTGCCGCTTCCGGCTCGAACGCCGGGCCGGCCACGGCGCCGCTGCGCGCAACGCCGGCGACGAGCGCCGCGGCCTCGGCGGCCGCGACGCCCTGCCCGAGGTGCTCGCGCATCAGCCGCACGCGCTCGAGATCCTCCCCGGAGTACAGCCGCAGACCGCCGGAGGAGCGCGTCGGCCGGAGCAGCCCGTACCGTCGCTCCCAGGCGCGGAGCACGTGCGGGCTCACGCCCGAGCGCTTGCTGAGCTCGCCGATCCTGAGCGGTGCGATCGTCGCCACGGCTTTACTATACAACATCTAGACAGACATTTGACAGATGGTGAGATCGACGCTAGGCTGCGGCCCGTTGGTGAACAGCATTGCTACAGGAGGTAGACAGAGATGAAGAAGCTCGATCTGCTCGCCGCGGTGCTCCTCATCGTCGGCGGGCTCAACTGGGGGCTCGTCGCGATCGCAAAGTTCGACCTCGTCGCGGCGATCTTCGGCCTGGACTTCGGCGAGACGAACGCGGTGACGCGCGTCGTCTACGGCCTCGTCGGCCTCGCCGCTGTCTACGGAATCGTCGCGCTCGTCGGTCGCCGCCGGGAGGCGGCGACCCGGCCGCTGACTGTCTCCGCGACCCGCTGACGGCTGAACCGGTTGTCGAGGCTCCCGCCGCCCGGCCGTACGCGGCGGGAGCCTCCCATCGCTTCGCCGGAGGAAGAGGGTGAGTCATCCCATCTGGGCGATGGAAGTCCACGCTGGGAGCGGCTTGACTTGCGCCTAGTGAGACGGCTTTCCACAACGTTGGCGCTGATCGCAGTGCCGCTGGCAGTCGCTGCCTGCGGCGGCAGCAGCAGCGGGAGCGGCGACCCGAGCTCCGTGAAGTACGACCCCGCGCATACGACGCTCAAGGACGCCGGCCTCGAGGTCTGCAGCGAGGACGACACGCAAATCCCGCAGACCCTCGCGAGCGGTCCGGGCGCCCAGAACTCGCGCGCGTTCTTCGTCGCGAGCGATTGCAACGGTGAGAAGACGTCTCCCGACGTCGCGATGGTCGTCCAGTTCGACAGCAAGCAGTCGGTCGACGCCGCTTACGCGAAGGTCAAGGTGGCGGTACCTAGCAGCTCGTCGGAGAAGCACGGACCTCTGATCATCATCACCACCGGCCCCAACCGCGAGGCGAACCTGGCGGCGATCGAGCAGGCGCTCCAGAAGACGTACCCGACGACCACATCCTCGTAGCCAGGGACAAAACGGAGCACTAGTTCCGTTTTTGCTACCCTCCGCCGGTGGCCGTGCCGACGGAGTCCCCTCGCAGCGACGCGAAGCGCAACCGTGCGCGTCTGGTCGCGTCGGCGCGTGAGCTGTTCGCAGCCCGCGGCGTGGACGTGCCGACACGCGATGTCGCGCGTCACGCGGGCGTCGGCGTAGGGACGCTGTACCGCCATTTTCCTCAGCGCGCCGACCTCGTCGACGCCGTTCTCGCCGAATCGTTCGAGGAACTCATCGCGCTCGCCGAGGCCTCGCTCACCGAGGAGGATCCGTGGCGCGGCTTCACGCGGTTCGTCGAGGACGCGCTCGTGCTGCACGGGCGCAATCGCGGGCTCAAGGACGTCGTCGAGACGAACGAGCACGGCCGCGCGCGCGCGCAGGAGATGCGGCGGCGGCTGCGTCCGCTCGTTGCAAGGCTCGTCGCGCGGGCACAGGAGCAAGGTCAGCTCCGCAGCGACTTCACGCCGCAGGACATCGCGCTGCTGTTCTGGGGGAGCGATCGCGTGATCGAGCTCGCCGGCGACGTCGCGCCCGAGCTGTGGCGCCGCCAGCTCGCGTTCGTCCTCGACGGATTGCGGAGCGCGACCCCGACGCCGCTCCCCGCGCCGCCGCTCACCGACGCCCAGCTTCGCCGCGTGGGCGCGAAACGAGGAAGAACGTCCGCGTGAGCGACGCGGTGCATCGCCAGCACTACAACGTCACGTTCGCGCTGCTCGCGATGGCCGCCGTCGCGTACGCGCTCCTCCAGTCGCTCGTCGCGCCAGCGCTGCTCACGATCCAGCACGACCTCGACACGACGACGACGGGCGCCGCCTGGATCCTGACCGCGTACCTGCTCAGCGCCTCCGTCATCACGCCGATCGCCGGCCGCCTCGGCGACATGTTCGGCAAGAAGCGCGCGCTCGTCACCGTCCTCGTCGTCCTCGCGCTCGGCACCGCGCTTGCCGGCCTCGCGACGTCGATCGGCGTGATGGTCGTCGCCCGGGTGATCCAGGGCGCCGGCGGCGCAGTCTTTCCCCTCGCCTTCGCGATCATCCGCGACGAGTTCCCGATCGAGCGCGTCCCGCACGGGATCGCGCTCATCTCCGCGATCATGGGCATCGGCGGCGGTCTCGGCATCGTCCTCGCCGGGCCGATCGTCGAGCACCTCTCGTACCACTGGCTGTTCTGGTTCCCGCTGATCGCGGTGGTCGTCGCGACGCTCGGCACCCTCTTCTTCGTCCCCGAGTCGCCGATCAAGACGCCGGGCCGCGTCGACATGCTCGGCGCGGGCTTGCTGGCAGGCTGGCTCGTTGCGCTGCTCGTTCCCGTGAGCGAGGGGTCGAGCTGGGGCTGGACGTCGCCGCGCACGATCGGGCTGCTCGTGACGGCAGCAGCGCTGCTCGTCGTCTGGGTCCGGGTCGAATGGCGGACGCGGATGCCGCTCGTCGACATGCACATGATGCGGCTGCCGCCGGTGTGGAAGACGAACCTCGCCGCCTTCGTGTTCGGATACGGGATGTTCGCGTCGTTCGTGCTCGTGCCGGAGTTCGTCGAGCTGCCGACGTCGACGGGCTTCGGCTTCGGCGCGTCGGTCACGGAGGCGGGTCTCTTCATGCTCCCGGCGACGTTCGGCATGCTCGCGGCAGGCCCGATCTCCGGCCGCCTGTCGAGCACCGTCGGCTCGAAGGTGCCGCTGCTCGTCGGCGCGCTCGTCTCGTCGTTCGCGTTCGTCATCCTCGCGTTCGCGCACACGCACAGCTGGCAGATCTATCTCGCGATGCTCGTGATGGGCGTCGGGATCGGCTTCGCATTCGCGTCGATGGCGAACCTGATCGTGGAGTCCGTCGA
The DNA here is from genome assembly GCA_045806505.1 of Gaiellaceae bacterium. Taxonomy (GTDB): domain Bacteria; phylum Actinomycetota; class Thermoleophilia; order Gaiellales; family Gaiellaceae; genus DASVFB01. The sequence continues at coordinate 9,353 of JBJMJE010000196.1, forward strand.
CGTGACGCAGACCGGCGTCGCCACCGGGATGAACACGATCGTCCGCTCGATCGGCGGGGCGATCGGAAGCCAGCTGTCCGCCGGCATCGTGACTGCGACGGTCGCGTCCACGGGACTGCCGACGGAGCGCGGGTTCACGATCGCGTTCGCCTCATGCGCCGTCGCGCTCGCGGTCGCCTTCGTCGTCGCGCTGCGCATCCCGGCGCCGGTCAGGGTCGCGGCGCGCAAGCAGATGGCTCAGGCCGCGTGAGCGCGCCGCCGCAACAGGCTCCGCGCGTGCGCCTGATCTTCGGCGCGCTGATGCTCGTCATGCTGCTCGCGGCGCTCGACCAGACCATCGTCTCGACGGCGCTGCCGACGATCGTCGGGGACCTCGGCGGTATCGAGCACCTGTCGTGGGTCGTCACCGCGTACCTCCTCGCGTCGACCGTCGTCGGCCCGCTCTACGGCAAGCTCGGCGATCTCTACGGACGCAAGCGCCTGCTGCAGGGGGCGATCGTGATCTTCCTGATCGGCTCCGCGCTGTGCGGGATCGCGCAGAACATGGGCGAGCTGATCGCGTTCCGCGCGGTGCAGGGCATCGGCGGCGGGGGACTGATGGTGACGACCATCGCCGTCGTCGGAGACATCATCCCGCCGCGCGAGCGCGGCCGTTATCAGGGGTTCTTCGGCGCGGTGTTCGCGGTCGCGACGGTGATCGGGCCGCTCCTCGGCGGCTTCTTCGTCGACAACCTGTCGTGGCGCTGGATCTTCTACATCAACAGTCCGCTCGGCGCGCTCGCGTTCGCGGTGATCGGCGTGACGTTCCGCGTGCGTGCCGTGCAGGTTCGCCACGCAGTCGACTACCTCGGCGCTGCCGTGCTCGCAGCCGGGCTCTCGGCGCTCGTCCTGTTCACGAGCCTCGGCGGGACGACGTACGCGTGGCGCTCGCCCGAGATCGTCGCCATGGGAGTGATCGCCCTCGTACTGCTCGTGGCGTTCCCGTTCGTCGAGGCGCGCGCGGCGGAGCCGATCCTGCCGCTCGATCTCTTCCGCAACCGCACGTTCACGGTCACGAGCGCCATCGGCTTCATCGTCGGCTTCGCGTTGTTCGGCGCGGTGACGTACCTGCCGCTGTACCTCCAGATCGTCAAGGGCCACAGCCCCACGCAGTCGGGGCTCCTGCTGACGCCGCTGATGGCCGGCGTGCTCGTCACATCGATCGCGAGCGGCAACCTGATCTCGAAGTTCGGACGCTACCGGCCGTTCCCGATCGTCGGCACGGCGCTGATGAGCGTCGGCATGTTGCTGCTCTCGCTGCTCGTCGTCGACACGCCGACGTGGCAGGCGGCCGTCTTCATGCTGATCCTCGGGCTCGGCCTCGGGATGGTGATGCAGGTGCTCGTGCTCGCCGCGCAGAACGCCGTCGACTACCGCCAGCTCGGCGTCGCTACCTCCGGCTCGACGCTGTTCCGCCAGATCGGCGGCTCGATCGGCGTCTCGATCTTCGGCGCGATCTTCGCCAACCGCCTCGCGCACGAGCTCGTCTCGCGCCTGCCGCACGGCGCGCACATACCGAAGGCCGCGAACCCCGCAGTCGTGAGGCAGTTGCCGCCGGCGGTCCACCTCCCGTACGTCGAGGCGTTCGCGGCGTCGCTGCGGCCGGTGTTCCTGGCCGCGGCCGGAATCTCGTTGCTCGCCTTCGCGCTGACGTGGCTCCTGCGCGAGGTGCCGCTGCGCGACAAGACTCGCTTCGAGGCGGCCGCGGACGCCATCCCGGCGCCGACCGCGCCGAGCGAGCCTGTCGGCGCGCCTTCGCGTTAGCCGTCGTCGCCGTCGCGCGGCGGCACCGACAGCAGCGGCACCTTCGCGTGGAAGTGCACGTAGCCGTTCACGCTGCCGAGCAGTCCCTCTTGCGCGCGACCCCGCCCACGTGAGCCGAGAACGATCAGGTCGTAGCCGCCGCGGTTCAGCTCCTCGATGATCTTCGGGCCCGCGTGGCCGCGCGCCTGCACGGTGTGCGCGAGCACGTCCTCGGGGATCGTGCGCTCCGCCTCGTCGAGGACGTCCTTCGCCCATTTGTCGAGCTCGTCCGTCATCGTGTCGACGCCGACGCCGCCGAGCGTCACGTATGTCGACACCGGTGGCGCCACGGTCATCAGCGTCAGCTTCGAGTTGCCCGCACGCGCGAGATCGACTGCGTGCTCGAGCGCGCGCCGCGCGGAGGCCGACGCGTCGAGCCCAACGAGGATGTTCAGGAACATCGCCTCATTCTCGCTGGCGGATCAACCACGCGCTCGGTGCGGGCAGCACCACCGCGTGACGCCTGCTGCCTCGCTGGTCGCGGCGCGGAAACGGTGCGAGGTTGTGTCCGTGACCGATCTCGCTGCTCCGCTCTCCGCCGTGCCTCGCCGAGCGATCGCAGTTCCCGCGCGCGAGGCTCGCCTGGCGGCCGCAGGCGCGGGACTCATCGCGCTTCGCCTCGTCGAGGAGCGGCAGTGGCTTGCGCTCGCCCTGGTCGCGGTTCTCTCGTTCGCATACGGCGTCCTGCGTCCGTCGCTCCGCGCGGCGGTTGCAGTCGCCGCCGGCGCGTTGTGGCTGGGGGGTGGGGCGATCGCGTTCGCCGACGCGCGCTGGAACGGCTTTGCGGTGCATCATTTGCCCGCTTTCGCGTTGGTTGCGGGTGGGACCGCGTTGCTCGTCGCCGCCGTCCTCGCACTGCGGAGCAAGCCGCGCGTGTCGGGTGCGCGGCGCGCAGTCCGGTGGGGGCTTACGTTCATCGCGACGATCCTCGTCGGCTACTACGCCGTCGTCCCGATCGGCGCGGCCCTCTGGCTTACCGGCAAGCCGCGCGTCGCGGTGCGCACGTTCGTGGTGCCGCACGAGAACGTGGCACTACGCACGGCCGACGGCATCCGCCTCGCCGCGTGGTACGTCCCGTCGCGGAACGGCGCGGCGATCGTGCTCGTGCACGGAGGCGGCGGCGACAGGGACGGGCTGAAGTTGCACGCGACGATGCTCGCGCGCCACGGCTACGGCGTCTTGCTCTACGACGAGCGAGGGCGCGGCGACAGCGGCGGGCGCTCGAACGGCTTCGGGTGGGATTGGTCTGCCGACGTGCGCGCTTCCGTGGACTTCCTCGAGCGGCGCGGTATCCGGCATGTCGGCGTCCTCGGCCTCTCGACCGGCGCCGAGGTCGCCATCACCGCGGCTGCCGAGGACGCGCGCGTCGCGGCCGTCGTCGCCGACGGAGCAGAAGCGCGCACGCTCGACGACTTCGCGCACCTGCACGGCGCCGACCGGATCACGAGCCTCCCGTACTGGGCCGTGGCGACGGCTGCCGTCCGCGTCATCCGCCACACGGAGCCTCCGCCCCCGCTCGACGAGGTCGTCCCGCGGATCGCGCCGCGCCCGCTGCTCCTCGTGCAGAGCAACGACGCGGCGGAGAAGTCGATCGCGCCGGTGTGGGCGCGCGTCGACGGACGGCCGGGCGTGCTCTGGCACGTCGACGCGCCGCACACGAAGGGACTCGCCTTTCACCCGCGCACGTACGAGGAACGGGTCGTGGGACTGTTCGACCGTACGCTCCTCTCGCCGCACCGCTCCTGAACGCAGCAGGAGACCTGCGCAAACGAGCGAATGCGCACAAGGGTCAACCGCATTGCAAACGCGCAAGGGGGCGTTAATGGCAAGGAACACGAGATGGACAGGGTGGATCGGCTTCGCCGGCTGCCTGATGGTGATCATCGGCGGGATCGACTTCTTCGAGGGCCTGATCGCGATCATCCGCGGCGAGTACTTCGCGGTGACGCCGAACCAGATCATCGTCTTCGACACGACGACGTGGGGCTGGATCACCCTGCTCTGGGGGATCGTCGTGCTCTTCGCCGGGTTCGGGTTGCTCAGCCGTGCCGGCTGGGCGCGCTGGTTCGCGATCGTCGTCGGCAGCGTCACGTTCTTCGAGCAGCTCGGCTTCGTGGGCAACTCGCAGTACCCGCTCTGGGCACTCACCGTGCTCTTCCTGACGTTCATGGTCCTCTGGGCACTGATCGTGCACTGGGAGGACGCCGGGGAGTACGCGGTCTAACGAGACGACGAGGCCGGAGGCGTTTCCGGGCGCCTCCGGCACGCTCGTCGTCGACGGGCGAAGATGAGGCCGTGACCGAGCGCCCCGTCCGGCACTTCCTGACGCTCGCGCACCCGTCGCGCGAAGAGCTGCTGCACCTGCTCGGGCTCGCCGCGGACCTCAAGGCCGCGAAGCGCGACGGCCGCGAGGAGCGGCGCCTCGTCGGCAAGACGATCGCGCTGCTGTTCGAGAAAGACTCCACGCGCACGCGCTCCGCGTTCGAGGTCGCGGCGTACGACCAGGGTGCGCACGTGACGTACATCGGCGCGACCGGCTCGCACACGAGCCAGAAGGAGACGATCAAGGACACCGCGCGCGTGCTCGGGCGCATGTACGACGCGATCGGCTACCGCGGGTTCGACGAGCACCTCGACGAGCTCGCCGAGTGGGCCGGCGTGGCCGTCATCAACGCGCTCACCGAGCAGTGGCACCCGACGCAGGTACTCGCGGACTTCATGACGATCCAGGAGCACGTCGCGAAGCCGCTCGAGGACGTCGCGTTCTGCTACCTCGGCGACGCGCGCTTCAACATGGCGAACTCCTATCTCGTCGGCGGCGCGAAGCTCGGCATGGACGTGCGGATCGCCGCGCCCGCGTCACTGCGTCCGTCGGACGAGCTCGTCGCCCTGGCGAGAGAGATCGGTCCGAGCGTCACGATCACGGACGACGTCGCCGCGGCAGTCAGAGGCTGCGACGTCCTGTTCACGGACGTCTGGGTCTCGATGGGGGAGTCCGCAGACGTCTGGGCCGAGCGGATCGAGCTCCTGAAGCCGTATCAGGTCAACGCCGACACGATGAGGCTCACCGGCAACGACGACGTGAAGTTCATGCACTGCCTGCCCGCGTTCCACGACACGCGCACGAAGGTCGGGCGCGACGTCTACGAGAGGTTCGGGCTCGACGCGATGGAGGTGACCGACGAGGTCTTCGAGTCGCCGGCCTCGCTCGTCTGGGACGAGGCTGAGAACCGGCTGCACACGATCAAGGCGCTGCTGGTCGCGACGCTCGCGACCTGAGGTAGAGCTTTCGGATCTCGGAAGCGACCACGACGGTCAGCGCGGCAAGGATGCACACGATCCACTCGCGCCCCGTGAGGCTGACCGTCCCGAGGATGCGGTGGAAGACCCCGAGCTCAGTCCCGACGACGATGGCGATCGCCGACAACGCAGTCGCCTTGAGCAGGCGCCGGTCGGCGTACGTCTCGGGGCTCAGCATCGACCGGAGCTCGTCCTTGACCGCGTACGAGAAGAAGACGTTGGCGATCGCGAACGTGGTCATGCCCATCGTGCGCGCGACCGCGGTGTCGTGCACGTCGTCTGCCCACCAGATCACGCCGAGCGTCGTCGCGCCGATGACGAAGCCGGCGACCGCCAGCCACGCGAGCAGCGTTCTGTCGAGGATCGGCTCCTGCTCCGGCCGCGGCTTTCGCTTCATCAGGCCGGGCGACTCCTCGCCGTAGCCGAGGCCGACAGCCTGGAACACCTGCGTCGTGAAGTTGACCCACAGCGTCTGCAGCGGCACGAACGGCACGCCGCCGACGATGTTGAAGATGCTCGCGCCGAGGAACGTGACGATGAAGCCGATCAGCACGCCCATCTGGAACTCGATGTACTTCTTGAGGTTGTCGTAGAGACCGCGGCCGATGCGGACGGCCTTGACGATCGTCGAGAAGTCGTCGTCGGTGAGGATCATCGCGGCCGCCTCTTTCGAGACCTCCGTGCCGGTGATCCCCATTGCGATGCCGATGTCGGCGCGCTTCAGCGCGGGCGCGTCGTTGACGCCGTCGCCCGTCATCGCGACGACGTGGCCGCGGCGCTTGAGCGTGTCGACGAGCCGCACCTTGTCCTCGGGCGTGACGCGCGCGATCACGCCGATGCCGTCGATCTGCGCGAGCGCCTCGTCGTCGCTCATCGCAGCGAACTCGGCGCCGGTGATGGCGCGGCCCTCGATCCCGAGCTGCCGCGCGATCGCCTCGGCCGTCACGGCATGGTCGCCGGTGATCATCCGCACCTGGATACCCGCCGAGTGGGCTTGCGCGATCGCCGTCTTCGCCTGCGGGCGCGGCGGGTCGACGATGCCGACGAGGGCGAGCAGCGTCAGCTCCTGGATCAGCGCGAGCAGGTCCGCGCTCGGATCGAACGTGGCCGGATCGAAGTCCCTGCGCGCCGTCGCGATCACGCGCAGCCCCTGCTCGCCGAGCCGGCGGTTCTCGTCGAGGTAGCGCGAGCGGAAGTCGTCGCCCGCCTCGACCGGCTTCAGGCTCGGGTCGAGCGCGAACGCGCTGCGGGCGAGCAGCTGGTCAGGCGCGCCCTTGACGAAGCAGCGGACGACGTCGCGCCCGGCCTCGTCCTGCATGCGGTGGAACGTCGCCATCAGCTTGTAGTCCGAGTCGAACGGGAGGTTCGCCACGCGCGGGAACGCCATGCGCGTCTGCTCAGGGTCGAGGCCGCCCTTCTCCGCGAGCACGACGAGCGCGCCTTCCGTCGGATCGCCGATCAGGTCGCCGTTCGAGACGACGGCGTCGGACGCGAGCAGCATCGGCATGAGGAACTGGTCGAGCGGCACCTCCGGCTGGCCCGCCACGTGTTTGATCGTCCCGTCGGTGGCGTAGCCGCTCCCGGAGATCGAGTACCGGCGCCCGGGAATCGTCAGCTCGACGGCGGTCATCTGGTTGAGCGTCAGCGTCCCGGTCTTGTCGGAGTTGATCGCGGACGTCGAGCCGAGCGTCTCAGTCGAGCGCAGTCGCTTCACGATCGCGTTGGCGCGCGCGAGCATCTGCGTGCCGAGCGAGAGGATCGTCGTCACGACGGCCGGCAGGCCCGTAGGAATCGCGGAGATCGCGAACGCGATCGCGGCCGTGAAGACGGTATTGAAGCTCTCGCCGCGCGAGAGGTTGAGGATGATCGACACCGCAACGGCGGCGCCGGCGATGAACAGGATCTGGCGGGTCAGCTTCGCGAGCTGCCGCGTGAGCGGCGTCGTCGTCTCGTCCTCGGACTGCAGGAGGTTCGAGATGTGGCCGACCTCGGTCGACATCCCGGTCGCGGTGACGACGAACTGCGCCGAGCCGCGCGTCGTGTTCGCGTTCATGAACACCATGTCGGTGCGGTCGCCGAGCGGCACGCTCTCGCCGGCGACGCGCTCCACGCTCTTCGACACCGGCAGGCTCTCGCCGGTCAGCGCGGCCTCGGCGACCTCGAGCGTCGCGGCCTGGAGCAGGCGGCCGTCGGCGGGAACGATGTCGCCGGCTTCGATCGAGACGATGTCGCCGGGGACGAGCTGCTCTGCCGGAAGCTCCAGGAGCTCGCCGTCGCGGCGCACCTTCGCCTTGATGATCATCATCTTCTGCAGCGCCGCAACGGCCGCCGCCGCCTTCCCCTCCTGCTGCAGGCCGAGCATCGCGTTGAAGACGGTCAGGAGGAGGAGCACGATGCCGGTCCCGTACTGGTGGAGGGGCCAGATGCTGCCGACGCCGGCGACGAGCAGCACCACCTGCATCGCGTCGTAGTACTGGCGCACGAACGCGTGCCAGCGCGGCTCCGACTTCGCCTCCGCGAACCTGTTCGGCCCGTGCCGCTCGAGCCGCGACGCCGCTTCGGCAGCCGTGAGCCCACGCACCGGGTCGACGTCCATCGCCGTCGCGACTTCCTCCGGCGGCAGGCGATACCACCCGTCGTGCGCGGGTGCCGTAGGTGCCTGGGGAGAGATCTTCACGTCGGCCATCGCGGCCGCGACATCATCGCCCTTTCTGCGTTGTCCGCAAAGCGCGGTAGCGTGGCGTCGCCACGAGCCGCTTACGCACCCCGCCTGCCACTGCGCCTCCCGGCCCGGAAGAACCGTCCGAGCTCTGGTGGTTCCACCTCGTCGTCGGCGCGCTGTGGCTCGTCTTCGCACTGCTCGTCTTCCAGTTCGATACGCGCAGCGTCAGCGCGATCTCGATCCTGATCGGCGCCACGTGCGCGGGCGCGGCGCTGCTCGAGCTGCTCGCGATCCCGACGTCGCACGGGATGGCCCGCCTCGGGCGCGTGGCACTGGCGATCGCCTTCGGGATCATCGCGATCCTCGCCTTCGTCCATCCGGGAAACAGCTTCGAGGCGCTCGCGACGATCTTCGCGTTCTACCTGCTGTTCCGGGGAGTCTTCGACATCGTCGTGGCCATCACCGGACGGGAACGGCCGCTCTGGTGGCTGACGCTCGTGCTCGGCTCCGTCCAGATCCTGCTCGCGTTCTGGGCCGCCGGCGACTTCGGTCACAAGGCGTTCCTGCTCGTCGTGTGGGTCGGCGCGAGCGCTCTCGCGCACGGCGTGCTGCAGATCTCGCGCGCATTCGAGCTGCGCCCGTAGAGGAGTTCATTCGATCGGGGTGACGCAACGCCCGCGCGGACCGGGTTCGATCGATGCTGTGCAGGATCAGGGGCCGGCGATCACTTGGGTCGGCCACAGCACGGTCCTGCTCGAGCTCGACGGCGTCCGGCTCCTCACCGACCCGGTTCTGCGCGAGCGAATGATCCACCTCCGCCGCGTGTCCGGCAGCGCCGACGTCCACGCGCTTCACGACGTCGACGCTCTCCTGATCTCGCACCTGCACTACGACCACCTCGACGTGAAGTCGCTTCGCGTTGTCGGTCGCGCGTCGCGCGTCGTCGTCCCGGTCGGAGCCGGCGACATGCTTCGCAGCCGTGGGTTCGCGCACGTGACCGAGCTGGAAGTCGGCGACGACACGGATGTGAACGGCGTCAACGTCTCGGCAACTCACGCCGAGCACGGAGGTCGCCAGGTCTTCCGGATGCGCGTTCCCGCGCTCGGCTATCTCGTGAGCGGGTCGGTTCGCATCTGGTTCGCCGGCGACACCGACCTCTTCGACGGGATGAGCCACGTCGCGCGCGATCTGGACGTCGCGCTGCTGCCCGTGGCCGGCTGGGGGCCGCGCGTGCCTCGCGGGCACCTCAATCCGGAGCGCGCGGCACAGGCGCTCACGCTGCTCCACCCGCGCATCGCCGTGCCGATCCACTGGGGCACGTACCGGCGCGTCGGTCTCCCGAGCGGAGAGGACGTGCTTCGCGAGCCCGCCGAGTCCTTCGCGCGCATCGCCGCGGAGGTCGCGCCCGACGTCGACGTGCGGATCCTGCCCGTCGGCGGGCGGCTCGAGCTCTCGGGCGTGCACGAGGGAGTCGCTACGTGACGCGCGAGCTCGAGCGCCCGCGCATCCGGCCGGTCCGGCTCCTCGTCGTCTGGCTGATCTCGGCCGGCGCGCTGCTCGTCGCGGCCGCGATCGTGCCGGGTGTTTCGGTCAACGGCTGGAGCGGAGCGCTCGTCGCCGCAGCGCTGATCGCCATCCTGAACGCGATCCTGCCGCCGGTCATCGCCGCGCTCCGGCTGCCCTTCACGCTCGTCCTCGGGTTCCTGCTCGTGCTCTTCCTCAACGCCGGGATGTTGAAGCTCGCCTCCGACATCGCACCGGGCGCGATCACCGTCGACTCCTTCTGGTGGGCGCTGGTCGCGGCATTCGTCGCGGCGATCGTCTCGGTTTCGCTGGACCCGCTCTTCCGGACGAACGACGACGAGAGCTACATGCTTCGCGTGACGCAGCGAATCGCACGCCGCACCGGCGGCCAGATCCAGACCGACGAGCCGGGGATCATCTTCCTCGAGATCGACGGGCTCGCTTTGCCGGTCTTGCAGCGCGCGATGCGTGACGGCAACGCGCCCGAGATGGCGCGCTGGGTCTCGGAGAACGGTTACGTCCTGACGGAGTGGGAGACGGACCTGTCGTCGCAGACGGGAGCGAGCCAGGCCGGGATCCTGCTCGGGTCGAACGAGGACATTCCCGCGTTCCGCTGGGTCGAGAAGGAGACGGGGCGCACGATGACCTGCTCGAAGCCCGACGACTGCGCCGAGATCGAGAGCCGCCACTCGAGCGGCGTCGGGCTGCTGCGGGACGGCGGGGCCAGCCGCGGCAACCTGCTCTCCGGCGAGGCGGAGCACCTGATCCTCACCGTCAGCCGCATCAACGACGAGAAGCGCTCGAACCCCGGCTACCGCGCGTTCTTCGCGAACGGCTTCAACGTCACGCGCCTGCTGGTGCTCTTCTTCTTCGAGGTGCTGCTCGAATTGTCCGCCGCGGCGCGAAGCGCGCGCCGCGACGTCCGGCCGCGCGGGCATCGCGGCGTCGCCTACGCGTTCATGCGCGCCGCGATGTGCGTGATCGTCCGCGACCTGATCGTGTTCGGCGTCATTTCGGACATGATGAAAGGGCGCCCCGCCGTCTACGCGACGTTCTCGAGCTACGACGAGGTCGCGCACCACTCGGGGCTCGAGCGCGCGGACACGCTCGAGGCGCTGCGCAAGCTCGACCAGCAGTTCGGCCGCATCGCGCGCGCCCGCCGCTACGCCCCGAGGCCCTACTCGATCGTCGTACTCTCCGATCACGGCCAGACACAGGGAGCGACGTTCCTGCAGCGGAACGGCTACGCCCTCGACGACCTGGTCCGGCGCTCCGTGGCGAGCCGCGACGTCGCGGCCGTCGGCGGCGGGGACGAGAATCAGACGGCCGTCGGCTCTGCAGTCGCCGAGGCGACTGGAACGAAGCAGAAGCGCGCGAAGAACGACGTCAGCGGGGAAGAGGTAATCGTCCTGGCCTCCGGCAACCTGGGGCTCGTCTACCTGATGGACGAGCCCCGCCGCCTGACGCTCGAGGAGATCGAGGAACGGCACCCGGCACTCATTCCTGCGCTGCGGTCCCATCCGCACATCGGCTGGCTGCTGGTGCGTTCGGAGCGCGATGGCCCGGTCGTGCTCGGTCCTGCGGGCGCGCACTACCTCGCGGGGGGTCAGATCACCGGCGACGACCCGCTGACCGTCTTCTCTGCGAATGCGGCAGCGCATCTCCTGCGCACCGACGGGTTCGAGCACGTCGCCGACCTCATGGTCGGCAGCTTCTACGACG
>JBJMJE010000197.1:0-3218 GCA_045806505.1 Gaiellaceae bacterium
TCGACATGAGGGGCACGGTCGCGAGGTCCTGGAAGACGGTCGCGATGCCGCGCTCCTTCGCCTCGCGCGGCGAGTTGAAGTGCGTCTCCTCGCCCTCGCAGAGCAGCTCGCCCTCGTCGTGGCGGTGCACGCCCGAGAGGATCTTGATGAACGTCGACTTGCCGGCGCCGTTGTCGCCGAGCACGCACGTGACCTCGCCGGCGTTGACGCCCAGGCTGATGTCCTTCAGGGCGACGACGTTGCCGAAGTACTTCGACACGTTGCGGACCTCCAGGAGAGCCGCGCCGTTGTGCTCGGTGGCGCTCATCGACGCGCTCCTTCGGCCCGCTTGCGGATGTAGTTGTTGACGAGGACGGCGGCGAGCAGGATCACGCCGAGGAAGAGGAAGCGCCAGTCGGTGTTCCAGCCCGAGAACTGGATGCCGATGAACGCCATGCCGATGATCGTCGCGCCGAGCGACGCGCCGACCGCCGAGCCGAAGCCGCCGGTCAGCACGCAGCCGCCGACGACCGCGGCGATGATGTACTGGAACTCCTCGCCGACGCCCTGCCCGGCCTGCGCCGAGGCGAGCCGCAGCGCGATCATGACGCCGGTCAGCGCGCATACGAGCGACGTCGTCATGAACAGGGCGATCTTCACCCGCGCCACCGGGACGCCGACGTTGCGCGCCGCGTTCGCATCGCCGCCCACGCCGAAGATCCAGTTCCCAACGCGCGTGCGCGCGAGGACCCACGTGGCGAGCGCGGTGACCGCGATCCACCAGAGGACCGAGATGCGGAAGTCGTGCGGCGACCAGAAGCTCCCGCCGAAGATCTTGTTCGCGCTGTCGTAGCCCGCGGCCGAGTCGATGTTGCTGACCGCGACCTGGTTCGTGATCGCCTTCGTCACGCCGAGGTTCACGCCCTGCAGGACGAAGAAGGTCGCGAGCGTGACGATGAAGCTCGGCAGCTTGGTCCGCATGACCATGTAGCCGTTGACGAACCCGACGCAGCCGGCGGCGACCAGCACGACGAGGATCGCCGGCCAGATGTTCATGTCGAGCTCGGTGGCGAGGATGCCGAGCATCAGGCCCGCCGAGCCGGTCATGACGCCGGCCGACAGGTCGAACTCGCCGCCGATCATCAGCAGCGCGACGACGACCGCCGGGATGCCGATCGTCGACGCGACGTCGGTCCAGTTCGCGATGCCGTCGAGCTTCAGGAACAGCGAGTTCTGCGTCCAGAAGAAGATCCCCACGACGACGGCGGCGAGCAGCGCCCCGATCTCGGGGCGGCGCAGCAGCCGCGCCATCGGGCCGATCTTCGCCAGGCGCTCGTCACCGGCGGGGACCGGCGGCGGCGGTGCGACATCGGGTGCGGCCGTCGCCGTTCCCGTCGGGCTCGCGGTTGCGGGTTCGTCCATCAGATCTCACCTCGTGTGCTCAAGACGGCGGGTCGCCGGCCGCGTCGAGCGGCCGGCGCTCCGTGTGCCGTCGTCAGCGCGTGCCCGCCTCGGTCAGCTTCTGGACCGTCGTCACGTTGCTCTTGTCCACGAAGCCGGGGCCCGTGAGCACCGGCTGGCCGCCGCCGACCGTGTTCGCGTTGTTGCGGAACAGCTTCAGGAACACGATCGGCAGGTAGCCCTGCAGGTACTGCTGCTGGTCGACCGCGAACAGGACGTTGCCGGCCGAGATGTCCTTGAGCACCGAGGGGCTCAGGTCGAACGTCGCGAGCTTGGCGCTCGAGCCGGCGCCCTTGACCGCCGTCTTCGCCGCCGAGGCGATGTCCGGGTTCAGGGTGATGACGCCGTCGAAGGACTTGTCCGCCTGCAGCTTGGACTTGATCTCGGTCTGCGTCGTCGCGATGTCGGCGGTGCCCTTGACCTGGAGGTTGGTGACCGCGCCGCCGAAGCCCTGCTTCACGCCGTCACAGCGCTGCTGCAGGCCGATGTTGCTCTGCTCGTGGATCACGCACAGGACCTTCTTGACGCCGGCCGCCTTGAGCTTCGCGCCCGCCGCCTTGCCCGCGATCGTCTCGGTCTGGCCCACGTGGGTCAGCGCGCCGAGCGACTCGAAGTCGTCCGCGCCGGAGTTCAGCGTCACGATGGGGATGCCGGCCGCCTTGGCCTTCGCCAGCGAGCCCTTGATCGCGCTCGCGTTCGGGACCGAGACCGCGAGGCCGTCGACCTTCTGCGAGACGGCGGCGTCGATGAGCTGCGCCTCCTTCTGCGGGTCGTTGTTGGACGGGCTCCAGATCAGCTTGACGCCCTCGTCCTTGGCGGCCTGCTGGGCGCCCTTCTTGACAACGGACCAGAACGAGCCCTCGTCGCTGTGCGTGACCATCGCGAACGTGAGGCCGCTGCCCTGGGTCTGGTTCACGCTCTGCGTGCCGCCCCCGGCCGCCGGCGAGGAGCTCGAGCCGGTGCTGCTCGTCGACTTGCCCCCGCCACCACAACCGGCCGCGACGAGCGCGACGACGGCGAGAACGGCCGTGATCACTCCGGTGAACTGACGCTTCATCGGTGGGACACCCTCTCTCTCTTCGGAGCCCGTGTGGATAGGAACTCGATGCTCCTGCGCACATCGTTGGCAGGACCAGCGCCGACCGCGGGCTCCGACCCGGTGATCGCGATGTCCTGCTCGAGCACGAGCCAGCGCTCGTAGCCCGACGCGTCGAGGACGGCGAGGACGTCGTCGATGCGCGCGTCCCCCTCCCCCAGCGGCCGGAACAGCCCGGCCTGCGTGGCCTGCACCAACGTCATCGCGCCGCTGCGGAGCCTATCCGCGAGGCGGGCGTCGACGTCCTTGAGATGGACGTGGCCGATGCGCGCGGCGTGGTCGCGCGCGAAGTGGACGGGGTCGACGCCGCCGATCGCGAGGTGACCGGTGTCGTAGCACCACGGCACGTCGGTGTGCGCGAGCGCGCGCTCGACGTCGCCGGCCGTCTCGAGGAGCGTGCCGACGTGCGGGTGCACGACGAGCTCGAGCCCCTCGGCCGCCACGAGGTCGGCGATCTCGCGCAGACGCTCGCCCGCGCGTTTCCACCCGTCGTCGTCGAGCGGGCGCGGCGCCGACCAGTCGCGATCTTCGACGAGCGCGGCGACGAACACGTCGGCGCCGGCGGCGGCGAGCTGCGCCGCCGTGCGAGCGGCGTCCTCGCGCGTCGCGTCGAGGCCCTCGGTGTGCACGACGAGCGGGACGAAGCCGCCCACGAGCCGCAGCCCGTGGCGGTCGAGCGCGT
>JBJMJE010000198.1:0-7262 GCA_045806505.1 Gaiellaceae bacterium
ACCCGACCGTCTGGGTGGCGAATGCGAAGCCCTTCGTGATCGACAGCCCGTCTCAGTTCCGCACTGCCGGGCCGTACCCCGTCGGCAGCCCTGAATACGCGGTCGATTACGCCGAGGTCAAATCGCTCGGCAGCATCGGCAGCACGACGCGGACGCCCGGGGAGACGCACGCGGCCGCTTTCTGGCAGACAAGTCCGGCTCCGAACTACAACGGCCTCGCCCGCCGGTTGGTCGACCGTTTCGGGCTCGACGTGAGGGACAGCGCTCGGCTGTTCGCATTACTCGACTTGAGTGCGGCGGATGGGCTCATCAGCGTCTGGAACGACAAGTACCACTACAACTTCTGGCGGCCGATCACGGCAATTCGGCGCGCCGACGACGGCAACCCGGCGACGGTGTCCGACCCGACGTGGACGCCGCTGTTCTCCGCTGGATTCCCCACCTCGCCGCCGCTTCCGGCGAGCCCACTACCGGCCGGCGGAGTCGGCGGGCCGCTGCTCACGCCGCCGTACCCGGACCACCCGTCGGGCGCCACCGCTTACGGCAGTGCGAGCATGCATGCACTCGCGTCGTTCTTTGGCACGGACGAGTTGAGCGACGCGTTCTATCTGACCAGCAGCCGCTTCCCGGGCGAGCAGCGTCAGTTCACTCGCTTCTCCGACGTCACGACGGAGATCGTCGGCGCGCGCATCTGGGCCGGAATCCACTTCCGGAACACCGATGTGCAAGCGGAGAAGCTCGGCGGCGACGTCGAGCGGTACGTCCACAAGCACTTGCTCGCAGCCGCGCACTAGAAACGAGAGAGTTGGGGAGCGGCCTCCCGGCCGTTCCCCACACTCCCGTGCGAAAGCCGCTGAGGCGGGTCTTTTGTTGCTCTGCCTCGATCGCGGCGCCGAACTCAGGCTTCGTCGCTCGCCGGTTCGTCCTCGTCTCCTCGCGGTGGCCCGTTTCTTGCGTCGGCAAAGAGGAATGTGCCGACGACTCGCCGAGGGCCAGACGCCGTAGCCCGCGCGATGCAGTTTGTGCCGCAGCGTCAAGGGAGTAAGGTCAGGTGAGAACAGAGCGGTGGTTGCTTCGACGCCGCCGTAGGACATACTCCACCAGCCGGCCTTGTCCCCGCCGACTCACATGACGGGGGCGCCGCCGCGCTCGCCCTCTCTCCCGGAGGCGCTCCCGTCGCCACTTCCTGGTTCGACTCTCTAGCTCGAAGCGGCGTGCCAGCCCGACGGGATCGACGTCGCGTTCCAGTTCGGGGTAGCCGGTCCGCCGCTCTCGAAGATGCTCGTGAACCTCGTCGGCGTGCGGCCGATCCACAGCAGCTGTCCTTCGCTCCACAGTCCCGGGAACGACGCCCATGCCGGCAGCGGCGCGTTCAGCTCGACGAGCTCGAGCGGCGTCGTGCCGGCGAGACCGGCGGGACCGGAGGCATGCGCCGTGCCGGTGCGATCGACAAGGCGGTCTGCGGCGAGCTTGACGAGCGTCTTCGCGCGCGCACTGTCGAGGTACCTGTTGCGGCACTCGTTGAGCTTCGTCGAGGACGGCGCGTTCGTGAAGTAGTTGGCGTGCGAGCCGACTGCGACGTAGTCCACCGGATGCGACGCGGCGCGCTTCGTGACGCCCGCCCAGGGCCGGATCGTTCCCGAGCAGTGCTGGCTGTACGCGGCGAAGAGCGGCTGCAGCGCGTCGCCCAGTCCGACGGTGACGCTCTCCCAGTCCGCTTCGTGCGTCTGCCACAGGCGGCCTTTCGGCGAGCGCCAGTCGTTGAACTCGTAGAAGAGCCAGTAGCGGGCGAGATAGCGCGGCGCGGTCGCGAAGCCCGCCGGCGGCGGCGTGCCCGCGGGGACCTCGAGCAACCGGCCGTAGACCACCGGCTCCTTCCAGTTCGTGATCGTCGCGCTCGCCTTCTCGTAGCACGCGTCGCCGCTGCGGAGCGCGCACGGCAGGTTGAAGCGGTAGCACGGCTTGAACGTGCAGCCCTTCGTGCTCGTCGGGAGCGCGCCGGTCTGCGCGACCCACTTGCCGCGTGCCGTCTGCTTCTCGACGCGTGCACGCGCGACGAACGCGTCGGCGCGCTCGGGCGCCCAGTCCTCCTCCGCGTGGAAGTACAGCACCGGCTCGAACTTCCGCAGCAGCGCCGCCGAGTCGACGTCCGGCGTTGCCGTCGCATGCGCGGCGGCCGTGCAGAGCAGCACGCACGCGAGACTGAGGCCGCGCCCGACCATCCTCATCACAGCGAGAGCGTCTGCGTCGCCTCGGTGTTGCCGTTCACGTCGACGGCCCGGAATGTGATCGACGATCCCGCGGGAACTGCGACGGCGACGGTGTAGCGCGACCAGGCGGTCGCGGCGCCGAGGCGGTACTCGATGCCCGACACACCGACGTTGTCCACCGCCGAGAGCGTGACGTTGCTGCCGCCGGTGCCGTTCGGTGTCGTCGCTGCCGTCGTCGTCGGCCCGACCGCGTCCGTGAAGTCGAACGTCGCACGCCACGTGAGCGCCGCGAGCTTCGTCTGCCCGGAGAGCGACGGGTGGAAGTAGTCGCGCGTCGAGACGTCCGAGGTGGCGAACTGGGTGCCGAAGACGGCGCCGCCGTCCCAGCGACAGTGGATGAACTGCGCGCAGACCGCCTTGATCGCGGCGTTGTCGTCGATCGACCGCTGCCGCACGCGCAGGCGACGCGCCTGATCGGTCGACGAAGTCGATGTCGGGTGCGCGAGCAGCGACTGGCAGATGCCGCCCAGCGACCATGTCACGACCGCTGCGAAGTTCGTGTGGAGGATTTGCCACAGGTGGTAGACGTCGGGGATGCTCGCGACGAAGATGCGCGCGTTCGGCAGTCCTGTGCTCAGCGTCGCCAGCGCGAACCGAAGCTGCGAGCGAAGCGTTGCGACGGGCGTCATCGCCGACTCGCTCGACGTGCAGACGTCGTTGGCGCCCATGAGGATCGTCACGTACTCCGCATGCTGCGCAACGGCGGACTGCACCTGGCCCGCCAGGTCGACCATCTTGCCGCCCGTCTTCGCGTCGTTATAGGCGCGCCCCGAGATCAGAGCGTTCGCGGCAAGGATGCGCCGGTAGTGGCTGTTGACCGTCGAGTCGGTCCCCGTCGACCACGATTTCGCCGGGCAGTCGCTGAAGGGGAACGAGCACGTGTTGAACGCACGGGTGATCGAATCGCCGGTCGAGGCGATCGATTTCGGATAACCGGTGAGGGCCGGATCGGCGACGGCGACGGGCACCGCGAGGGCGCACAACGCTGCGACAACGACGGCGAGGACGAGCGCTTTCATGTGACCCCCCTTTGCGACTGGCTGCGGCGCGAAAACCTTAGCGTCAGGTGGGGCGGTCGGCCACGACGACGAGCCGCGTTTCGGGCTCGAGCCCCGGCATCCGCACGTCCTCGAAGCCTGCGTCCTCCAGCCACACGCGTAGCTCGGGCGGGCTGAACCAGCGGACGACGAAGTGCGTGCGGCGGGTGCTGCCGCCGCGCACTACCGTCCGCTCCGTGACGAACCGGGCGTTCTCGACGTCGAGCTTCCACTCGTCGAGCATCAGGTTCCCGTCGCGCTCCATCCAGTGCTGCGGGCGCGGCTGGAGCAGGATGCGCGTGATGTTCTGCGTCTCGAGGATGAGGCGCCCGCCCGGACGCAGGGCGTCGTGAAACTCCCGCAGGACCGCCTGGTTCTGCTCGTCGGAGAAGTAGCCGAAGCTCGTGAACCAGTTGACGACGGCGTCGAAGCGCCCGCGCCACGGCACCTTGCGCATGTCGCCTTCCACGTATTCGACGTCGAGCCCCCGCGCCTGCGCTTCGGCCCGGGCCTTCTCGAGGAACAGCTCGCTCGCGTCGAGGCCGGCGACGCGGAAGCCGTGTTCCGCGAGCCTGTTCGAGATGCGGCCGTGCCCGCACGGGCAGTCAAGGATCTCGGCGCCGCTCTCGAGCTCGAGCAGCCGCACGATCGTCTCGACGTCGGCGTCCGCTCGCTCGCGCAACAGGGGCTCGTAGAAGTAGAGGTAGTCCTCCTCGAAGACGCCCTCAAAATCGAACTCGCTCATTCGGCGCTCTCGCCGAAGAGGTCGAGCAGCATGTGGACTTCGCCGACGCGCTCGAATCCAAGCCGCTCGAGGATCGGTCGCGACATCGAGCCGGCCTGCGTGACGAGCGCCGGCGTTCCGTTCGCGACGGCGTCCTGCCAGCGCGCGTGCAGAACGGCGCGATACGCGCCGCGCCCGCGCGCCGACGGACGGGTCGCGCCGCCGTAGAGCAGCAGCCCGCGCTTCGTCGGCGCCGAGGTCCCGGCCGCGACGACTTCACCGTCGACCGACGCGATGTGCATGAGGTTCACCGTCTCGCTCCACATCTGCGGGAGCTGCGGCCGCAGTTCGTCGATCTCGGACTCCGGCATGTCGAACGCGTCCCATTGCACCGCGTTCGCCGCCGCGTACTCCTCGAAGGTCTCGACACGCTTCGCGATGACGCCGTCCGGCGGTGGCGGCGGTTCGCGCGTGAGCACGAGCGCGACGGCGTACGGCTCCTTGTCGTGGACGAGCCCGCGTTCGAGCAGGCGGTCGACGAGGTCCGGCGGCTCGGCGGAGCTTCCGACCTCCCACTGCGTCCGGCCGCGTCCGCGTTCGCCCAGCAGCGAGCGCACCTCTTCGATGACGTCGTCGATCTCGTCGGCGCGCAGGCGCTGCCGCTGCACCGTGTTCCACGTCTTGCCACGGCCCATGCAGAGCGTGTAGCGGTCCGTCTCGATCCGCTCGTCGCGAGGCCCGAGCGGGCTGAACGAGTTCGGGTATTCGGCGATCTCGCGGAGCACGGCAGGAAGCTACCCTGTGGCCCGCGGCGCCGTGGCCGAGAGGTTAGGCAGAGGCCTGCAAAGCCTTGTACAGCGGTTCGAATCCGCTCGGCGCCTCTCGGGTCGCGTCAGGCGCCGCAGATTCGGTCGATCCTCTTCGCCGCGGACGACACCTCTGCGAGCGCGGGCCGGTCCACGAGTTGCCGCGACGCCGTTGCGATGTCGCCGTGCTCGACCGACTTCTTCGCGCGCCCGAAGTCGCCGGCGAAACGCCGCAGGCCGAGCACGAAGCGGCGGCGCGACAGGGCGACGGGCTCCGGCACGCGCATCAGTTCGACGACGCTCGCGGCATAGAGCAGGTTCCGCTGCGTATCTCCCGTCCGTCTCGCGAGCTCGCGTGGGTGGAGCGACTGCGTCATCAGCTCGACACTCGCCGCGACGAGCTGCGACACGGCCCGGATCTTCGTCTCCAGCACTGCGCACTCGGAGCGGTCCGACACGGACGTCAGCTCGGGCGCCGCCGGAGCTGTCGTCGCCGGCGGCGGGGGTGTCGGGGCCGCCTGCCTTCCGCCGCAGCCTGCCGCAGCGAGCACCACGAGCGCCAGCACGACCGGCCGCTGCATCCGGTAATCATGAACCCGTGCGACGCCGGTCCCCGCTCGCGCTCCTCTTGCCGCTCGTCCTCGTGGCGGCCTGCAGCAGCTCGAGCTCGAAACCGGAGCGCGCTGAGGTCGCACCCGCCGTTCCGTGGACGGCCGCGAAGCCGGCGCAGGTCGTCGAGCGCGAGCCCGTGACGACGTGGTGCCGGGCAGCAGATCTGAAGCCGCCGGACCAGGTCGAGTTCGTCCCGCGGCTCCGTGGCGGCGTCGCTCTCGTGCCGCTGCGGAACGTCGGTTCCCGGCCGTGCCGGCTGACGGGCCGCCCGAGCGTGATCTTCGTCAAGGACGGCGGCCCCGAGCAGGTCCAGAAGCCGTTTCCCACGACCCCTGCGAACTTCCCGGAGACGACGTACCCCGCGTCGAGCCTGCTCGCGCTGCGGCCGGGAGAATCCGGTGACCTGACGATCGCGTGGGACAACTGGTGCGACCCCGCCGTGCCGGGGCGACCGCACCTGCCGCCGAGCGCGCTGCGGATCACGCTCCCCGGCGGGCGTGGCCACGTCGACATGGACTACAACGCCGTGCCGCCGTGCATCGACCCCAACGCCCCGACGACGATCGGCGTCTCCACCTTTCAGCCGAATTTGATCGCGCGCGGGCGGCCATGGACGGACGCTTTCCTGCGCGCGTCGGTGCCGAGCCAGCCCGTCCACGGACGGCGCGGCCGCGTTCTCCGCTTCCGCGTCGTGCTCCACAACGCCTCGCGCACCACCGTGCGCTTCGACCGCTGTCCCGCGTACGCGCAACAACTCGTGCCGGGCGGAAGCGTGCAGCTCTACTCGCTCAACTGCGACGCAGCGCATCCGATTCGTCCCGGCAAGAGCGTCGCGTTCGCCATGCGGATTCGCGTGCCCCCGGCCGCGCCGATCGGCTCGAACGGGCTCTTCTGGGAGCTCGACCCGTTCGGGGCACGGGCGCCGCAGGTTCATGCGCGCGTCACGGTCGACCGCTGAGGAAAGGGCGCCTCGCGGCGCCCCTTCCTCGGTGCGGTGCTGCGTCGGAGGATCAGTGCGGCTTGAGCGCCCAGCTCGCGAGGTCCGACGTCGTTGCCGTCGGGGCTGCCGACGTCCCGGCGGTTGCAGCCGCGGCGACCAGCGCGGACTGCTCGTCGGGGGTCAGCGTTCCGCACGGGTCTGCCGCCGGGCCGGTCGTCGGCGCGAGGGGCTCGGTCGGCGGAACGAGTGCGGGGTAGTAGGTCGGGAAGAAGTCGATCGGCTCGAGCTGGCGGAACGAGCCCCAGTGATCGTCACCGTCGCCGACGAGCAGCTTGACGTCACGCCAGGCCGCCTGCGTCGGGAACGTGTGCTGGATGAGCGGGTCGGTCGTCGCGGTGAGCGGGCTGCCGTCGCCGAAGTCCCAGTAGTAGGTCAGCCCGTCCGCCTTGCCGCCCGCGTTCCGGCTGAAGCCCGCGTCGAAGGTGACCGTGGTCTGAGCGGTCGGCTTCCTCGGCGTCATCTCGAAGTACGCGATCGGACGATCCGGCTTCTTGACCGCGCCGCCCTCGTCGGGCGAGGCGATGACGTACGAGAACCACGTCGAGATGAACTCGACGCCTCGCAGCAGCCCCTCGGACGGGCTGTCGAAGCCGTTCGGCCCGTGCACGGTGCCCGACGCCCAGAAGTTCAGGTTCGAGAAGTAGTCGCTGTTCGAGTCCTGACCGAACTCTCCCGACAGCGTCGGCTTGCCCTGCGGCGTGTTCGGATACGACGCGGGGTACGGATTGTCGGCGCCGCCCACGAGCGGATCGATGCTCGAGTCGTACTGACCGATGTCGCCGAGCGACGGGATGCCGCGGACGCCGAACGACA
>JBJMJE010000199.1:0-15450 GCA_045806505.1 Gaiellaceae bacterium
CACGCTGCTGGACCACGACGACACGACGCAATCGGCGGCGCTCAACAACTTCGGCAACGACTACATCGCGGGCGGCGCCGACGACGACCAGATCTTCGGGCAGCTGGGCAGCGACACGATCCAGGGCGACGGCTCGATCGACCTCGCGCAGGACGTCGGCGCGTTCCGCACCCCGGGCGCCGGCGATCCCGAGGGCGCGCTGACGATCCGCCCGTCCGTCGACAACCTCGCCACCGACGGCGACGACTACATCGAGGGCGGCGGCGGCAACGACGTCATCTTCGGCAACCTCGGCCAGGACGACATCGTCGGCGACGACTCGGACCTCTTCAGCCTCTCGGCCGCGACCGGGCGCCCGACGGGCTCCGACACCATCTTCGGCGGCTCCGGCACGAAGACGGGCCGTAACGACGCAGGCGACACCGCGGCGACCGGCCACGCGACGGACGCCGACGTGATCGCGGGCGACAACGCGGACATCTTCCGCGTCGTCGTCGCGGCGGGCCCGTACGCGACGTTCAACTACGACAGCTATTCGGCGGCGCTGCGGCTCGTCCCGCGCGCGGTCGAGCTGATCGACTACACCGTCGGCGGCGTCACGTACAACCCGGCGGCGGGCAGCGATCGCGGCGCCGCGGACGAGATCCACGGCGAGGCCGGCGACGACGTCGTGTACGGCCAGGTCGGCTGGGACGTCATCTACGGCGACGCACAGGACGACAACCTCGTCGGCGGCTACGGCTCCGACTGGATCTCCGGCGGCACCGGCGACGACGGCATCCTCGGCGACGACGGCCGCCTCTCCGTCAGCCGGATCGGCTCCACCGAGCCGCTCTACGGCATCGGGGTCGACGCGCAACTGGACCAGGAGATCAGCGTCTCGAGCAACTCGCAGCAGGCGATCATCAACCCGGAGGGATCGCTCCGGTACACGGTCGACCTGCTCGCCGACAACCTCGACCCGGCCGGCCTCACGACCCCGAGCGCCGCGAACCCGTCCTACCGGCCGCCGCTCGGCGTCGCGAACGACGTGATCTACGGCGGGTTCGGCAGCGACTCGATCCACGGCGGCGCGGGCGACGACGCGATTTCCGGTGCCGAGGCTCCGAACGAGGCGTACACGAACAACTACGACCAGAACGGCCTGCTCGTGCAGGCCGACCAGCGCAGCGACTTCTTCCACCCGTACAACGCGGGCAACGTCCTCGGCTACAACCCGGTGACGTCGGATCCGCGCTTCTCGATGTTCGCGCTCTTCGACCCGACGAACGCGCTGCGCGAGACGCTGCTCACGCCGGGAACGGGCGCGCTCTACACCGGCGCGATCGATCCGAACCAGCAGACGGTGGCGGGCGTGTACCACAACTGGCTGCTCAACTTCGACTCCAACGAGGGCCCGGTCGACACGCAATGGGTCGTCGGCTCGACGTACGCGGGCGTGCCGACGGACGGCAACGACATGCTCTTCGGCGACCTCCAGAACGACTGGGTCGTCGGCGGCTCGGGCCGCGACGTCGGCTTCCTCGGCTGGGGCGACGACGTCGGCAACTTCGACGACAAGCTGAGCACGAACAACGGCCAGAACGATCTCGTCGACACGAACCCGTCGTGGGAGGACTGGGCACTCGGCGGCGCCGGCCGCGACGTGCTGATCGGCAACACCGGCGGCGATCGCCTCGTCGACTGGTCGGGCGAGTTCAACAGCTACATGGGCCCGTTCAGCCCGTACGGCGAGCCGACGACGACCCGCCTCTACAACAACCAGATCGCCGACTTCGCCTACGCGCTGGCCAAGAGCGCGGGCGCCGACCAGACGCTCACCGGACGCGGCGGCACCGCCGCGCGGAACGGCGAGCCGTACGGCGAGCTCGGCCTCCTGAACCAGCAGGATCCGCAGTTCGGCGACCAGCAGGGCGGCTCGCGCGACCCGCAGCCGGGCCCGGCGCACGACAGCCGCGACGTTCGCATCTCCGCGGGCACACAGCTGATCCAGGCGCCGGGTACGAGTACGCAATCGAGCGCGCCGGTCGTCTTCGTCGACGCGACGGACACCGCCGGCGCGGAGCAGGGCGTCGATCCGATCGTCTTCACCGTCTTCCGCATCGGCAAGCTCGACGTCGCCGTCTCGATCACGCTCACGTGGAGCGGCACGGCGTCGCGCGGCACGGACTACACCGTCTCCGTCAGCCCCGGCGCCACGCTGTCCGCGGACGGCCTGACGCTGACGCTCGCGGCGAACACCACGATGGCGACCGTCACGGTCACGCCGGTCGACGACCCGACTGCTGAGAGCCTGGAGACGGTGATCCTGGCACTCGCCGCCGGCGCGACCTACAAGCTCAGCTCGCCGACGAGCGCGAGCGCCACGATCGTGGACAACGACGCCGCGCCTTCGATCTCCGTCGCCGCCTCGGATGCCTCGGGCGCAGAGCAGGGGAGCGACCCGATCGTCTTCACCGTCACGCGGAACGGCAACCCGAACACGCAAATCGTGGTCAACCTGACGTGGGGCGGCACGGCGATCTTCGGCACCGACTACACGGTCACGGTCTCCGGCGGCCAGCTCTCCGCAAACGGGCAGCAGCTGACCCTGGCGTCCGGCTCGTCGACCGCGACGCTGACGGTGATCCCCACTGACGACGCGCTCTTCGAGGGCTCCGAGGGCGTGGCCGTCACGGTTGGCACGGGAACGGGCTACACGATCGGCACGCCGGCGAGCGCGAGCGGGACGATCGCGGACAACGACGCCGCGCCGACGGTCTCCGTCGCGGCCACGGACGCCGACGGCTCGGAGGAAGGCCCGAACCAGATCGTGTTCACGATCACGCGCGGCGCGAATCTGAACGGCGCGATCGTCGTCAACCTCACCTGGGCCGGGACGGCGACGTTTGGCACCGACTACACGGTCTCGGTCTCCGGCAGCGGCGCGAGCCTCTCTGCGAACGGGCTGCAGCTCACGCTCGCCTCGGGCTCGACGGGCGCGACGCTGACGGTGACGCCGGTCAACGACACCACCGTCGAGGCGACGGAGACGGTCGTCCTCACGGTCGCCACGGGAACGGGCTACGCGGTGGGCACGCCCTCCAGCGCGACCGGCTCGATCACGGACAACGACGGCACCCCGTCAGTCGCGGTCGCGGCCACGGATGCCTCCGGCGCCGAGCCGAGCGACACGATCCTCTTCACCGTCACGCGCTCGGGTAACGCCTTCACGCAGATCGTCGTCAACCTGACGTGGGGCGGCACCGCGACGCTCACTACCGATTACACCGTCACGGCGGTCGGCGGAACCCTCTCCGGGAACCAGTTGACGCTCGCGGCCGGCGCGACGAGCGCGACTCTCACGCTGACACCGGTCGACGACACCGTCTTCGAGGGCTCCGAGAGCGTGACCCTCACGGTCGCGACGGGAACGGGCTACACCGTCGGCACGCCGGCGAGCGCGAGCGGCACGATCGCCGACGACGACGCTGCGCCGTCGGTCTCGGTCGCCGCGACCGACGCCAGCGGATCGGAGCAGGGCTCGGATTCGATCACGTTCACCCTCACGCGCTCTGCGAACCTCAACGGGCCGATCACCGTCAACTTGACGTGGGGCGGCACCGCGACGCGCAACACCGACTACACGGTCACCGCCGGCGCCGGCGGGACGCTCAACGGCACCGGGACGGCGCTGACGCTCGCCGCAGGCATCGCCACGGTGACGCTCACGCTCACGGTCGTCAACGACACGACCGTCGAGGCGACCGAGACGGTCACGCTGGCGCTCGCAGCCGGAACCGGCTACGCCGTCGGGACTCCTGCGAGCGCATCCGCCTCGATCACCGACAACGACGGCACGCCGAGCGTGTCGGTGGCCGCGAGCGACGCGTCGGGCGCCGAGACGGCGAGCGACCCAATCGTCTTCACCGTCACGCGCTCAGGTAACGCCTTCACGAGCATCACCGTGAACCTGGCGCTCGGCGGGACGGCCGCCGCCGGCACCGACTACGCCGTGAGCGGCGGGACCCGCACCGGGAACACGGTCACGGTGGCGCTCGGCGCCGGCGTCACGTCCGCGACGGTCACGATCATGCCGGTCGACGACGCGCTCGTCGAGCCGTCGGAGACGGTCACCCTGGCGGTGGCGACAGGCACCGGCTACAGCGTCGGCACGCCTTCGACCGCGAGCGGGACGATCGCGGACAACGACGTGAATCCCGTGGTCACGCTCAGCGGGGGCGGGTCAGGCTCGGAGACGGCGCCGGGCGCATTCACATTCACGCTCACGCGTAGCGCGAACACCGGCACGAGCATCATCGTGAACCTGACGTTCGGCGGCACGGCCACCGCCGGCACCGATTACACGGTGACGGGCGGCACCCTTTCGGGGAGCAACCTCCAAGTCACGCTCGCGAGCGGCGTCACGAGCGCGACCATCACCGTCACGCCCACCAATGACGTCATCGTCGAGCCGACCGAGACAGTCACGCTGACGATCGCCGCGGGCACCGGCTACACCGCCGGCACGCCCTCGAGCGCGAACGGCACGATCGCCGACAACGAGCCCTCGCTCTTCGTTGGAGACGCCACGATCACCGAGGCCGACAGGCAGACGACCACGGTCTCGATTGCGATCACGCTCTCGGCCCCGCAGGCTCAGGCGGTCACGTTCACCATCACCACCGTCGCGGGCACGGCGCTCGCGGGAACCGACTTCCAGGCGAAGACCCAGACGCTGACGATCGCCGCCGGGCAGACGCAGGTCGTCTTCCAGGTCGCGATCGTGAACGACAGGACCGCCGAGCCTTCGGAGACGTTCACCGTCACGATCGCGGGTGCCACCGGCAAGCCGACCGGTACCGTGACGATCGTCGACAACGACGGCGCGCTGACGGCGTCGGCGGCTGCACCTGCCGGGCTCGCGGCCGAGCCGTTGACCCAGCAGCAACTGGCCGGCGCCGTGGCTCGGGCGAAGGCGCAGTGGCTGGCCGTCCGGCCGTCGGCGGACTTCTCGGCCGTCACATTCACGATCGGCGACCTGCCGGAGCTCCAGCTCGGCTTCGCGCTCGACGGGCGGATCGTCGTCGACGCCACCGCGGCCGGTTGGGGCTGGGCTCGCATGGATCTGGTCGGCGTCCTGGTGCACGAGCTCGGCCACGTGCTCGGCCTGGAGCACGAGGAGTCGGGCTTGATGGCGGACACGCTCGCGCCGGGCCGAATGCTGGCGCCGGACGTCGCTCCGGCGACGATCCGCGTCGCCTGGTCGGACGGCTGGACGGTCCGGCCGGCGTTGAAGCACCCGAGGCATCGGGCGCCGATCCGGCGCATCCGCCTCGCGTAACAGCCATTTTCAGCAGCGAAATGCAGATTGCACTTGTAATTTCTGTGCGCACGTGAGAAGGTCGTACCGTTTTCGTAGAGGGGGCGCGGCGGGGGAGCCGCGCGAGCGAACCGGGAAGGGGGCCACGGCCCAGCTGTGGGATCGTCCGTCGCCGTCGGGCAACAGCAAGACCTACTGAGCCTGCTCGCGCTGCGCGAGCGCGCGATCCGCGTGTGGCTCGCAGCGATCGGCCTGGTCGCTTTCGGCACCGCCTACACGGGGCCGATCGCGCTCTCGTTCCGCGTGCCGGCAGTGAGCAGCAGCCCGGTCGTCCTCCCCGTGCTCGAGCTCCCGCCGCTCGGCCTGCCGACGCTCGCCGTTCCGAAGCTGGAGGCCGCGCCGACGGTTCCTCCCGTGCGCGCGCCCGCGCCTGCCGCTCGGTCGGTCGTGCATCAACCCGCGGCGACCGCGCCCGCTCCGGCGCATCGCGCAGCGACGCATCGCGCCCGCACCGTCCACGTGCCCGTCGTGCACGATCAGTACTCGGTCGCCCCCGCCGCGACGCCGGCGCCCGCGAAGAAGCACGACGCGTTCGCCGCTGCGCCGGTCGTCGAGGACGTCGTCGGCGCGGTGCCGGCCGACACCGCCACGACCGCTGCCGACGCAACCGCGTCAGTCACCGTCGAGGAGGCGACCGCTCCCGAGGCCCCGGCCCTGCCCGCCGACGAGACGCCCGCGCCGGTGCAGGCGACGGCGTCGACGAGCGACCTTCCCGACTACGCGAGCCAGCCGGCGACCCTCTACAGCGCGCCGGTGCCCGCCGCTGCCCAGGACGCGACCGCTGCCGCGGCCGAGATCGATCCGGAGTCGAACGAACCGGTCGCCTCGACTGCGGCCGCCCCGCCCGCGGCCGACTCTTCGTTCCCGGCGTCTCCCGCGACCTCGGCGCCGGCGGACACCGCCGTCCAGGCCACGGCCGCCGACACGACGGCGACGCAGCCCGCCACGCCGGCCGTTCCCGCCGACACGACGCCCGCCGCGAGCGGCGGCACGACGACGACTTCGGACTCGACGAGCGGCTCGTCCTCCAACACGTCGCCTCCGCCGGCCGTGGTCCCGAAAGCGAGCTGGACCGTCTCGACCGCGGCGAGCGGCGACCACGCGATCTCGGTCGCGACCACGGACACCGACGCGATCGTCACGATCGACGGCGCCGCGACGACGAAGCTGCTCAGCGACCTGCCCGACGGGATCGCCATCGTCGGCGGCGCGGGCGCGGATACGTTCACCGTTGCCTCCGCCGCGGTCTCCGTCGTGTTCGACGGCGGCGCGGGGAACGACACCGTCGTCGGCCCGAGCACGGACACGAACTGGAACGTCACCGGTGCCGGGGCGGGCAATGTCGGCAAGGTCACCTTCGCCGACGTCGAGACGCTCAGCGGCGCGCCCGGCAACAAGGACACGTTCGTCCTGAAGGTCGGCGGCTCGCTGGCGGGCGGCGTCGACGGCGGCGCGGGCGGCTTCGACAGCCTCGTCGTCGAGGGCCCCCGCGGCAGCGTCGAGTCGCAGCCGACGGACGCACATTCCGGCACCCTCGTGGTCGACGGCGTGCCAATCCACTACGCCGGCCTCGAGCCGATCTCGATCTCGGCCGGGAACGTGACCATCCACGGCGCCGACCTCTCCGGCACGACGACCGAGATCGGCGACAAGGACCTCTTCAAGATCTCGATGAACGGCGCCGGAACCTCCATCGAGGTCAAGGACTTCGACCCGACGGGCACGTTCGAGCTCTCCGAGTCGCACAGCGTCTCTCTCTCCGGGCTGAGCACGCTCACGATCAACGGCGGTCTCGGAGGCGACACCGTCCAGTTCACCGGCAACGTCACCGCGCCGGGCGTGACGCTCAACGTCAACGCCGAGACGATCAAGGTCGACGCCAACGTGAAGATCGACGTCGGCTCCGGAGACATCAACTTGAGCGCGGTCACGCACGACAACGGGCTGAGCGTGTTCGGGATCACGACCACGATCCCGGTCCTCGGCGCCTCCGGTCTGGTCGACATCAGCCCGGACGACGGCGACTGGTCTTCCGGCGACGACTACGACACCGGTGACGTCGTCCTCGACCCGAGCGACCACCAGCAATACCGGGCCCTGCACGACGTCGACAACGACACCACCGCGCCGCATTCCGATCCCGCGAACTGGGCGCTTGCCGGATCGGCGCAGTTGATCGGCCACACCATCAACCTCAAGGCGTTCGCCGGCTCGCTGACGACGACGGTGGTCGGGAATCAGACGCTCGGCACCGACCTCGTCGTGGCGTCGGTCTCGAACTTCGAGAACACCGGGAACTTCGTGGCCACGGTCGGCGGGTCGTCGACGACGTGTAGCTACACGGGCCGCAACGTCACCTCGGGCGTCCACAAGTTCACCGGGGTCTCGGGATGCAGCGGATCGGTCTCCGACGGGGCGGAGGTCCGCAAGGACATCAGCGAGAACGGCAGCGGCACGGGCATCAACCATGCCGGCCTCGACCTCGAGTACCACGCCAACGTCAACGTCCACGGCGCGTCCCAGATCACGGCGACGGGCAACGTCACGCTTTCGAGCGCCGTCGACGTCACCGCCAAGGGGAACGCCGCGGGCGGCCCCGACAAGGGCAACTGGGCCGCCGGTTCGTATACGAAGGGCGACATCGTCAAGGGCTCCGACGGCAAGCGCTACGCCGCGACGAAGGACATCGTCGCCGGCTCGAGCGACGACAAGGATCCTGTCTCGAACCACGGCCTCCTCGACGCGTGGACGGAGGCGAAGGATCACGACGCGTCCGTTGCGGCGACGTTCGTGCTCGCGATCGCCAAGAGCCAGCTCTCCGGCACGAGCGCGATCTCCGCGCCCGGCAAGGATGTCTCGATCGGCTCGAACGTCAAGACGAACGTCTCGACGAACGCCGACTCGTCGGCCTCCGGCCTCGGCGCCGGCATCGCGGTCGCCGTCTTCGTCACGCAGTCCGGGGCGTTCATCGACAGCAACGCAGCCACGCCGGTGAGCGCCGCGAACCTCGCGATCAGCGCCGACACCGACAACGCGGCGCCGACCAGCGGGAAGTCGAGCCCCAAGGGCTCGGACGGCGACGCGAGCAAATCGACGAGTGCGAATACCCCGCTGCAGTCGGCGAGCACGAACGTCGACAACGGCGGCGGCGGTGGCCAGAGCCTGGCGGGCGGGACGCTGGCCGTGAAGTCGACCGCCGGCTTCGCAGCGAGCGGCACGTTCACGGTCGCCGGCATCGGCGGCACGTGCTCCTACAAGTCGATCGACGGCACGCACTTCACCGGGATCACGGCCTGCACGGGAACACCGGACGACAACGCAAGCGTGACCGGCTCCTCTGCGCAGCAGGCCGGCGGTGGGACGACCGGCGACGGCAAGTCCAAGACGGGCGACGGCGACCAGAACAAGAGCGCCGCGCTCGCCGTGACAGTCCTCGTCGCGACCACCCAGGCCTACATCGCGCCGACGGATGCCTCCTCGCCGCACGCGATCACGACGACCGGCGGCACGCAGACCCTCCACGCGGGCGCGAAGAACAGCGCCACGGCGGACGCCGACGCCGGCAACGTCAAGTTCGCGCCCGACGCGCCGACGTTCACCGGGGCGGCGACGACCGGCGGCTTCCTCGAGGGCGGCAAGACGTACTACTACCGCGTCAGCGCCGTCTACGCCGGCGGCGAGAGCCTGCCCGGCGGCGAGGGGAAGTACGACGTCCCGAGCGGCACGAACACCAACAAGATCACGCTCAACTGGATCGCGCTCACGGACGCGACGGGCTACAAGGTCTACCGGGGCACCGAGAGTGGCCAGGAGCAGCTGCTCGCGACACTCGGCAACGTCCTCACGTACGCGGACAACACGAACGCCACACCGTCCGGGGCCATGCCGACGAGCGACACGAGCTCCGGAATCGCGGTCGCGGTCGCGGTCAACGTGGCCGTCATCACGACCAAGGCGTACGTCGCCGGGAACGCGAGCCTCACTGCGACCGGCGTCACGCTCGAGGTCACGGCGCCGGACAAGTCGACCTTCACCACGAGCTCGACCTCGGGCGCCGGCGGCAGCAACATCGGCTTCGCCGGCTCGGTCTCGGTGAACATCCTCGTCGCCGAGGCGACGGCGGTGATCGACAAGCCCACACCGGTCGCGGTCAACGGGAACCTCACGCTGAACGCGACGTCGAACTTCGAGAACAAGGCGGAGGCGAAGGCGAAGCAGGCGACCGACGGCAAGGCGGCCGGCATCGGCGCGTCCGTTGCCGTGCACGTCGTCAACGACACGACGACCGCGGGCATCGCCAAAGACGCCGACGTGACCGGCGTCCACGATCTGACGATCAACGCGACGAGCACGGACACGATGACCACGACCGCCGAGGGCGGCGCCTCGACGGGGAGCGACGGCAGCTTCTCCTTCGGCGCGGAAGTCGCGATCTCGATCTCGAACATCACGACGAGCGCGACCGTCGACAGCGGCCCGGCGCTGACGGTCTCCGGCGCAGTGACGGCGCACGCGACGCAGACGGCGAAGGTGACGACGACCGCCAACGGGAACACGAAGGGCGGCAACGCCTCGATCGGCCTCTCGCTCGCGCTGGTGGCGGCGAATCACCTCGTTGACTCGCAGCTGAAGCGGACGCTCACCAGCACGGCGACGGGCACGACGGGCGCGGTCGGCTTCACCGCCGACGGCTCGTCCTCGACCGACACCGAGGCGACGGCGAGCGCCGCCGGCGCCAAGGGCAAGTCGGGAGGCGGCGCCGAGGACAAGGATTCGACGAACAACGACGTCAACGAGAAGGCGGACAAGAACCTCCAGGTCGGCAACAACGCGTCGACGTCGTCCGGCGGCAAGTCGTCCGGCTCCTCGAGCACTCCGGAGTCGAAGAGCGGCGAGAACGGCGGCACGAAGGTCACCGTCGCCGCCGCCGTCGGCATCGCCCTCGTGACCGCGAACGCGCTCGCCGGCCTCGCCGACGGCAAGGACGTGACGACTCACGGCGGCTCCGTCAAGTTCCACACCTCGGAAGACGCGGACTCCACCGTGAAGGCGAACGGCAGCGCGGTGGACGGGACGACGGCCAACATCGGCGCCGCCGTCGCGATCAACCTCGTCCACGTCCTGAACGAGGCGAAGATCGGCCTGAACTCGCTCGTCACGTCGAACGGGCTCGAGCTCGTCGCAGTCATGCGCAGCTCGGGCGGCGCGAACGGCAAGAACACTTTGGACACCGAGGCGACAGCGGGCGCGGGCAAGGGCAGCTTCGCGGTGGCCGGCGCGCTCGCGCTCACGATCGCCGACGTCAAGACGAACGCCGAGATCCTGTCCAACGCGGGTCGCGGCCCTCCGGACGATCTCAACGGAAACGACCTGACCCTCACCGCCACGGCCGTCGTCGAGAGCACGACGAAGGCCAAGGCGAAGGACGAGGGATCGGAGAAGGTCGGCATCGGCGCAGGAGCTTCGATCAACAGCGTCGACGACACGACCAGCGCTTCCATCGACGACGGTGCCGCGATCACCGGGGCCAAGAAGGTCACCCTCACCGCGACGGACACCGACTCGATGACGACTTACGCAGAGGCGGGAACGGCGGGAGCACCGGGCTCGACGCTCGCGTTCACTGCGGACGCCTCGATCGCGCTGCCCACCGTGAAGACGAGCGCGACGATCGGCGGCGGCACGTCGCAGACGCTCATCGCCTCGGACGACGTGAGCCTGAGCGCCACGCAGACGGCGAAGGCGACGACGACCGCCAAGGCGGACGCCGTCACCGGCACCGTCGTGATCGGGCTCGCGCTGGCGCTCGCGATCCCGGACGACGAAGTCTTGGCGACCGTGTCGCGCACCGTCACGGGGAAGTCCGTCAGCCTCTCCGCGGTCGGCTCGTCGAGTGTCGAGACCGAGGCCGACGCGAGCGCGGCGGGCGCTGCGGGCAAGAACGCCGGCACGGGCAAGGACGGCTCGGGCAAGGACGCCAACGGGAAGGCCGACGACAACCTCTCGAGCGCGAACAGCCAGCGGACGGCCGGCACGGGCAAGACCGCGAACACGAGCAACACGAGCAACGCAAAGGCGCAGACCTCCGACGACAACGGGACGTCGAGCGGCGACAAGAACACCGTCACCGTCGCGGGCGCGTTCGCGATCAACATCACGAAGACGCGCTCCGAAGCCTCGCTCGCCGACACCGCCGTCGTCACCGCGACGACCGGCGCCGTCAGCGTGACGACGCAGGCCAACTCGGATTCGAAAGCGAACGGCACCGGCAAGGCCAAGGAAGCCGGCACCGTCGGCATCGGCGTCGGCGTCTCCGTCAACAAGGTCGACATCACCAACCTCGCGTCGACCGGCAACGCGACGGTCAACGGCAACGGCCTGGTCGTCAGCGCCACGATGCGCGACTCCTCCGACGATCCGATCCAGCGCTTCCAGGACGGCAAGTGGAGCGCGATCGACGCCGGCGAGTCGTTCCCCGAGCAGCCGTCGAGCGACGACTACTTCGAGCTGACGAAGGCCGCGCCGGCCACGACCACGGTCGACGGCGCGCAGTCACTCGGGACGACGCTCAAGGTGAAGTCGCTCGCTGAGTTCGGCACGAGCGGCACGTTCAAGGTCACCGGCATCGACAAGACCTGCTCGTACTCCGGCGTCAATTCCGGAACGCATGAGCTCACCGGCATCACCGGCTGCAGCGGCTCCGTCGCGGACAAGGTCACTGTCACGCTCACGACGTCGACCAAGGTTGCGACGCCGATCGCAGCGCTCGGTTCGACGCTCCTGGTCGTCTCGACCGCCGGCTTCGAGACGTCCGGCAAGTTCACGATCGCGGGCATCAGCGGCACGTGCTCCTACACGAGCACCGATTCGACGCACTTCTTCGGCGTCAGCGGGTGCACCGGCACGCCGAAGGACGGCGCCGCGGTCACGCGGATCCAGCGCGCGCCGGGCGTCTACAAGTGGGACGGCTCGACGTGGGGCAACGCCGTCACGACGCGCGACGCCGTCTCCCACGGGACGAGCATGCCGCCGAGCCCGTCGAACGGCGCCTTCTTCATCCTCGCCGAGCACGTCGTCAGCGCCCTGGCCGCATCCGGCGCCGGCGGCGACAAGGACACGTTGAGCCTCGCCGGCTCGCTCGCGCTGAACATCGTCACGCTTCACACGGACGCTCTCGTCGGCGCCACGGCCAACGTCACCGCCACCGGCGGCGACGTGAAGCTCGCCGCGCAGAGCAACGAGGCGGACACCGCGAAGGCCGACTCCGACGCGAAGGCCGGCAAGATCGGCATCGGCGCATCGGTCGGGCTCAACATCCTCACCGACAACCGCGTCCGCGCCGCCGTCCTGGCCGGTGCGACCTTCACCGGCGGTGGCAAGCTCGACATCACCGCGACGCAGCGCCACGTCGTCGAGACCGAGGACAAGGCCGGCACCGCAGGCGGCATTGCGATCAGCCCGTCGGTTTCGATCGCGGTCGTCGACGACCATACGACTGCGCTCCTCGGCAGCGGCTCGGCGCTGACGATCACGGGCGACGCGACAATCCAGGCCACCGAGGAGCTCGAGTCGAACCTCGAGTCCGACGCGGAGGCCGCAGGCAAGGACGTCGCCGTCGGCGCCGCGGTCGCCGTCAACGTCGTCACGACCACGACCTCCGCGGACGTCAACCGCAGCCTGACCGCCGGCGCGATCACGATCGGCGCGACCACGTCGTCGCTGAACGACGTGCTCACCACAGCGAGCGCGAAGGGCGAGTCACAGGATTCTGACGGCGGCAAGCAGGCCGACACGCAGTCGAACGACCAGGTCAAGAACAACCCGAACACGAACGGGAAGACCGGCGGCGACCTACCGAAGTCGAACGACTCGGCGAGCCAGGGCAACGGCGAGGCGAGCAGCCAGTCCGGAAGCAAGGGCGGCGGCGTCGGCGTCGCGGCCGGCGTGTCGGTCAACTGGGTCCGCGGGACGAACACGGCCTCGGTCGGCAGCGGCGTGACGCTCACCGGCAGCGGCGCGGTGAAGGTGAGCGCGCAGCTCGAGACGGGCGCGACGGCGAAGGCGATCGCGGTCGCCTTCGACCTCAGCCTCAGCGGCTCCGACGCGCGAGTCGCCGCGGCCGTCGGCTTCAACTACACGGACGTCCACAACATGGCGCTCGTCAGGCAGGACGCCCAGGTCTCCGGCAACGGCATCACCGTCGAAGCGGTCATGCCGGCGGGCAAGGAGAACGACTTCGTCGCGCTCGGAGCGTCGGCTGCCGGCGGTAAGACGAAGGCCGCCGTCGCCGCGTCGATCGCGATCCAGGTGATCAGCTACGACACCAAGGCCCAGGTCGAGCAGGGCGCGCACCTGCTCTCGGACGGCGCGATCACGATCAAGGCGGAGAGCACGATCGGCCTGCAGTCGATCGCGGCCGGCGGCAGCCTCGCGCTCAACGGCGTCGGCGTCGGCGGCGGGATCGTCGTCAACGTCCTGCCGGCCGTCCAGACGCAGGCGCTCGTCGAGTCGAACTCGTCGACGCACATCACGCAGCTCGACGCGCTCCTGGGCATCTCCGTCACCGCGACGACGACGTTCAAGCCGCTCGACCTCTCCGCGGTGACGCTGCCCGCCGGCATCCTCTCGGTGAGCTCGATCGCCGCGGGCGGCGCGGGCTCGTCGGGCGACGCGGCCGTGACCGGCTCGGTCATCGTGGACGTCTTCTCGTTCACGACGGAGGCGCACATCGCCGGCGGCTCGCAGGTGAACAGGCACCCGAAGCTCGGCTGGACGCCGGGCGCGACGCAGACGGTCTCGGTCGTCGCGACCGACCACACCGACGTCGTCAACATCGCCGGCGGTCTCGCGTTCACGACCGGCGACGCCGCGGTCGGCATCGGCCTCGACGTCGACGTGATCGACAAGACCACGAAGGCATTCATCGGCGACAGCCAGGCGACGATGGTCTCCGCTGCGGGCAAGGTCACGGTGAAGGCCGACTCGAGCGAGACGTTCTTCGCCGTTGCAGCGGACATCGCCGTCTCGACGAGCGGCACGGCTTTCGACGGCTCGATCATCGTCCTCGTCCTCAACCCGGTCGGCGGCACGGGCACCTTCGCGTCGATCGGCGCCGGGACGACGTTGGCTGCGAACGGCGACGTCGAGGTTACGGCGGTCGACAAGGTCGGCGACGCAAACAAGGTCGGGATCCGGCTGATCGCGGGCAACCTCCAGTTCGGCAGCAGCGCGGGCATCGGCATCGCCTCGGCGATCCTCGTCCGCAGCGGCACCGTCGACGCCGCGGTCAAGGGCGGCGACATCACCTCGCGCGGCACGAACGGCCTCAGCGTCTCGGCAACGCAGA
Organism: Gaiellaceae bacterium; assembly: GCA_045806505.1. GTDB lineage: Bacteria > Actinomycetota > Thermoleophilia > Gaiellales > Gaiellaceae > DASVFB01. The sequence goes on from JBJMJE010000199.1 coordinate 14,709, forward strand.
GCGAGAACGTCTTCCTGCTCGCGGTCGCCGGCTCGGGCGGCGGCGACGCCGGCGTTGCAGGCTCGGTCGTCGTCGACGTCCAGAACAACACGACGAAGGCGCACATCGACAACGGCGCGCGCGTCAACTGCGCGATCGCCGACTCGTGTGCCAACGGCGGCTCGCCCTCCTCGTCGCAGGGCGTGGCCGTCGCCGCGACGGACACGACGACCATCGTCTCGATCGCGGGCGCGCTGGCGTACGGCGGCTCGGCCGGTGTCGGCGTCGGGATCGACGTCGAGGTCGTCACGAAGGACACGGAGGCCTTCGTCGGCAACGCCGGTACGGCCCAGGCGAAGGGCAACGTCTCGGTCGACGCGACGTCGAGCGAGGACGTCCTCTCCATCTCCGTCGGCGGCGGCTTCTCCGGCACCGCGGCCGTCACGGTGAACGCCGGCGTCTCCGTCCTCGACGTGACGACGAAGGCGTACGTGGCGGACGGGACGAACTCGGGCAACGGCGCGAAGATCTTCGCCGACGGCAGCGTCCGCGTCGCCGCCGACGAATCGCTGACGCTGAACGTGATCGCCGGGAACATCTCCGGCGGCGGCACGGCGGCCGTCGGCGCCGCGGTCTCGGTGCCGGTCGTCACGAAGGAGACGCACTCGTGGATCGGCAACTTCGCACAGGTCAACGGCAACGGCGGCTCGAGCCTCCCCGTCAAAACCGGCGAGTACAGCGTCACGCCCGTCGACACGCGCTT
>JBJMJE010000200.1:0-17909 GCA_045806505.1 Gaiellaceae bacterium
CCTCTCACCGCTGAAGAAGATCGCCGTCGATGCGACCGCAAAGACGGTGATCGCCGAGGCCGGAGTGAACTGGGGAGAGTTCGACGCCGCGACGACCGCGCACAGCCTCGCAACGACCGGCGGCCGCGTGACGACGACGGGCATCGCCGGGCTGACGCTCGGGACCGGCAGCGGCTGGCTGGAACGCATTCACGGCTACACCGCCGACAACCTCATCTCCGCAGACGTCGTCACCGCCGACGGCAGGCTCGTGCACGCGAGCGAGGACGAGAACCCCGACCTCGTCTGGGGCCTGCGCGGAGGCGGCGGCAATTTCGGCGTCGTCGTCAACTTCGAGTACAGGCTTCACGAGGTGCCGCCGCTCCTCCTGGGCGGGATGCTCCTGTGGCCGCTCGACCGCGCGCGTGAAGTCCTTCGGCGCTACCGCGAGTTCATCGAGGACGCGCCCGACGAGGTCAGCGGCGCCGCGGCGATCCTGACGGCGCCACCGGCTCCGTTCGTTCCCGCCGAGCTACAGGGACAGCACGTCGTCGGCGTGGTCGCGGTCGCCGTCGCGACCCCGGAGCACGGCGAGGAGCTGTTCCGGCCGCTTCGCGAGTTCGGACCTCCTGCGGTCGACATCGTCGGGCCAATGCCTTATACCGCGGTGCAGCAGCTGCTCGACCCGGGCAACCCGCACGGCCTCTACAACTACTGGAAGGCGGAGCTCGTCCGCGAGCTCGGCGACGAGCTGATCGACGTCTCGATCGAGCACGCCGCGCGGATGGGCCACTCGCACTCGATCATGTTGTTCCAGCCGCTCGGCGGCGAGATCGCGCGCATCGCCGACGACTCGAATGCGATCACCGCCCGTCATGCCGCCTGGACCGCGCATTGCATCGGCGAGTGGGAGACGCCTGCCGAGACCGAGGCCGAGCTCGCGTGGGTGAAGGCGTGGGGCTCGCTGATCGAGCCGTTCAAGATCGCGGGCGCGCCGCTGACGTTCCGCGCGGACACCGGCGACGAGCACGTGCGCCGTGCTTTCGGCGAGGAGAAGTACGCGCGGCTCGTCGCGCTGAAGGACAAGTACGACCCGCAGAACCTGTTCCGGCTGAACCAGAACATCAGGCCGAGCGCAACGCAGGCTTGACGCAGTCGACGCCGGCGGGAGTGCGTCGCGCTCCCGCCGGACGTTAGGCTCGCCGGGTGAGCTGGCCGCGCGACGACGCGAAGCTCGAGCGCGTGCGTGCGCTCATGGGCGAGGAGGACGTCGACGCGCTCGTCGTCCGCGCGCCCGACAATGTTCTCTACCTCTCGAACTTCCTCCCGATGAAGGGCTACGACATCGTCGTCTTCCCGCGCGAAGGCGAGGTGACGCTGCTCGCGCTCGAGCCGTCGCTCGACGACGCCCGCCGCACAGCCTGGACCGAGGACGTCCGCCTCTTCAAGGGCTACGACGAGACCGACCCGCGTCCGCCCACCGCGCGCGCCCTCGAGCTCGCGCAAAAGGTCTGCCGCGAGCGCGGCCTCGAGCGTATCGGCCTCGAGCTGAGCCAGGGCACGCAAACGGCAGACCGGATGCTCGGGGAGCCGTCGACGCCGACGGCCGCGCTCTTCGAGGCGTTCGAGAACCGCGTCGACGCAAGTGCGCTCCTCGCCCAGGCGCGCGCAATCAAGACCGAGCAGGAGATCGAGCGGATGCGTGTCGCGAACGAGCTCGCCGCGCTTGCCCTCGAGCGCGTCCAGGAGAGTCTCGAGCCCGGCATGACAGAGGCCGAGGCCGCTGCGGCGTGGGAGGGCGCCGTCCACGCGATCGGCACCGGCTACGAGGACAAGGTGGAGAACGCGCGCGGCTATTCGCTCGTCTGGTCGGGGCCGGGCATCAAGACGTTCACCGCGACGGGCAACCGTCCGATTGCCGAGCACGAGCCGACGCTGTTCGAGATCTGGGTCAGCGCGGACGGCTACTGGTGCGACCACACGAAGAACCTCTGCCCCGGCGAGCTCGAACCGCGTTACGTCGAGCTCGAACAACAACTCCTCGAGGTGTACGACCGCGCAGTCGCGCACTGCCGCGAGGGCGCGGAACTGGCCGAGCTCGACCGGCTGGTCCGGGCTGACATCGCCGAGGCCGGCTACGCGGGCCAGCCGTCGCACCCGATCGCGCACGGCGTCGGAGCGCGCGCACACGAGCCGCCCTACGCGCACCAGGCCGGCTCCGGCACGATCCGCGAAGGCATGGTGCTCGCGATCGAGCCCGGCATCTACTGGGAGGGCGGCGGCGGCCTCCGCGTCGAGGACAACTGGCTCATCACCGACGGCGCGCCCGAGAAGCTGTGCCGCTTCCCTGACGGGATCGTGCGGGCGTGAGCGTCCCGCCGGACAAGCTCTTCCTCGGCGACCTGAACGCGCGCGCTCTCGGCGAGCGGCCGCGGCGGCACGTCGGGCTGTACGACACGACGCTCCGCGACGGCGAGCAGGCCGTCGGCGTCGCGCTCGACCCCGAGCAGAAGCTCGAGATCGCGCGCCTGCTCGACGCGCTCGGGATCGACCGGATCGAGGCCGGTTTTCCGCGCGTGTCAGCCGACGACGCGAAGGCAATCCGCCTGATCGCGGACGCCGGCCTGAAAGCGGAGATCTGGGGCTTCTCGCGCGCGGTGCCCGCCGACGTCGAGGCGCTGATCGAGCTCGGCCTGCGCCACTCGGTGATCGAAGCGCCCGTCTCGGACCTCAAGCTCGCGGCGTACGGCGTCGAGCCGGACGTGATGCTCGAGCGCATCCGCAAGGCCGTTACCTTCGCCGTCGAGCACGACATCACCGTCGCGTACTTCGGCGTCGACGGCACCCGCGCCGAGCCGAGCTTCCTCGAGCGCGTGTACACGACCGCGGTCGAGGCCGGCGCGCGAGAGGCGGTCGTCGTCGACACGCTCGGCGTCGCGACGCCCGAGGCAGCCGCCTACCTGGTCGAGCAGGTCGCGAGCTGGGTCGACGTGCCGATTCACTGGCACGGTCACAACGACTTCGGCCTCGCCACCGCGGCTGCAGTCGCTGCGGTGCAGGCGGGAGCGACGTGGATCCACGGCACGATCAACGGGATGGGCGAGCGTGCCGGCAACGCGAGCCTGCCCGAGGTCGCACTCGCGCTCGGCGCGCTCTACGGCGCCGGCACGAACCTGAAGCTCGAGCTTGCGCGCGAGGTGTCGCAGCGCGTGCGCGACCTTTCGGGCTATTCGGTCGAGCCGTGGAAGCCGCTCGTCGGCGAGACGCTCTTCCGGCGCGAGTCGGGCGCCGTCGCGTCGCAGTTCCACGACCCGCCGTCGATCGAGCCGTACGCCGCCGACCTCGTCGGCGCCGACCGCACGCTCGTCCTCGGCAAGAAGTCGGGCCTCGACTCGATCCGCATCAAGGCCGCCGAGCTCGGCCTCGACGTCGCGGAAGAACGCCGCGCCGACCTGCTCGCGCGCGTCAAGCAGCTCGGCGCGGAGAAGGGCGGCCTCGTCACCGACGACGAGTTTCGGCGGCTCGCCGCCGCGGACTGAACCGCGGCAGCGCGAACTCGCGCCCGCGCGTCAGTCCGCGCGGCAGGAAGATCAGCACGATCACCATGAACGCGGCGACCGCGACCATGCGCGTGCCGTCCGGCGCGTGCAGCCAGCTGACGGCGCCGTTCTCGGCATCGCCGAGGAACGAGTCGAGGCCGCTCACGAGGAGTGCGCCGACGACCGCGCCCCAGAGGCTGCCCGCGCCGCCGACGACGAGCATCGCGAGGCTCAGGAACGTGAAGTCGAGAAACACGTCCTGCACGTTGATCGTCCCCTGGTAGTGCACGAACAACGCGCCGGCGAACCCCGACAGCGCGCCTGAGAGGACGAACGCCCACAGCCGCTGCCGGTGGATGTCGATGCCGGCGGCCTGCGCCGCGAACGGATCCTCGCGCGCGGCCCGAAGCTTCCGCCCGAGCGGACTGAGCTGATACGCGAACGCGACGCACGCCACCGCAATCGCGCCGATCGTCGCCTGCCAGAGATCCGTCGTCTCCGGCACCGTCGAGAGCGTGAGCGGACCGGGGCCGATCTTCTCCCAGTTCCGCACGATGTTCTGCGTGATCTCGAGCACGGCGAACGTCGCGATGCCGGCGGCAAGTCCGGACAGCCGCATCAGGGGAATGCCGACGAGCAACGCGAAAACGGCGGCCGCCGCGGTGGCGATCACGAGCGAGCCGGCGTTCCCGACCGAGTGGTCGCGAATCACCGAGAACACCTGCGGCAGGACGCTCTGCTTTGCGTCCGCCGGCACCGTCAGCTCGCCTGCGGCATAGGCGCCGACGATGAAGAAGCCGATCTGCCCGAAGGAGAGGACGCCCGAGTTGCCGACGAACACGTACAGCGCGACGACGATCGCCGCGAAGATCAACGCGTTCGTGAGCTCGAGCACGCGAACGTCTGTGAGGAAGCTGCCGACGATTCCCACCAGCGCGAGCAGCGTCACGGGGCCGAGCAGCGCTACCGCGTTCGTGCGCGTCATACGCGCTCCACGGCGCCGCGCTCGCGCCGAACGAACAAGCCGTCCGGTCGCAGGAGCAGCACGAGGATCACGAACGCGAAGACGGCGGAATCGAGGTAGACGCCGCTCGTGAACGGCCACGTGCCCGTGCTCGGCAGGTACCCGTTCAGCACGCCGGTCGCGAACCCGATCGCAAACCCGCCGAGCGTCGCGCTCCACAGCCGGTCGATGCCGCCGACCACGACGCCGACGAGCACGATGATCGTGTCGCGCAGCGCGTAGTCCGACGTGACGTACGGCGTCTCGACCGTCATGACGACGGCGACGATCGCCGCGATCACGCCGGAGAGGAGCACCGCGAGCGAGATCACCGCGTTCGCACGCACGCCGAGCAGCCGCGCCGTCCGAAAGTCCGCCGCGGCCGCGCGCATGTGCAGGCCGAGGCCCGTCCGGTTCAGGAGCAGCAACAGCAGCGCGAGCGTGACGGCGGCGACGACGATCGCGACGATCCAGATCCAGCGCACGATCAGCCGCCCGTCGCCGATCGGGCCGTTCAGTCCTGTGAGGGTGCCCACGGTCCTTCCGAGCACGCCGAGCCTCAGCGTGGCGATGCTCTGCAACAGGAAGCTGATCGCGAACGTCGCCACGAGCATCGTGGCCGGAGAGGCGCCGTGACGACGCAGCGGCCGGAACGCGACGACGTCCATCGTCATCGTCAGCGCGATCACGACCGCGAAGCACACGAGGATGCTCAGGATCGGGTTGAGATCGTTCGTGAGCGCGAGCGCGTACGCACCCGCCATCACCAGCTGGCCGTAGGCGAAGTTCACGAGCCGCAGCACGCCGAACACGAGCCCGATTCCGACTGCCATCAACGCGTACACGGCGCCGGTCGCCGCCGCGTCGATCAGCGTCTGGATCGTCGTCACGAGCCGAAGTACGCGGCGATCAGCCGCTCCGTGTCGCCGGCGTCGGACGGGCCGAACGTCGTCGTGAGCTCGCCGTTCGACAGGACGTAGCTGCGGTCGGCGAACGCGACGGTTCGCTGCGCACGTTGCTCGACGAGCAGCACCGGAACCCCGCGCTTGCGGATCTCGCCGAGCGCGGCGAAGACGACGTCGACGAGCTGCGGCGCGAGGCCGAGCGACGGCTCGTCGAGGAGGAGCACGTCCGGCCGCGCGACGAGGGCGCGCGCGATCGCGAGCTGCTGCTGCTGGCCGCCGGAGAGCGTTCCGGCCTGCCGCGACGCGAACTCGTCCACGATGGGGAAGAGCTCGTGCACCCACGCGATGTCCGCCGCGCGGTGCTCGCCGAGGCGCGATCGCCGCGCCGCGAGGCCGAGGCGAAGGTTCTCGCTCACGGTGAGGCTCGGATAGATCCGTCGGCCCTCGGGAACCAGTGCGATGCCGGAACGCGCCACGCTCTCGGGTGCGCGGCCGCGGAGCGACTGCGCGCCGAGCCTGATGTCGCCGGCATGCAGCGGCACGAGCCCCATGATCGCGTGCAGCGTCGTCGACTTACCCGCACCGTTCGGGCCGATCAGCCCGATGATCTCGCCGCGCTCGAGCCGCAGGTCGAGCCCGCGGACGGCCGCGACTGCGCCGTAGCGCACCTCGACCCCGCTCAGCTCGAGCACGGCCTCGCTCACCGCTCACGCACCGGCGCCTCGCCGAGGTACGCCGCCGCGACGTCGAGGTTCGCGCGGATCTCCGACGGTGCGCCCTCGGCGAGCGTGCGCCCCTGGTCGAGCACCTGGATCCGGTCGCAGACGTCCATCACGAGCGCCATGTTGTGGTCGATCAGGAGCACCCCCGCCTCGTGCTCGTCGCGCACGGAGCGAACGACAGCGGCGAACTCCGGCACCTCCGCTTCCGGCAAACCGGCCGCCGGCTCGTCGAGGAGCAGGTAGCGCGGCTCGCTCGCGAGCGCGCGGGCGACGCCGAGCTTCCGCTCGTCGCCGTGCGCAAGGCTTCCGGCTTCCTGCGCGCTTCGGTTCCCGAGCCCGAGCAGCTCGAGCAGCGAGGCGGCGCGGCGGCGGGCGGCGCGCGGACGAATGCCGGATCCGAGCGCGGCGACCTCGACGTTCTCGCGCACGCTCAGCGCCGCGAACGACCGGCTGTGCTGGAAGGTTCGCGCGAGGCCGCTCCGGCCGCGCCGGTGCGGGCTCCACGAGGTGATATCCCGCCCCTCCAGCTCGACGCTGCCCGGCGACGGGAAGTCGAAGCCGGACAGCACGTTCACGAGCGTCGTCTTGCCGGCGCCGTTCGGCCCGATCAGGCCGAGAACCTCGTGCCGCCGAAGCTCGAGCGTGACGCCGCGCAGCGCGTGCACGCCCGCGAACGAGCGCGAGACGTCGGTGGCCCGGAGAGCGTCTCCGGGCCACCGGTCCTTCCGTTCCTCCAACTCCTCGCCTACGGGAGCGTGGTCACCTTCTTGGTCTTCCACATCCGCAGGTACGTCTCTTTGTTGTTCTGCACCTTCATGATCCGCCACGGCCGCCCGCTGACGGAGTGCAGCTTCGCGGAGAACGTCACCGGCCCCGAGATCGTCGGCTGGTTGTGGAAGCGCTCGAACGCCGCGGCGAGCTTCGCACCGTTCGTCGAGCCGCCCGTCTTCTTGAGCGCCGCCGCCAGCAGGTCGATCGTCGCCGCGCCGAGCGCGAAGCTCGCCGTGTACGGGACCTTCTTCGCCGTGAGCAGCGACTTGAGCAGCGAGTTGACGGCCTTGTTCGGGTCGTCCCCGAACGAGGACGCGTAGTTGTTGACGTAGTACTCGGTCACCTTCGGGTTCTTCGGGTTCCAGTACGTGCCGTCGCCGCCCCAGGAGTTGACGATCGGCGTCTTGTTGCCGGCGCTCCTGATCCCGCCGACGAATTGCGGCAACTCGCCGAAGGCCGTCACGAACGAGATCACGTCGGCCTTCATCGGCGCGACCTTGCTGATCACGTTGCCGATCGTCTTGTCGCCGGACGCGAACGCCTCGCGGTCGACGATCTTGCCGCCGAGCTCCTCGAAGCGCTTGGCGAACGCGTCGGACACGTTGCGGAAGTAGACGAGCGCGTTGTCCTTCACGACGATGGCGCTGCGCCAGCCGCGCGAGTACGCGTACTCGGCCTCGGCCGAGCCCTCGTCCTGTGCCGTGCCGCCGATCGTGAACGCGAGCTTGCCCTTCTTGCCGAAGCGCTGCGGGCCCATCTGGTCCGTCGTCGTGCAGGGCGCGATCGTGAGCAGGCCCTTGTTGAGGAACTCCTGCGTCGCAGCAGCACCGTACTCGACGTCGCAGGTGTCGATCGCGATCTTGGCTCCCTGCTGGATGAGCTGTGCGGCGCACGACTTCTGCCGCTTGAGCTGGTGGTTGCAGATCTTGATCTGGAAGTTCGGCCCGCCGCTTTTGGCGAGCTTCGCCGCCTCGATCTGCGCGCCCGCGAGTGCGGGCGAGTCGAACGGCTTCATGCTGCTCGTCAGGTCGACCGCCGCTCCGATCACGATCGTCGGCCCTTTCGCCTTCACGGTGCTCTTGCCGGTAGCGGTCGTGGCCGCCGCCGTGACTGTCGACGCCGCAACCAGGACCCCCAGCACGGCGATGATCCAACGACTCGGTTTCTTCATCTTTGCCCTCCTCGAAAAGGTGTCCGCCCGTAGGACCTTACGTGTGTTAGTAGGCGCAGACAACGTCGCCGGTTTAGCCTCGCGGGATGCGCCTGTCGATTTGCGAGTTCACGACGCTGACGGCGAGCTTCGAGGAGGACCTCGCGGCGTACCGCGCGGCCGGAGTCTCCGGCATCGGCGTCTGCGAGCTGAAGCTCGGCGACGACTCGGCGCGGCAACTGCGGGAGAGCGGGCTGCGGGCGACGCATTGCATCCCGTCGGTGCCGTCGATCCTGCCGCTGCCGCTGATGGAAGGGCCGGACGATCCCGCGCAGCGGGTCGAGGCGCTGTGCGCGAGCGTTCGGCGGCTCGCGGAGCTCGACCCGGTCTGCGTCGTCTTCCTCACGGGGCCGGGCGATGCGCGTGACGTCGTCCGGGAAGGCATTCGCGCGGTCGCCGCGGCCGGGCAGGAGGCGGGCGTCGGCGTCGCGCTCGAGCCGGTTCATCCCTCGCAGGCCGAGGTGTTCTCGTCCGTGCACACGATTCCGGACGCGCTCGACCTGATCGGGCCGGAGCCGGTCGGGATCATGCTCGACCTCTGGCACATCTCCGACCCCGAGGCGATCGCGGCGCACGTCGGCGAGATCGCGGGCGTGCACGTGTCGGACCGGCGCGAGCCGACGCGCAGTCATTTCGACCGCGTGCTCCCGGGCGACGGCGTCATCGACCTCGCCGCGGCGTTCCGCGCGCTCGAAGCTGGCGGCTACGACGGCTGGTACGACGTAGAGATCTTCTCCGACAACGGCGTCTTCGGCGACGCATTTCCCGACTCGCTGTGGGACGTGGACGCAGTGGAGCTCGCGCGGCGTGCGCGCGAGGGTGTCGAACGGGTGGCGGCGCAGGCGTGAGCCGCCGGTACGACGCGGTCGCAATCGGCAGCGGGATCAACTCGCTCGTCGCCGCCGCCCTGCTCGCCAGGGCCGGCTGGAGCGTGTGCGTGCTCGAGCGGAACGACTGGCTCGGCGGCGCGATCCGCACGGCCGAGATCACGGAGCCGGGCTTCGTGCACGAGGTGCTCGCGTCGTGGCATCCGCTGTTCACTGGCTCCGCGGCGTACGCCGAGCTGAAGGACGAGCTCGAGGCGCGCGGGCTCGACTACCTGAACACGGAGCTGCCGACGGCGACGCTCTTCCCCGACGGCGAGAGCGCGTTCCTCACGACCGACCACGAGCAGAACGTCGCGGCGCTCGGCCCGGCGTGGGAGCGCACCGTGGCGGAGTTCATGCCGAACGCCGACCTCGCGTTCGGCGTCCTCTCGACCGAGCTGTGGTCGCGCGACGGCGCGGCGCTCGGCTGGAAGGCGCTTCGCCGCCTCGGCCGGCGCGGCCTCGTCGAGTTCACCGGCAACGTGCTCGTGAGCGCGCGCGACTGGCTGACGGAGACCTTCGAGGACGAGCGAACCCGCGGTCTGCTCGCGCCGTGGGTGCTGCACACGGGCCTCGGACCCGACGCGGCATCGTCGGGGTTCATGGCGCAGGTGATCGGCGTCGCCGTCGAGCTCGGCGGGATGCCCGTGCCGCGCGGCGGCGGCGTCCGGCTCGTCGAGGCGCTGGCGCAGATCGTTCGCGACGCCGGCGGCAGCCTGGAGACCGAGCGCGACGTCGCGCGCGTCGTCGTCTCCGACGGACGCGCGACCGGCGTGCGCACCGCCGACGGCGAGGAGGTCGAGGCCGCGCGCGTGGTGCTCGCGAACGTGACGCCGGCGCAGCTGTACGGCGAGCTCCTCGGCATGGACGTGCCGGAGGCGCGCCGTTTCCGTTTCGGGCGCGGCGAGATGCAGATCCACTACGCGCTGTCGGAGCCACCGCGCTGGCGCGGCGACGAGCGGCTCGGACGAACTGCGATCGTCCACCTGACGCCGGGCCTCGACGGCGTTTCGCGCGCCGTGAACGAGGCCGAGCGCGGGCTGCTGCCGGCCGTGGCGACGGTCGTCGTCGGCCAGCCGATGGTCGTTGATCCCTCGCGGGCACCGGAAGGCCGCTGGATCCTCTGGGTCCAGCTCCAGGAGGTGCCGTCGCGGCCGAAGGGAGACGCCGCCGGCGAGCTCGACAGCGTCATCAATGCTGGCGACGGCACGTGGACGGAGGAGCTGCGCGAGCGCTACGCCGACCGCATCCAGGCGCGGATCGGCGCCCATGCGCCGAACTTCGAGTCGTCGATCCTCCGTCGCGTCGTGCTCTCGCCGGCCGACATCGAGGCGCTGAACCCGAACATGCCCGGCGGCGACATCTACTCCGGCTCGTGCGCGCTCGACCAGAACCTGCTCTGGCGGCCCCGGCCTTCACTTCCGGGCCACCGCACGTCCGTCGAACGGCTGTGGCACATCGGCGCGAGCACGCATCCCGGGCCGGGGCTCGGCGCGGGCTCGGGAACGCTCGTGGCGAAGGAGCTGCTGCGGCCGACGCTCGCCGAAAGGATGTCGGGCATGGCCAAATCAATACGATCCCCGAGGTGAGCGCGCCCAGGGCTTACGAGACGCTGAGGACGAAGCTCGGCGAGATCCACGACATCGTCAAGTCGGCGTCGCTGCTCGGTTGGGACCAGCAGGTGCTGATGCCGTCGCGCGGCGGCGAGGCGCGCGCGCACCAGCTCGGCACGCTCGGCAAGCTCGCGCACGAGCTCTTCGTCTCGGACGAGATCGGCTCGCTGCTCGAAGAGCTGCGGTCGTACGAGGAGAGCCTCGACTACGACTCGCTGGACGCGAGCCTGATCCGCGTCGCGCGCCGCGACTATGAGAAGGCGGTTCGCGTGCCGCCCGAGCTGTCGGCGGAGATCACACGAGTCGGCGCGCAGTCGTTCGGCGTCTGGGTCGAGGCGCGCGCGAACTCCGACTACGAGAGTTTCCGCCCGTGGCTCGAGCGGCTCGTCGAGCTCAAGCACCGCTACGTCGAGTGCTACCCGCCGGCCGACGAGCTGTACGACACGCTGCTCGACGACTACGAGCCCGGGATGAAGGCGGCCGACGTGCGCGCGATCTTCGACCGGCTCAAGGAGGTGCTGATCCCGCTCGTCGAGGCCGCCGCGCCGGCCGCGACGCCGCAGGTGATCGGAACCTTCCCGGCGGAGATCCAGCGTCGGCTGTCGCTCGAGATCGTGAAGCGCTTCGGCTTCGACGAGACCGGTTGGCGGCTCGACACGGCGCCTCACCCGTTCGCGCAGTCGCTCGCGACGCAGGACATCCGCATCACGACGCGTGAGCCGGAGGACTCGCTCGACGGTCTCTTCGCGACGATGCACGAGTGCGGTCACGGGCTGTACGAGGCAGGCGTCGATCCGGCGTTCGAGCGCACGCTGCTCGCGCGCGGCGCGTCGCTCGGCCTGCACGAGTCGCAGTCGCGGCTGTGGGAGAACCTCGTCGGGCGGTCGCGGCCGTTCTGGAGCTGGTTCTACCCGCGCCTGCAGGAGACGTTCCCGGCGGAGCTCGGCTCGGTCGACGAGGAGACGTGGTTCCGATCGATCAACGACGTTCGGCCGGGGCTGATCCGCATCGAAGCCGACGAGGCGTCGTACAACCTGCACATCATCCTGCGCTTCGAGCTCGAGCAGCGGATCATGGACGGGCTCGACCTGCGCGAGCTGCCCGACATCTGGAACGAGTCGATGGCGCACTACCTCGGTGTCGACGTGCCGAACGATGCGCAGGGCGTGCTCCAGGACGTGCACTGGTCGCGCGGTGGCTTCGGCTACTTCCCGACGTACTCGCTCGGCAACGTGATCAGCGTCCAGATCTGGGAGCGCCTGCGGGACGATCTCGACGATGTGGACGGGCAGATCGCGCGCGGGGAGTTCGCGGAGATCCGCGAGTGGCTGCGGGAGAACGTGCACCGGCACGGGCGGAAGTTCACGCCGGTGGAGACGCTCGAGCGCGCGGTCGGCGGGGCGATCGACGCCGAGCCGTATCTCGCCTACCTGCAGGGGAAGCTCGCGGTCGCATGATCGAGCGCGTCTGCGTCGCCGGCGCGGGCGTCATCGGGTCGTTGCTCGCGGGGCACCTGGCGCAGGTCGCGGAGGTGACCGTTCTCTGCCGGCGCGAGGAGCACGCGCGCGCTCTGAACGTCGACGGCCTGCGGATCAGCGGCAAGGCGGAGTTGACGGGTCGCGTGACGGCGGCCGTGTCCGCGGACGCGCTGCCGGAGCCGGATCTCGTCGTCGTCGCGACGAAGGCGCACGGGCTCGAGGCCGCCGCCGCTTCGCTGGCCGGCCACTGGCCGGGCGCCGTCGTGATGCCGGTGCTGAACGGTCTCGGCGCGGAGGACGTGGTGCGGCGGTTCGGCAACTGGCGCCTGATCTCGTCCGTCACGTTCATCTCGGGCACGAAGCATTCCGACACGCACGTCCAGTACATCCTCGACACGGAGACGTGGCTCGGCCCCTACGAGGACACGCCGTTGGCGCTCGCGCAGGAGGCGGGCGACCTGATCGCGCGCTCGGGGCTGAAGGTCGAGGTGCTGCCGGACCTGCGGCCCGCGCAGTGGTCGAAGCTGATCTTCAATGCGACGGTGAACGGCGTCGCCGCGCTCGCGGGACTGCCGCACGACTTCCATTTCGCCCAGGAGGGCGAGGCGTGGTCGCTGGGCCGGCTGGTGCACGCGCTCGTCGACGAAGGCAAAGCGGTTGCGCGTGCGGCGGCGATCGAGTTGCACGACGATCCGTGGGAGATGAACGTGCTCGCCACGCAGCGCGGCCACGCGCACTTTCCGTCGATGCTCGAGGACGTGGACGCCGGGCGGCCGACGGAGGTGGAGCTGATCAACGGCGCGCTCGTCCGCGAAGCGCTCCGGGTGTCCGTCGCGGCCCCGTACCACGAGGCCGTCTACGCGCTGGTGCGAGGCCGCGAAGCAGCCTATTCACGAGGCTGTGGATGAACCGTCACGCGTGTGTCACGGCTCCAGCGTCCGGTCCGGACATGTCTGGGGTCAGACCCCGGCCATGTCCGGAGGAGACACTGCCGTGAGGATCTGCGTCGTCGGCTGCGGCGCCGTCGGCTCGCTCTTCGCCGCCGGCCTCGCTCGGCTAGAGGACGTCGAGGTCTGGGCGTACGACCTCGCCCGAGAGCACGTCGACGCGATCAACGGACACGGGCTGCGGATCTCCGGCGCGGGCGAGCTCGTCGGGCGTCTGCGGGCGACGGCCGACGCGGGCGAGTTGCCGTCCTGCGAGTTCGGCATCGTGGCGACGAAAGCCATGCACACGTCGGCCGCCGTCGCCGCGACCGCGCACGCGTTCTCGGGCGGCGCCGTCGCGTCCGTCCAGAACGGCCTCGGCAACGAGGAGGCCATCGCCGAGCACGTCGAGCGCGTCATTCGCGGCACGACGTTTCCCGCAGGGCATGTCGTCGAGCCGGGACACGTGCACTGGGACGTGAAGGGCGATACGACCTTTGGGCCTTTCGAGCCGCAGCCGGCGCCGCAGGAAGCGATCGCGCGCCTGGCCGACGCGTGCTCGCGTGCCGGCATGCCGGCGCATGCCGTCCCCGATGCCCGCGGACCGCAGTGGCGCAAGGTCATCTTCAACGCCGCGACGAATCCGCTCGGCGCACTGACGCGACTGACGCACGGGCGCGTCTGCGAGCGCCCGGACCTGCGCGCGCTCGTGACGAAGCTCGTCGACGAGGGCAAGGCCGTCGCCGCGGCGCAGGCCATCGAGCTCGACGACGATCCGGAGCGGCTCATCGACCACGCCGCGCGCAGGGACGTCGCATACGACCACAAGGCGTCGATGCTCCAGGACGTCGAGGCCCGCCGCCTCACCGAGATCGACTATCTCAACGGCGGCATCGCGCGCTTCGGCCGCGACCTCGGCGTGCCGACGCCTCTCAACGAGGCGATCTGGGCGCTCGTGAAAGGGTTGGAGGCGTCGTGGACGAGATGACCCGCCGCTACGCGAACGTGCGCGAGGCGCTCGCGCGCGACGGCCTCGACGCGGCGCTCGTGTGCGGCTCCGAGTACAGCGGCTTCGAGGGCGCGGTCACGTACATGAGCGGCTTCACGATCGTGCACCGCTACGCGTACGTCCTGCTCCCGCTCGAGGGCGATCCGACGATCGTCTTTCCATCCGAGGCCCGCTACGTCGGCGAGCACGGCGACACGTGGATCGAGGAACAGGTCTTCGTCGACCGGCCGGGCGAGTGGATCGCCGAACGCCTGCGCGGCAAGCGCGTCGGCGTGTACGGCCTCGAGTACGTGATGACGGTGCGGGACTATGCCGCGCTAGCCCCTTCCACGGACCTGGTCCCATGGGATGTCCAGTTCGACCACGCGCGCGCGGTGAAATCCCGGGGGGAGCTCGAGTCGGTGCGCGACAGCGTTCGCATCAACACCGACGGCTTCCATGCATTCCGTGAGGCGTACGCGCCCGGGAAGACCGCGGCCGAGGTCATGGCGCCGGCGGAGGAGCTGTTCGTCGAGCGCGGCTGCGGAAGGCTGACGATGAACATGGTGCTCGTCGGCGCCGAGTTTGCGCTCGCGCGCGAGAACGTGACGCTCGGCGAGTTCTGCATTCCCTCGCTCGAGGTCGCCGGCCCGGGCGGCCACTGGGTCGAGGTCTCGCGCGCGCTCGGGACGCCGACGCCGGAGGTCACGCGCATGCTCGATGCGTACGAGGAGTACTACGAGGCGGCGAAGCACGCGCTGCGCCCCGGCGCGACCGCGCACGACGTCCACCGCGCGGTCTCGAAGGGCTTCACCGACCGCGGCTACCACCTCGGCCACGTGACGGGGCATTCGATCGGGATGACGATGATCGAGTTCCCGAAGATCGGCGAGGGCGTCGAGACCGAGCTCGCAGAGAACATGGTCTTCTCGATGCACCCGCACGCGATCGCCGCAGACGGGCACGAGTGCCTCTACATGCAGGACACGTGGCTCGTCACGCGGGACGGGGGAGAGCCGCTCGCCGGGCTCGAGCTGAAGATCTTCTAGCTGCATAAATTGCAGTCGTATGGCATACTATGCCGCAATGGCGACGGCAGCGATCCTCGGCTGCGCCGGTTACACCGGCCAGGAGATTCTCGACCGGCTGCTCGCGCACCCTGAGCTCGACCCCGTCGCCCTCGGCTCCGACTCCCTTGCCGCGCAGCGCGCGTCGGCGCTCGACCCACGGCTGAACGGGGACCTGCCGCCGTTCGTCACGAACGCCGAGGCGCTGGCGTTCGGCGCCGACGTCGTCTTCCTCTGCCTCGGCCACGAGGCCGCCGCCGCGATCGAGCCGCCGGAGGCCGAGCTCGTCGTCGACCTCTCGGGCGCTCACCGCCTCCGGGACGCGTCGCTCTACGCGGAGTGGTACGGCTTCGAGCATCCGCGGCCCGGCGCATGGAGCTACGGGCTGCCGGAGCTGTTCGAACCCGAGCCTCCGCTGGTCGCCAACCCCGGCTGCTACGCGACGGCCGCGCTGCTCGCGCTCGCGCCGCTCGCGGACGTGATCGACGGGGAGAGCGTCGTGGTCGACGCGAAGTCGGGCGTCTCCGGCGCCGGCCGCGGCCTCAAGGCGTCGTCGCACGCCGGCTTCGTGCTCGAGAACCTGACGCCGTACCGAGTCGGCGATCACCAGCATGCGCCGGAGATCGAGCAGGCCCTCGGCTTCCCGGTCTGCTTCGTGCCGCACCTGCTGCCCGTGAGGCGCGGGCTGCTCGCGACGTGTTACGTGCGCACGGAGGCGGACGCGCGCGCGCTGCTCGAGGAGACGTTCGCGGCGTCGCCGGCGGTGCGCGTGCTCGAGGAGGGGCTCGCGCCGGACCTGTCCCGTGTCCAGCACACGGACGCCGCCGAGATCGCCGTGTACGAGGACCGCGCGACGGGGCGGACGATCGTCGCCTGCGCGATCGACAACCTCGGCAAGGGAGCAGCCGGGAACGCCGTGCAGAACGCGAACGTCGCGCTCGGCTTCGAGGAGACCGCCGGGCTGCGACTGACGGGAGTGCTCGTATGAGCGTGACGGCTGCAAAGGGCTTCACGGCGGCAGGCGTCGCCGCGCGCATCAGCAAGCTCGGCCCGGACCTCGCGCTCGTCGCCGGCGAAGGCGAGTGCGTCGGAGCGGGGATGTTCACGACGAACCGCGTCCAGGCGGCGCCGGTCGTCGTCAGCAAGGAGCACCTCGAGCGCGCCCAGCCGCGCGCCGTGGTCATCAATTCAGGGAACGCGAACGCCGCGACGGGCGAGGGGGGCCTCGTCGCCGCGCGCGCCACTGCGGAAAGGACGGCGCACCTCCTCGGATTGCAGGCCGAGGAGGTGCTCGTCCTCTCCACCGGCGTGATCGGCGTGCCGCTGCCGGTCGAGCGCGTTCTGAGCGGCGTCGAGCAGGCCGCCGCGGCGCTCTCGCCGCAAGGCGGCGCCGACGCGGCGAAAGCGATCCTCACCACCGACACGTGCACGAAGGAAGCGGCCGTGCACGCAGACGCGTTCAGCGTCGGCGGGATGGCGAAGGGCTCCGGGATGATCCATCCGAACCTCGCGACGATGCTCGCGGTCGTCACGACCGACTACCCGCTGGAGCCGGGCGAGCCGCTCGACTTCCTGCGTCCCGCCGTCGCGGAGAGCTTCAACTCGATCTCCGTCGACGGCGAGTGCTCGACGAACGACGCCGTCGTCCTGCTCTCCAGCGCGAAGGGCAGCCGCGGCGACGACGGCGCGTTCGCCGAGGCGTTGCGCGCGGTGTGCGCCGAGCTTGCGCGGCAGATCGTCGCCGATGGGGAGGGCGCGACGCTGGTCGCCGAGATCAACGTCAGCGGCGCGGCGTCCGACGACGAGGCGAAGGCCGTCGCCCGCCGCGTGGCGACGTCGCCGCTCGTCAAGACCGCGCTCTTCGGCAAGGACGCGAACTGGGGACGCGTCCTCGCTGCCGCGGGCTCGGCGCCGCACAACGGCGGCTACGCGCACCTCGACCCGGGCCGCGTGACGCTCCTCTACAACGGGACGAAGGTGCTCGACCGCGGCGCGCCGTCGGGCGTCGAGCCGGACGTGGACGGCGCCGCCTGCGCGATCGACCTCGACCTCGGCCTCGGCGACGGACACGCGCAGTACCTGACCACCGACCTCTCGTACGACTACGTCCGCATCAACGCGGAGTACCGCTCGTGACGGACCCGATCGTCGTGAAATGCGGCGGCGCGGTCGCAGCGGGTGCCGCAGAGCTGATTCTCGAGCTCGCCTCGCTCGAGCCGGTCGTCGTCGTGCACGGCGCCGGCCCGCAGATCAGCGCGGAGATGGAGCGCCGCGGGCTCGAGGTGCAGTTCCTCGGCGGCAGGCGTGTCACCTCCAAGCTCGCTCTGGAGGTCGTGCGCGAGTCGATGCTCGAGGTGAACGCGGTGCTCTGCGCCGCGATCGGCGACCTCGCGCTGCCGCTCTACGGCGACGACATCGGGCTCCGCGCCCAGCAGGTGCCGATGCTCGGCATGGTCGGCGATCCGCTGCCGTGCGCGCCGGAGACCGTCGTAGCCGCGCTCGACGAGGGCCTGATCCCCGTGATCGCGCCGCTGGCGGCCGGCCCGCTCAACGTGAACGCGGACGAGATGGCCGCCGCGCTCGCGGTCGGGCTCGAGGCCGAACGGATCCTCTTCGTCTCCGACGTGCCGGGCCTGCTGGACGGTGGCGTCGTCGTTCCGGTGATCGACGCGGACGAGGCGGGCAAGCTGCTCGACGCCGGAGCGTTCCAGGGGGGAATCATCCCGAAGCTCCGCGCGGCGATCACGGCAGCGCAGATGGGCGTGCGTGCCGAGATCGGCAGGACACAGGTCGTGGCGGCTTGAGCGCCACGACCACGCACGCGCCGCTGCTCGAGACGTAC
>JBJMJE010000201.1:0-17803 GCA_045806505.1 Gaiellaceae bacterium
TCCGTGCATCTCACCGGTGGCGAGCGCCGACCGCTCGAGGTCTGCGATCGCCGACCGGACGGGCGCGGCGTTCACGTCGTCGGCCTCGATCGCGACGACCGCCGGATCAGGTGCTCCGGGGAAGGCGTCCATGATGCGCACGAACGGCGCCACGGACGGGCTCGTGATCCCCTCGATGCCGGTCTGCGTGGTGTGCAGGCTGAGCGTCGGAATCGCCAGCACCAGAAGCACGGCCGTCGCAGCGACTGCGGAGATGAGGGGGTGCCGGAGGACGCGGTCGAGCAGCGCGCCCCAGACGCGACCCTCGCCCTGCTTGCGGTTGAGACGGTTGACGAACGGGATCCGGCCCCTCTCGACCTTGTCGCCGAGCTTCGAGAGCAGTGCGGGCAGGACCGTGAGCGAGCCGAACATGGCCACCGCGACGACGAGCATCGCGCCGACGGAGAAGGACATGAACGTCTTGTCGCCCGAGAGGAACATGCCGGCCATCGCGATGAGCACGGTCATGCCGGAGAGCAGAACCGCGCGGCCCGACGTTGCGGCGGCGGCCGCGAGAGCAGCGGTCTCGCTGCGGCCGGCGGCCCGCTCCTCCCGCTCGCGCCTCATGTAGAAGAGCGAGTAGTCGACGCCCACGGCCAGCCCGATCAGCAGGACAACCTCCATGATGTTCTCGTCCGCCGCGACACCCTGGCTCGCCAGTGCGAGGAGGCCTGTCGTTGCGACGACCGACGTCAGTGCGACGAACAGCGGGATCAGAGCGCCGACGAGGGCGCCGAGGACGAGCATCAGGACGATGATGGTGAGCGGGATCGAGATCATCCCGGCCTTGGCCAGACCGCCCTGGATCTCCTTGTCGAGGGCCTTGTCGGTGGAAACGCCCGCCGGGTCGATGACGAACGCTGCGTGGTGGGCGGCTGTCTTGTCGACGGCGGCGACGATCGTGTCGATGTACGCGACCACCTCTTCGTAGCTCCCCTTCGGCGTGAACTGGATCAGCACCGAATGGCGGTCCTTCGAGACCAGACCCTCGTGGGTGCCCAGCGGGGAGATGAGCTTCGTCACCTGCGGGAACGAGCGCAGCGTCGCCTCGGTGTCTGCGATCGCGGCCCGGAAGGCGGGAGCGGCGGTCGTCAAGGTCTTGGACTGGATGAGCACCATCTCGAACTGCTGCTCGGTGCTCTGGCCCTCCTTGTCGAGCGAGAAGCCGCCGTCCGAGATGATCCGGTCGGCGGTGCGGGATTCACCGACGTTCGCGTCGGTCTCCTTGATCTGGTTGGTGCCGACCTGCATCCCCACGAACACGGATGCGACGACGAAGACGAGCCAGCCGGCGACGGCCGTCTTCCAGTGCCTGGCGCTCCAGCCGCCGACGCGGGCGGCGAAGCTCTTCGAGTGCTTCAGGGGTGACATTCGTGCTCCTTTGCTTAGCTCTGCGGTTGCAGGTCGAAGGCATCGCGAGCCGCCACGCCGAAGCACAGGCCCCGGGCTGCCGCGTACGCGAATGGGTGGTAGAAAGCCGCGAGCGCCTCGGCGTTCGCGATGTCGAGCTCGAACTCGTCGTCGAGCTTCGTGTCGGAGACGGTGACCTTGACGCGGTCGGCCGCCTTGCTCCAGAGGAGCGAGACCGCCACGCCGTTGCTTTCGCGGCTGGCGAGCTCTGTCCACTGCTGCGGAGCAAGCAATGTGTCGATGCTGAAATGCGCTGAGCTCATGGCTCCTCCTCGTTGAGGCGGCCTCCGCCGGCGACCGGCTTCGACCTCGTTGACTGATGTGATGAGCCTGCCGCCGCCGCGCTCTGGGGACATCGGGGCCGCACCCTGGTCCGACCCCCTTGTTCCTCGGCGCTGCCACCAGGGGGTGCCGGGAGGGCTATCGCGATGAACGACCGGTGCTCGTCAAGCCGTCATGGCGGTTCGGGCCCGTAGAGGTCTTAAGACCAAAGTCCGGTTGCGACTCCGTCCAGATGCGTCCGACGATGCCTGCACCGACGAAACGGACGAAAGGGGTCGTGATGGGTGGAGCATGGAAGCTTGCGATGGCGATTGCCGCGGTGCTGCTCCTGGCGCCGGCGACGACGCTCGCCTCGAGCGGGAGTGGCGGAGGCGGAGGAGGAGGCGGCGGCGGCGGCGGTGGCGGAACGACGACGACTACGGCCGCGACGGTCGTCTCGAGCGTGTCGATCACTCCGACCAAGGTCGCGTTCCTGTCGACGGCGACGGGCACCGTGCGGCTGAACAGGGTCACGGCGAGCCCGGTGACCGTGTCGGTGTCGAACGATGTGTTCAACAGCCCCAATCTCGTGACCATGCCGACGGAGGTGACGGTGCCGGCGGGCAGCTCGAGTGCGAGCTTCCCCGTCCAGGCGGGCGAGGGCGCGCCGGGAAGGACGTTCGCGATCAGCGTCGTCGCCGACGAGTCGCCGGCGGCCGACGCGACGCAGGCGAGGACGCAGTTCTATCTCCTGCCGACGGCGACGACGGACATCATCCGGATCCCGTCGGCGCAGCTGTCGCAGAACGGCGATCTGAAGTTCCAAGCGACGACCGACACGGCTGCCGCGATCCTGACGGCCGAGTTCAACGGGCAGCCGATCCCGATGCGGAACAGCGGCGGCGGCCGCTGGGAAGGGCAGGCGAAGGTGCCCGTCGCCGGCGGCGACGTCGTCGTCCGCAGCAACCTCGGCGGGTGCGCTGCGAAGAGCCCGCTGACGCCGACGGGTTCGCACTTCTGCTGACGCACTCGGGTTCGATGCAACCGCTGCTCTAGTCTGGGCGGCGTGACGGAAACCGAAGAGCTCGGGCGCGGCGGTCGTCTGCGCGACGGCGCCGCGGCCGAGCTCGTGGCCGCTGCCTACGCGGCCGAGAGCGCCCACGGCCCGCGCCTCGCACGCGGGCTGTCGCTCGCGGATCTCGCGCACGCCGTCGCGCTCGTCGAGGGCGGCGACCTCGCCGGCGACGACGCGAGTTCGCTTCTGCGGGGGCTGCTCGAGCTGCACGCGATCCCCGGCGACGAGTTCCCGTGGGATCCGTCGCTGGGCGACGCGTTCAACGCCCGCGAGGCCGAGCTCGAGCGGCGTCTCGGGAGGACAGCAGCGGGCTGGCTGAGCGCCGGGCGCCCACGGCGCGAGGCGTTTCGCGTCGCACTTCGGCTGACCGCCCGCGCCGGCGCTCGTGATCTCCACGACGCGCTCGTCGACGGGGCCGCGGCACTCGCGCGGCACGCCCGCGCGACGAGCACCTCGCTCGCGACCGACTACACGTACCTGCAGCCGGCGCAGCCGACGACCGTCGGTCACCTGCTGCTCGCGTACGCGTACCCGGCCCTCCGCGACGCCGAACGTGCGCGCGCGTCACACGCGGCGCTCGGGGCGAGCGTCGCGGGCGCGGGCGGGAGCGCAGGCTCGCGCTGGTCGCTCGACCGTGCTCGACTCGCCGAGCTGCTTGGCAGCGACGGGCTCGTCGAGCACGCCAAGGACGCCGCCTGGCAGTTCGACGTGTACCTCGAGCTGCTCTCGACGCTCGCGATCGCCGCGGCGCACCAGAGCCAGCTCGGACAGGACTTCGAGATCTACGCGAGCCAGGAGTTCGGCCTGGTCGAGCTCGCGGACGCCCATAGCCGCGCGAGCGCGCTGATGCCGCAGAAGAAGAACCCCTATGCGCTCGCCGCGATTCGCACGTACGCCGGGCAGGCCGCCGGCGATCTCGCGGCCGCGCTCGTCGCCGTGCACACCGGCTCTGCGCGGACGGATCACTTCCACCTGCTGAACGGCAGCGTCCCACGCGCGCTCGGCGAGGCGGTCGCTATCGCCCGCCTCACCGCGTCGGTCCTGGAGGGCATCGAGTTGCGGCCCGAGCGCTTCGCGCAGATCGCGCGCGAGAGCTTCGTCACCGCCGCCGACGTCGCCGACGTCCTCGCGTTGACGGGGCAACTCGACTACCGCAGCGCGCACAAGGTCGTCGGCCGCGCCGTCCGCGACCTCGTCGAGAACGGCGAGCCGCCGTCGCAACTGACGCCGGCGCGTCTTGCCGCCGCGGCCGAGGCCGCGATCGGCAGGCCGGTCGAGCTCGACGAGGCGACGCTTCGCGATGCGCTCGACCCCGCGGCGTGCGCCGCGGCCCGCCGGCAGACGGGCTCGTCGTCCGAGACGGCGATGGCCGAGATGCTCGACGGGATCGATGCGAGTCTCGCCGCGCACGCGAGCTGGAGCGAGACGGCGCGCGAGCGCGAGGCGGCCGCCGAGACGGCGCTGCTGACGCGGGCACGGCAACTCGCCTGATAGCGCCAGCCGGGGCGTCGGGACCTATCGCCGCGGCCGACGCGTAGTGTCGGCGATGGACTTTTCGGCGACGCATGCTCGTATAGCGGGTGGTAGATGGGTGGTTCTGGCCGCGAGGAGCGCGCCTGGGTGCGGCGCGCCCAGGCTGGATCGGCCTCGGCGTTCGAGGCGTTGTATCGCGCTCACTGGCCAAGTTCCTATCGCGCTGCGTACCTCGTCGTGCACGATGCCGCGGCGGCGGAGGACATCGCGCAGGAGGCGTTCCTCGCAGCCATCCGCGCGCTCGATCGCTTCGATCGCCGGCGTCCGTTCGGTCCATGGCTGCACCGGATCGTGGTCAACCGCGCGATCGACTGGGCGCGGGCACGCGCGCTGCGGGGCGAGGTCGAGCTTCTCGATGCACAGGCGCCGGTCGAGCGGCCGGCGGAGCTGCCGGTGCTCGTGCGGGCGCTCGCTGCGCTTGCACCGGAGCAGCGCGCGGTGATCGTGCTTCGCCATCTGCTCGAGTACACGCCCGGTGAGATCGCCGACTTGTTGGATCTGCCGCGCGGCACCGTCAATTCCCGGTTGCGGCGCGGCCTCGACGAGCTCGCCGCCCGGATGGAGGGGGATCGGTGAACGAGCGGCAGTTGCAACGCGTAATCGCTTCGGTACGAATGGCCGACGAGGAACAGGCTGATGCGCGCACCCGGCCGGTCGTCGCCGCGGCCTACGCGGAGTCCCGAGCCGATGCGGAACAGCCGCGCGCTCGCGGCCTGCCTTGGCGCGCGGCGCTCGTGCTCGCCGGACTCGCCGCTGTCACGGCGGCGGTGCTCACCGCACCCGGGAAGGCTGTGCTCGACTCGGTTCGCGAGAAGATCGGCGTCGAGCGCGCGCAGCCGGCGCTCTTCTCGTTGCCTGCGCCGGGCAGCCTGCTGGTCGCCTCGGCCGAGACCGGCACCTGGCTCGTCCAACGCGATGGATCGAAGCGGCACCTCGGCGGCTACCGGGAGGCATCCTGGTCGCCGTTCGGCCGCTTCATCGTCGGCGCCCGCGAGGACGAGATCGTCGCGGTCGAGCCCGGCGGCAAAGTGCGCTGGTCGCTCGCGCGGCCCGACGTCCGCTTCCCGCGCTGGGGCGGCAGTCGCACGGACACGCGGATCGCCTACCTGAGCGGCTCCCGGCTGCACGTGGTCGGGGGAGACGCGAGCGGCGACGTCGACACCCGCCTTCCCGACGTCGCCGCGGTCGCGCCTGACTGGCAACCCGCCGCGCCGGGCAAGCCGTTCCTGCTCGCCTACGCCGACAACCGCGGCCGCGTTCACGGTTACGAGCCCGATCGGCGCCGCTCGACCTTCCGCACCGAGCCCGGAGCGATCCCGCGCAAGCTCGAGTGGTCGAGCGACGGCCGAATGCTGCTCGCGCTCTCGCCGCAAGCGCTCCGCGTCTACGACACAGCCGGGCGGCTGATCGCGCAAGACGATCCCTCCGACGCAACCAGCGACGCCGACGCGACCTTCCTACCGGGCAGCGACGAGGTGGCGGTCGTCCGCGTGCACGGTGCGCAGACCGACGTGTTCCTGCTGCGGAGCGCGCGGCTGCTCTTCCGCGCGACGGGCCGCCTCAGCCAGGCCGTCGCATCCCCGGACGGACGCTGGCTCCTCGTCGCCTGGCCGAGCGCCGATCAGTGGTTGTTCATCCGCACGTCCGGCGCGCGCAGGATGACGGCGAGCGGCAATGTCGTGACCCAGTTCGGCGGCTTCCCGACCGTCGGCGGCTGGTGCTGCGCTAGCTGAGCACGAAGCAAGCGTCGTGCGACGATCGCGCCACGCGAGTCTCGTGCACCACGTGCCCGTTCGCGCGGAGCAGGCACAGCGTTCCACGCTCCAGCGAGGGCGTCGCCACCATGGTCAGTCCCTGCTGCACGTTGTACGACCCGACCGGCACCCGCGTCCGTCTCATGAGTTGGCCGTCGCGGACGTCGTGCACGCGAAGAGTTCCGTCGTCGCCGCTGGCGACGTAGGCGCGAGACCCGAAGAACGTCACATGCTGCGGCGGCGCGTCAGCCTCGAGTCGAAAGCGAATCCGGCGCCGGCGCGAGTCGTACACCGCGATCGTGCCGCGATCGCCGGAGGTGACCCAGACGCTCGCCCCGTCCGGGGTGAAGCCGACATCGTGCGCGAGAAACGGCGGCTGCAGGCGCGCGCGCAAACGAAGCCGAGGCCCGTCGACGTCGATGACCGAAACATGCTCGGCCTTCGACCCGAGAGCGACCCACAACCGCCGGCCCGACGGGCTCAGCGAGGCATGACGCGCGGGCCCGTCGAGCCCCAGCCGCGCGACGACGCCACCGCGGAGCAGGTCGACCACGGCCACATCCCCGCGGCCCGAGTCCGTCACGTACGCGTAGCGGCCTCCCGCAGCGACGGCTGTGTATCGCGGCTCGGCGAAGTCGCGTAGCAGCGCCCGCACCGAGAGCGACGCCGCGTCGAGGATGCTCACCGCGCCGACCTCCGTGTGCGCAACGACGGCGCCGCTGTGGCCGACCGTCTCGATGCTCCGCGGTCCGGACGCCGTACGGATCCTGCGCAACACACGTCCGGTAGAGGCTTCCACGGCAACCACGTGCGACTCGAGATCCGCCGTCACGAGCACCAAAACGGTCCCGCCGCCGCCGCCGCCGGCAAGCGCGCGCGGCAAGCGACCCAGAGCCAACGCGATCGGCACGCCAACAGCAGCCGACAGGAAGCCACGACGATCCACCTTCTCTTCTACGGACGCCGCCGGCCCCGAGGTCCGACGTGCGTCGGCCTACTCGCGACCGGCCTCGAAGACGCTGATTCCGGCCGCGCTCGGTGTCGCGCCGACGTAGCGAAGGCCGGCCGCGCTGAACAGCGCCGCGTACTCCTCCTCGCTGCGCTCGCGCCCGCCGGGGTTGACGAGCATGTTCAGGTCGGAGAACTTCGCTGCCGGGTTCTCGTTCGGCCTGCCGAGATCACGCTCCAGCACGAGCACGACGCCGTGCTCGGGCATCGCCTCGCGGATCACGCGCAGGATCGCGATGGACTCCGCCGCTTCCCAGTCGTGAAGGATCGCCTTGAGGAGGTACGCGTCGGCCCCCGGCGGAACGCTGTCGAAGAAGCTGCCGCCGACGACGCGGCAACGCCCGCCGAAGCGATCGAGCAGCGCGCCGGCGTTCGCAACCACATCCGGCTGGTCGAAGAGCACGCCGCTCAACGTCTCGTGTCTCGCGAGGATCGCCGCGAGCAGCGCACCACGGCCGCCGCCAACGTCGACGACCTCGCGGAAACGCGCGAAGTCGTAGGCGTCGAGCACGGCGGCGTCGACGAGGCCGGTGACGGACGTCATCGCGCCGTCGAAGACTGCGAGCTCCTCGGGCCGCTGCGCGCGATACGACCAGACATCCGTGCCGTGCACGAGCCGGAATGTGTTCTCGCCGGTGCGGACGCTCTCGACGAGCGACGACCACGTGTTCCAGTGCATCGGCCGGCCGATCATCAGCGCCCACCCGTGGACGCTCCCCCGCACGTCGCTGCGAAGTCCCTCGCCGAGCTCGGTCAGCTCGAAACGGCGATCCTCCAACTCGTGCAGGACGCCCGCCGCCGCCAGTGCGCGCAGCAGCCGGTACAGCGCGTCGGCGTTCGCCTTCGTCTCGGCCGCGAGGTCGTCGGTCGAGCGGGCGCCGGCCGCGAGCCGATCCGCGATGTCGAGCCGCGCAGCGACGTGGAGCGCTTGGGACAGTTGATAGCCGGAGACGAGGCGGAGCAGCGCGCGGCGCGAATCGTCTTCCACGCGACGATCGTACGCGCGACCGGGTGTAGCGTCCCGCACGACAGGAGGAGCGAATGCAGGAATCTCTTGCGCGGCTCGCTCACCTCCGGAGCTGCGGCTGGTTCTGGGGTGGGCAATCGTTGGATCGGCCGCCGCACTTGGCGCCGTGTCCTCTCGGGCCGATCCTGCTCGTGCCGGTCGCCGCCGTGAGCGCGCTCATGGCGTCGCACCTGAACCCGGTGCCCTGGCTTGTAATCGGCATCGCGTCGTGCGTCGGCGGGATCGTCGCCCACGCTCGCCGGAGCTGAACAGCGCGGCATCGTTCGAGACGATCGGCGACCGCTTCAGTAACGACGACCGGACGACTTGTGACGGCGACTGTGCACGACGTACGCCGGAAGCGCGAAGCCGAGCGCGAGAAAGACGCCGATGCCCCACGCAGTGGCGTGCCGGCTGCCGCGCTTGTTCGCGTGCAGGAAGACGAAAATCGCGGCCGTCGTGTCGAGCGCCCAGGCCAGGAGAAACGTCTGAGGCGACAGGGCCGCGAGCACGGGAGCAACGTAGCCTGCTCTCACGTCGCCCGTATCGACCGAAAGATGGAGTAGGCTCGATTTCGCGTTGCCGAGCCCCCGCAGCGAGCCCGCGCCCCGGCCCCTGCGTGTTGCCCCTCTCCCCCGCGCAGGGGTCGGGGCGACCTCTAACCCGTGCAGCGGGTCTTGTGAGGTCAAACTGCGGCCGTGCTGATCGCGCAACTCTCGGACGTCCACGTCGGCGGCAGCCGCTACGACGAGCGCCTGCTTCACACGGCGATCGCGGAGATCAACGCAGCCGAGCCTGATCTCGTCGTCGTCGCGGGAGACCTCACCGACGACGGCTATCCCGATCAGTACCCGGTCGCGAAGGAGGAATTATCGGCGCTCTCGTGCGCCCACGTCGTGCGGGTGCCCGGCAACCACGACGCGCGGAACGTCGGCTACCTGCGGTTCGAGGACACCTTCGGCGCGCGCGACTCGCGGGAGCGGCTTACGTTCTCCGGCCTCGACGTCGCGGTCGTGAGCATCGACTCGTCGAAGCCCGACCTCGACGAAGGCGAGATCGGACGTGAGCACTACGGCTGGATCGAGGAGGGGTTCGCCGGCGACGCGGACCTGCGCCTCTTCGTCTGCCATCACCACCTGGTGCCGATTCCCGGCACCGGCCGCGAGCGCAACCAGGTGCGCGACGCAGGAGACGTCCTGTCGCTGCTCCGACGCTGCGAGGTCGATCTCGTCCTGTCGGGCCACCGCCACGTGCCGTACGTCTGGCCGATCGCGGGCATGCTGCTCGTCCACTCGGGAACCGTCTCGACCTCGCGGACGCGCGGGTTCCCGCACCCCGCCTACAACCTGATCCGCGCCGACGCGGAGAGGCTCGCAATCGAACTGTGCGTTCCCGGCGGCGAGCGGCGGAGCCTCGGCGAATACCCGCGCGACTGGCCCGAAGAGCTGTCCGCACGCCACGCCGACCCGTTCGTGCGCGCGCAGCGCGGCGTCTCGCTCGTCGACGAGCCCGAGCGCTAGCGGCGCAGTCCCGGTCCGCGCACGACCTCGACGTCGTCTCGCTCGACGACCGTTCCGTCCCTGGCGACGAGGCGAACGGAGACGGGAGAACGGTCACTGCGGCGACGGGCGACGCGCGGCGGCTTCTCTGCGAGGTAACGGTCGCCCCACTGCATCAGGGCCAGGAGCGGAACCCGGAGGTCCGCGCCCATCTTCGTCAAGCGGTACTCAAAGCGTTCGGGCCGCTCGCTGTAGCGGCGGCGCTCGAGCACGCCCTCGTCGACGAGGCGGTTCAACCGGTCTGTGAGCACGTTGCTCGCGACGCCGAGGCTCTGGATCAGCTGGTCGAAACGTGTGAGCCCGAGACCGACGTCGCGGACGACGAGCAGCGTCCAGCGGTCGCCGATCAGCTCGAGCGCGCGCGCGATCGAGCAAACCTGGCCGTCGTACGAGCGCTTCAGCATCAAGGGCAGGATATCTCCATTGACTTGCATGACGCAAGCAGCGTGTCGTATAGTCGCTTGCGTCACGCAAGCGAGGTGAGGAGAAGCGTAGATGGCACGCCGTTGGCAAGTCCTGCTGGTGACGTCGGTCGCCGTCTTCATGAGCTTCCTCGACGTGACGATCGTCAACATCGCGTTCCCGGACATCCGGGCGTCGTTCCCGGAGAGCTCACTCGGCCAGCTCTCCTGGATCCTGAACGCGTACAGCATCGTCTTCGCGGCGGCGCTCGTCCCGGCGGGACGGCTGGCGGACCGGTTCGGCCGGCGCCGCTTCTTCTTCCTCGGCACGTTCGTCTTTCTCGGCGCGTCGGTCGCTTGTGGCGCTGCGGGTTCCGTCGACGTGCTGATCGGCGCGCGCGCCGTGCAGGCGCTCGGGGGCGCGATGCTCGTGCCCGCGTCGCTCGGTCTGCTGCTGCCGGAGTTCCCGCTCGAGCGCCGGGCGACCGCGACGGCGCTCTGGGGCGCCACGGGCGCGGTTGCCGCCGCGACGGGGCCGTCGCTCGGCGGCGTGCTCGTCGACTGGCAGGGCTGGCGGGCCGTCTTCTTCGTCAATCTCGCGATCGGGCTTCCGGCCCTGATTCCTGCGCGGCGACTGCTCCGGGAGGCGCGCGAGCCGCAGACGCCGTTCCCCGACATGGTCGGCGCGCTCCTGCTCGCCGGCGGCGTGGGCGCAGTTGCGCTCGGAATCGTCCAGGGGCCGCAGTGGGGTTGGAGCTCGGCGCGAATCGTCGGCGCGTTCTGCGCGGCCGTCGTGCTGCTCGCGGTCTTCTTGTGGCGCTCGGCGCGGCATCGGGCGCCGGTGATCGAGCTGTCGCTGTTCCGGGTGCGCTCGTTCACCGTCGCCAACGTCGGCGGCTTCGTCTTCGCGACGGGCTTCTTCGCGTTGCTGCTCTGCAACGTGTTGTTCCTCACCGGCGTCTGGCACTACTCCGTCCTCCGCGCGGGCGTCGCGCTCACTCCCGGGCCGCTGATGGCCGCGGTCTCGGCTCCGTTCGGCGGCCGCCTGTCGGATCGCTTCGGACAGCGCGTCGTCGCAGTGCCCGGCGGGCTGCTCTTCGGGACGGGCGCGTTGCTGTTCGCGCTCATCACGGGCGCTGAGCGCTCGTACGCGATGGACTTCCTCCCCGCGAACCTCCTGACCGGCGTCGGCGTCGGCCTCACGTTCGCGGCGTTCGGCAGCGCGGCCGTCGCCGAACTGCCGCGCAACCGTTACGCGACGGGCGGGGCGATCAACAACTGCATCCGGCAGATCGGCGCCGTCCTCGGGATCTCGACGCTGATCGTTCTCCTCGGCACGCCGACGGCGGCGAACGCGCTGCACCTCTTTCACCGGGCCTGGGCGCTCATCGCACTCACCGGCGCCATCGCCGCCGTCACAGGGCTCGCGCTCGGACGTGTCCGCGCCCGCTATGCCGCTGAGGAGCCGGTAGCGAGCGCGGCCGTGGTCGTTCCGGCGCGCCCGTGAACGCCGCTCTAGCGGCCGAAGGCGTCGGCGACGCCGTTCGCGACCAGCCGCCCGAGTCGACGCCAGTCCGACTCCGGATGCTCGAACCGGAAGACCCGCCGGGCGAAGGGGAAGTCGTCCCGCGTCACCGGCACCGCCTCGAGCGGGATGACGGCAGAGAAGCTGATCCACTCGGCCGCCACGTCGCTCGGCTCGAAGGTCGTGCGCGGCAACACGTAGACGGCGCCCTCCGTCCACACCGTTCGCGGATCGCCTTGCACGGCGAAGAAGTACCTGCTGACGGGGAGGCCGCTCTCCTCCGGTCGCAGGCACATGTTCCAGCGGCCGATCGCGCGCGTGGTGTCCGTGACGGCGAAGAACATGGCCCAGAGGGCATCGGGCGTCGCGAAGACGGCTTTGACGGGCCGGTCGCGCGCCGTCAACTGCTCGCGCGGCTCGAACACGTCGATGGTGCGGTCGTTCGATCCGTGGAAGAGGACGTCTCCGCTCGCGGCAGCCGCCACGAGTCGCTCATGTGCACTCCCCGCAACGGGCACCGACGCCTCCGGCAGGCGTAACGGGTTCCAGCGGTGCGAGGCCAGCCGATCTCCGATTCGATCGACGAGCGCCGGCACGGAGATCAGCGAATGCGCGCCGTCGTGATACTGACGGCCGTCACGGATCCGAGCAGGTTCGTCGCCGTGACGGCAACGCGAAGCCGGCGTCGGCGGTCCGCCGGCCGGGCGCGATAGCGCCACCCGTGCGCGATCTCGACGCCGCCGCGGCAGGCCGACACGCGACAACGGATCCAGGTCGCCGAGAACGAGAGCAGCGTGCCCGACCACGATCCGCGACCGGCTCGCAATGTCTCACCGACGACCGCACGGCCGGCGACCGACGGACGCCTCTCGTTGCGCGCGCTCGGGCACGACCGCGGTCCGTGCGGAGACCGCCGTCGGCACGCCGGGGGCGGAAACACTGAGCTGCAACGCGGTGCCACGGTCGCCCGAACGGACGCGGTACGCACTTCCCGTGCCGACCGTTGCGCAGCTCGCGCCGCGGCAACGTTGCCAGTCGTACGCGGAGCTCGATTCGCGCCCCGGCCCAGATGCCCGTGTGCGCGGTCAAGGTCTCCCCCACGTCGGCCGCACCTTCGATCGTCGGCTCGAACCGCGGGGCAGGCTGCCCGAGCGCTTGCAGTGCGGCGTACGCGTCGAGCAGGCCGAAGCGAACTCCGGCGACGGGTCTCGCCGTCCGCGCGAGCGCCGAGTCGATCTGCGACACGGTCGCAAACGGCGCATGAGCGCGCAGAAGCGCAGCGATGCCGGCGACGAGCGGCGCCGCGCCGGAGTCGCCGTCCACGAAGTCGTAGCCCTCGTCGGCGGCCCCGGCGAGATCCGGATGTGAAGCGTCGACGCCGCTGTCGACGACGGCGATGACGACGTCCTGCGCTCCCGTCGTGACGTCCCACGCACGCGGAAGGCCGACCGCCTCGAACATTGCGTTCTGCGTCAATGGATCGGACGGAAGGGCAGCATGCGCAACGGCGGCTACGAGCGCACACGCCGGGACGGCCGTGATCAGTCCCGCGCGTCCGAGCACGCACTCAAGCGTACTGCGAGCCTCGCTTGTTACCCTCGCCGCGGTTTTCGCCGAGGCAAGGGGGGACGATGAGTACGACGGCGAGTCACGATGCGGGGCGGGTCGAGGTCGAGGTCGACGACGCGGTGCGCGCGCTCGACCGGATCGAGCACATCGTCGTCCTGATGATGGAGAACCGCTCGTACGATCACATGCTCGGATACCTGACGTTGTCCGGGCGGCGGCCGGAGCTCGACGGCCTGCGGGCGGGCATGTCCAACGTCTACCACGACCGAACCGGCAAGTTCCCTCAGTACGACGGGCTGAAGTTCGGCGTGCACGAGCTCGACGACACACGTATGACGAAGCACCAGGACCCCCCGCACGGCGGGTCGTCGGTCGACAAGCAGCTCGCGGGAGACATGGCCGGCTTCGTCCAGACCTACATGGAGGAGCGCGGCGGCCCAGCCGACGTCCACCCCGGCGACGTGATGGGCTTCTACAGGGCACGGCATCTGCCCGTCTACGACCACCTCGGCGAGAAGTTCTGCGTCTGCGACCGGTGGTTCAGCTCGGTGCCCGGCTCGACGTTCCCCAACCGGCTCTACTCGATGGCCGGCCGAGCCGCAGGGAAGCGCGAGAACGACCAACTGCCGATCTACCACCTCCCGTCGTTCGTGCGCCATCTCGACGGCGTCCCGGGCGTCAGCTGGGCGACGTTCGTGCACGACGTCACCCCGCTCCTGTGGGCGGTCGACAACGACTATCCGTTCAAGCACCTGCTCAAGGAACACGTGGCGTGGTTCGACGGCCACTTTCGCCCTCCGCATCTCGGCAACACGTTCATCCAGCGCGCAGCAGCGGGGACGTTGCCAAGTGTCTCCTGGATCGACCCGAGCTTCGCGGATCTCCGCACGGGTCTGATGCGCCTCATCTCGCCGCCGTCGAACGACGACCATCCACACTCGGACGTCTCGCTGGGGCAGGCGCTCGTGCTCAAGACGTACGACGCGCTCGCGTCCAGCAAGCTGTGGGCGAAGACGCTGCTCATCATCACGTACGACGAGCACGGCGGCTTCTTCGACCACGTGCCGCCGCCGCTCAATCCGCCGGACGACAACCCGAAGGTCTTCAGCCGTTACGGCGTGCGGGTCCCGACAATCGTCGTCTCACCGTTGGTCGGCAAGCGCAGCTTCTCCCACGAGACGTTCGATCACACCTCGATCATCAAGACGATCCTGCTTCGCTTCGCCCGAACCGGCACCTCGATCCCGAATATGGGCCTCCGTGTCAGCAACGCGCAACACCTCGGAGTGCTGCTGACCGAAGCACAGCCGCGGAAGGCGGAGACGCCCGAGCTGTACCGGCCGCTCGCGAGCAAGATCGACGCCAACCGGAAGGACTCGACGAACGAACACCTCACCCTCGGCGCGACGCCGCGTGCCGCCGCGCAGACGGAGTTCACAGACCTCCAGCGGGACTACCTGAGCATCCAGGCGCAGTTCATGAAGCAACTCACGCAGGAAGCGCCCGAGAACCTGGCCGCGTTCCTTCCCTGACGCCGTGAGTGGCGACGCGCTCCCTGACCAGGGCGCGCGCGATCCACCAGCCGGCGGCGACGGTCACGCCGCCCGCCGTCGCGTCGAACCAGAAGTGGTTTCCGGTCGCGACGATGTCGAAAAGCATGAACGCCGGATAAACGGCGCCGAGGATCCTCACCCAGCGCCGCCGCGCGAGCTTGAAGACGACGACGCCGACGATCAGGGCGTAGCCGAAATGGAGCGACGGAACGGCGGCGACGGGGTTGTAGAAGCTCCCGAGCAGATCTGAGCTCAGGTTCAAGCCGGTGTGCGTGGTCACGGTGTCCGAGAAGCCGAGTCCCGCGAGGCGCGGGGGCGCTGCGGGGTACAGCACGTAGCCGGCCAACGCGATCGCGGTGGACGCGATCAGCGTCGTCCGCACGAGCGGAAACGCGGTCGGGCGCTCGCGGTACACCCAGCGCACGGCGAATGCCGTGACCCCGAAGTGCAAGGTCATGTAGGCCACGCCGAGCAGCGCCGGAAGATAGGCGACGCCGCGCGACCACTCCTGCACCGCCTGCTCGTTGAACACGTGGAGAACGCGCTCGAGCGCAACGATGTCGGAGGTGTGATCGCGGGCGACGGAGACGCTCGTGTCACCTGCGCCGCGGACGACTTCGTACATCGCGTAGAGGAAGGCGAGGATTCCGACCTCTACGAAGGCGCGATGTGGGCGGGCGAGAGTTGACGAGAGCATCAGCTTCACCAACATCGCACGCGACCCACACTGGGCGGAAGCGAGTAACCACCCGTCTGACGGTGCGGGAAACCGAACTATCGCGGCGCCCGGGGCGTCCGGTCCCGCGCGCCGCGGCGGCAGTTGAGGGCGTCCAACCGCCGGAGAGGGGCTCGCGGATCCGCAGACCGAAGCGCTCGACCAGCTCGGGAACGGTTTCGACCTTGAAGTGGTGGCGGTAGCGCGCGCCGAGGGCGGTCAGCTCGCCCGGTTCGGCGTTGATCGCGCCGCCGCGTTCCGAGAGCTCCCGGAAGAACTGCGCGAAGCCGGCCGGAGCGGAGGTTCGCGACCTCCTCCTCGAGGGATGGCAGCCGCGCGGCCGCGTCAGGACGCGCCTGCGGCAAGCCGTCGGACACGCGCTCGAGTTCCGCACGTGGCAGTCGCTCGTTCGGCACGGCCGGCGACGCAGGCGAGCTGATTGTTGCCGTCGCTCGCGCCGCGGGGAACCACTAAGGCTCAGACGAGCGGGCGATCGACGATGTAGCGCCAGGCGCGGCGGATGCGAGTCATCGTTCCGTCTCCTTCGGATCGTGATTCATGGGCTCTGTGAGCGTGACGCCGCGCGTCGCTTCGCGGAAGGTGGCCTGCAGGCGTTCGGCGGTTCGGCTGCCCACACTTGGAGCTGCCGATCGGGCGACTGCTACCTTGTGGCGACACGGATGGCAATTCGGCCGTCCCGTGAGATCAGCTTTCTCGTTCCTCCTTGGTGGCTTCGAGTGAGACCGGTCTCGAGCCGACAAAGGAGTCGAACAACATGCATGAGCAGTCTTTCCGCGAACTCGGTGTGAGTTCGCCCGTCGTGGAGACACTCGCGTCTCGCGGGATCCACGAGCCGTTTCGCATTCAATCGCTCGTCCTCCCGGACGCGCTCGCCGGACTCGACGTCCTGGCGCGGTCGCCGACGGGCTCGGGCAAGACGCTGGCGTTCGCCCTCGCGATCGTCGAGCGCCTCAGCAACCGCGACTCCGGCGTGCGCGGCCTGATCCTCGTCCCGACACGCGAGCTCGCGGCGCAGGTCGCCGACGAGCTCGGCGCCGTCGCGCGCCCGAAGCAACTCCGCGTGGCCGCCGTCTACGGCGGTGTGCCGATAGCAGCGCAGGCGAAGCGCGCGAAGTCCGCGCACGTGCTGATCGCGACACCCGGTCGGCTCGAGGATCTGATCAACCGCCGGCTCGTGTCCCTCGACCGCGTGAGCATCCTCATACTCGACGAAGCCGACCGGATGCTGGACATGGGCTTCCAGCCGCAGGTCGACAAGATCGTCGCCCGCGTGCCGCGCGAACGACAGACGATGTTCTTCTCGGCCACGCTCGACGGCGAGATCGGCAAGCTGGCGCACCAGTACACGCGGAGCGCCTCCCGGTTCGAGGCAGAGCTGCCGCAGAGCGCCGACAGCCTCGTCACCGAGCACCAGTTCGTCGCGGTGACGTCGCAGAACAAGATCGACACGCTCATCAGCCACCTCGGTGACAAGCGCGCGCTCTCACTCGTCTTCGTGCGGACGAAGCGCGGCGCCGACCGCCTCGTCCGCAGGCTGGCGCATCACGACGTGACCGCGGGCGCGATGCACGGCGACATGTCGCAGGCGGCGCGCGAGCGCACGCTCGCGAAATTCGCCGCCGGAAAGATCTCGACGCTCGTCGCCACCGATGTCGCTGCGCGCGGGCTCGATCTGCCGAACATCACGCACGTGATCAACTACGACCCGCCCGAAGACGAGAAGGCTTACGTTCACCGCGTCGGACGCACCGGCCGCGCCGGCAAGGCCGGAACGGGCATCACGCTCGTGCTTCCCGACCAGCAGAACGAGATGGGCCGCGTCGCAGCCGGCGTCGGCCGCCGCGAGGAGTTCGAGCGCGACGGCATGACAGGCGGACGTGCGAAGCTCGTCTACTCGGGACGCCGTCGCCGCGGCTCGCGCTGGTAGGGCGGAGAGGCCTGCTTCAGGCGCGTTCGACGCGCGAGCCGCCGACGATCGTCTCCTCGCCGGACGCGAGCCGCACGAGCGCCTTGTTGCCGCCGTCGTAGTCGTCGGCCCAGAGCAGCAGCGTCGCGTCCTCGCCGCCGACGCGGCACCGCTCCGCGCCGAGGCCCTCGCCGTCGAGCCAGGCGCGGATGAACGGGTTCGTGCGCCGTTCGTCGCCGATCGTCGTGTCTTCGCGGTGGCCCGGGAAGACACGCGTGTCCGCATCGAGCGCGAGCAGGACATCGAGGATCGAGTGCTTGAGCTTGCGCAGGTCACCGCTCGGTCCGGCGGTGCCGCCGACCGTGCCGCGGAAGAGGACGTCTGCCGTGAAGCAGTGCGTGCCGTCGACGAGGACCGCAAGATGGTCGTCGCAGTGGCCGGGCGTGTACAGCGCGCGCACGCCGAGAC
>JBJMJE010000202.1:0-10760 GCA_045806505.1 Gaiellaceae bacterium
TCCGGTGCATCGATGCGATTCGCGGTCTGCTGTGTCTCGGAAGCGGCGACATCGAGAACGTGCACCGTTAGAGCTGCGGCGTCGTTGGCGATCGTGACCTGTGCTCTGTCGCCGGGGCTGTATGAGGGCTTGTCGAGCATCGCGTCCGCCGCGAGCACGCGCACGACCGGGCTCTGCGGGTTCGTCGAATCGCGCGCGAGCCGC
The DNA here is from genome assembly GCA_045806505.1 of Gaiellaceae bacterium. Taxonomy (GTDB): domain Bacteria; phylum Actinomycetota; class Thermoleophilia; order Gaiellales; family Gaiellaceae; genus DASVFB01. The sequence goes on from JBJMJE010000202.1 coordinate 205, forward strand.
CCGTACTGCAGGAAGTTCTTGCCCCAAGCGAGCGTGATCAGCATGACGTAGGTGGCCGGCTCGATCGTCGGCGACGGACGCCACGCGACCTCCTGCCAGCCGCGCCTCACCTGGCGCCGCACGAACCACGCAGGCTGCGCGATGCGCTGGAAGTTGCGCTGGCTCGCTTGCGCGCGAACCGTCACGCGCGCGGAGCCGGTGACGTAGAAGCGGATCCGGACGAGATCGCGGTAGCCGTCCCCGTTCGGGCTCACCGTCGCGAACATCGGCCGGTCGCCCGCGTAAGCGTGATCGGTCGATACCGACATGAACTTCACCTCGGGGATGACCGGACGCGGACTCGGGAGCGGCGGCGGGTCAGCCTGCGCCGCCGGTGCGAAGAGCAACGCCGGCAGAACCAACAGGCACAGACGAAGACGGCTCATGTGATCTCGAAGTACGGGCGAATGCTTGGGCCCCTCAGCTGCGGCCCGGTCGGAGCGAGGTCAGGATAGCCACGGCCACGACGAGCGCAACCGCCAGCACGAGCTCGACACGCACGACGTTCCGGAGGCGACCCGCCCCCTCGCGAACCGTCGCGCGCGAGACGGCGCCGAGACCGAGCAGCACCGCGAAGATCGCCGACTTCGCGAGAATGGCGCGGCCGTAGCTCGTCGACCAGAGCTGGGAGACGGAAGACAGCTCCGCGAGCGCGCGCACGGCGCCCGTGAGTCCGACGGCGATGACGGCGGCGAGCGCGAAGGTGGAGAACCTGCGAGCTGCACGGTCGGCGATCTCCGGCGGCACGCCCTCACGCGGCACGATCACCACGAGCGCAAAGAGGCCGCCCACCCAGACGGCTGCGGCGGTCACATGGAGCATGTCGACCGGGACCTCGAGCCACGAGCGACCGGGATCGAGCGCGTGGCCGGCCACGGTCGGCACCGGCAGGAGCAGGACCGCGAGCACCATCCCGAACGGCGCGGCGGATCGGTCCGCCACCGCGATGGCGGCCGCAGCCGCGCCGGTCGCGGCGATCGCAGACGCGATCTGCACCGTCAGGCCGAAGCGGGTGGCGACGCCTCCGTGACTTGCGCGCACGAGCCCGTGTGAGGAGACGAACATCGCCGCGAGGGCGAGCGCCATCCAGCCCGTGCGGATGTCGCTCCGCGCGATCGGCCGCCAGACGACGAGGTCGAAAAGCGCCATCCCCGAGCCGACGAGGAGCCCGGCGAAGAAGACCCAGCGGGAGAAGACCGTGCCGAAGCCGACCTCGTTCGTGACCCGTAGGGTCGGCGGAGGCGGCGCCCGTCCCGTTCCCACGGAGAACGCCAGGACGCCCTGGATGACGTGGCCGTCGTCCGACACCGCGCTCCACCGCACGCTGTAGTCGCCGTCGCGAAGACGGTCGCGAAGCGGCAGCACGAGCCGGCGGCCGTGCGTGCGGGGTTTGCCGGCGAGAACCGACGTCCCGCCGTTGCGAACGGCCGCGTTGCCCGGAGCGGTCCGGACGACGTCGTCGAAGCGAACGACGACGCGCGCCGGCGCGCGAACGAGCGAGGCGCCGTTGCGTGGATTCGTGTCGACGAGATCTGCGTGCGCGAACGCAGCCGCAGGCGCGACGAGCGTTGCCGCACCGACGATGCAGGTCAGCCGAGCGGCGCGTCGCACGGGTCGCATCATGATCTCGCCGCCGGGTTGTGTAGCCTCAAGGCTTGTGATCTTCAAGCAGTTCGTCGACGACGGCCTCGGGTGCGCGTCGTACCTCGTCGGCGACGAAGACACCGGGGAGGCGCTGGTCGTTGACCCTGCCTATTGGGTCGAGCAGTACCTCGAAGAGGCGGCGCGCCGGGAAGTTCGTCTCACGTGCGTGCTCGAGACGCACACGCACGCCGACCATCTATCCGGCCACGGCCGCCTCGCGCTCGACCACGGCTGCCGCATCCACATCCATGGGGCCGCGGAGGCGGAGTTCGCACACGAGCGGCTCGACGACGGCGCCGTCGTGAACGTCGGCGCCATTTCGATCCGGACGATCCACACGCCCGGCCACCGGCCGGAGCACTGCTCCTTCGCCGTCAGCGACCGCCACCGGAGCGACGAGCCGTGGCTCGTCCTCACCGGCGACTCGCTGTTCGTCGGCGACGCGGCGCGACCTGACCTCGCGATCGAGGCGCGCGCCGGCGCGGAGGGACTCTTCCACTCGCTGCGCCGGCTGGCGGAGTTGCCCGACGGCGTCGAGGTCTACCCCGGTCACGTCGCAGGATCCCTTTGCGGAGTCGGCATGAGCTCGAAGGCTTCATCCACGATCGGCTTCGAGCGGCGGTTCAACCACGCGATGACGATCACGGCCGAGGACGAGTTCGTGCAGGAGGCCGCCGGCGGCTCGCAGCTGCGCCCGCCGAACATGGAGCGCATCGTCGCACTGAACCGCGGAGCGTTCGTGCCGTCGCCGAACGCTCTCGAGCCGATTCAGGGCGCGGCGGCTACAACGATCCTGGACGTCCGCGATCCCGACTCCTTCGCTGCGGGACACGCGCGCGGCGCCATCAACGTGCCGGTCGACGGCTCCTCGTTCTCGACCAAGAGCGCGTTCCTGATGTCGCCGGACGAGTCGATCGTCATCCACGCGTCGAGCGTCGACGAGGCAGAGCGCGGCGCACGCGGCCTGCGTGCGGTCGCGCTGCTCGACATCGCCGGCTACACGCTCGACCCGCCGCGCGACGAGCGGCTCGCGCCCATCGCGGTCGACGAGCTCGAGCGCCTGCTCGCAGCCGGCGAGGTCGAGGTGGTCGACGTCCGCGAGAAGGACGAGCGCGACAGCGGCTACATCGCCGGAACGCGCAACATCCCGTACCGGCTGCTCCGCGTCTGCAACGACTGCTTCGGCGAGAAACCCGTTGTGACGATCTGCAACACGGGCGCACGTGCGGCGATCGCGGCGAGCGTCCTGCAGGCGAGCGGAGTAGACGCACGACCGGTCCTCCACGGTGGCGTGCACGAGTGGCAGGAGCGGGGCGGTCACACCGTCGAGTTCAGGAGATGCGGGAGCTAGCGGGCAGCACGCGCGTCGTCGCGCTTCACGCCGACGCGGGCAGAAGTGTTTCCGCGCGGCGGACGTACGCGCTCGCGCCTACCGACCGGTAGAAGGCAAGCGCAGGCTCGAGCTGGGCGGCGCGCGCCGCACCCGTCAGCGTCTCCGCAGCGCGCAGGCGAGCGTACGCCTCCTCGGTGTGCAGGCCTTTCTCACCGAGAAGATCCGCGGCGGCGGCCAGGTCGCCGCGGGAGATCAGCGCGCCCGCGTCCGCCCAGGCACCTCCGCGAGCTTCGGATCGCATCGATTCCGGTCGGTCGAGCGTGTGCAATACCCAGCCGAGATCGATCAGCGCGGCGAAGTACTGCGGCAGCCCGTTCATCTCTTCGAGGAGCGCGGCGGCCTCGTCGGGCCGACCGTTCTCGAGCAGGAACCGCGTGTAGCCGGAGAGCGTCGGAACGAGCGCCTGCGGGTCCTGCACCGTCCGGCCGAGAACAAGCGTGTCTTCCCACAGCTCGCCCGCCGCCGCCCCCGTGCGCGCACTCGCCATCCGCGAGCGAATGCCGCCGACCTGGACGTCGAGGTAGTGGCCCGGCATGGACTCGAGCAGACGCGCGTAACGCTGGAGCAACTCGTCTGCCTTGCTCCAGTCGCCGCTGTGGTAGGCGAGATCCGCGAGCTGCGGCAGCAGCCACACGACGCTCTGGACGATTCCGAGGCGCTCCATCCGGTCGAGCGCGACTCCGTAGTGACGCTCTGCCTCGGCGATGTCGCCTTCCACGACGAACTGTTCTGCGAGGTTGTTGTGCCCGCGCGTGAACTCGCGCGGAATGTTGAGGCGGTCGACGATCGCGATTCCCTCCTCGAGCTCTTCGAGCCCGCCCTCGCCGAGCCCGTTCCGAGCCGTGCCGAGGGTGATCAGCAGGGCGCCTTCCGTTCCTTCCGCGCCGAGCTTCCTCGCGGCCTCGAGGCCTGCACCGGAGACCTCGATCGCCTCGCGGTACTCGCCGTTCAGCATCAGGAGTCGCGCGTGCGCCGCGAGCGCTTCGGGCCTCACGGACGCAAGCGACGCGCCCTCCACGAATGCAATCGCTCGCCTTGCCGCCGCGTGTGCCTCGTCGCGCTGGCCGAAGTTCCACAGCCAGGTGGCCGCCGTCGACTCGGCTCGCGCCGCCGACTCGAGGTCGCCGACGGCGACAAAAGCATCGGCCGCCTCGGCCGCGCGAGCACCGAAACCCGCCTTCCCCAGCTCGGCCTCCGCCAGCGCGAGCGTGAACAGGACGCCAGGCCGCCGCACGTCGTCGTCGGGGGAGAGCTCGAGAGCTCGCGTCGCGTAGCGCTCGGCCTGCGAGAACGCGAAGAGGATCAACGCACGCCGCGCCGCCGTCAGCAGCGCGGCCAGTGCGGCGTCGACGAGGTCCGGACTATCGCCTCCGGACGCCTCGACGAGCTCGAGCGCGGCGACGTAGTGGTGCGCGCGCAGCTCCGCCAGATCGGCGCCTCGGTCGCCGGCGAGCGATTCGATCCAGTGCGCCGCCCGCACGTGCTTCTCCGCACGGCCCGCGCGCGGAAGCTGCGCATACGCGACGTCGCGGATGAGCAGATGCGCGAACGCGAACTCGTTTTCGCCCGCGACAGCGCTGCGACGCTCACGCCGGATGAACTCCTTCCGCTGGAGCGAGTGCAGGCGCCGTTCGACCTCGTCGCCGACGAGCGCGCCCTGCCAGAACGTCCGGCCGAGGACGGCTGCGTCCAGCAGGAGCTCCTTCTCCGCCGGCGGGAGCGAATCGAGGCGCGCGGTGATGATCCCCTGCACGGTCTCGGGTAGCACACCGTCGGCGTCACCGCGCTCGGCGAACATCCGCGCGAACTGCTCCGCGTAGAGCGGGTTGCCTCCTGCACGCGCGAGCAACTGCTGCTGCTGATCCGCAGGAAGCAGCTTCTTGTCGAGCAGCGCGGCAAGCAGGCGCGCCGTGTCGGAGTCGCCGAGCGGCGCGAGCGAGAGGGTCAGCGCGTTGCGCTTGCCTCCTCCCCACCCGGGCCTGCGCTCGAACAGCTCGGGCCGTGCGGTCGCGACGACGAGCAGCGGCACGTTCTCGACCCACTCCACGAGCTCGTCGACGAAGTCGAGCAGCTCGTCGTCGGCCCAGTGCAGGTCCTCGAAGACGACGACCGTCGGCCGCTGCTCGGCGAGCGCCTCCACGAAGCGACGCCAGGCGGCGAAGCTCTCGTCGCGCGCGCCTGGCTCTCCCCTGAGACCCACGAGCGGGCGCAGCCGCTCCTCGACCCACGCGGCATCCTCGGCAAGGGTGGCAGCGAGCGCCTCGTGCAGCTTGCGTTCTGCGTCCGCTGCGCCGTCGGACTCGAGGATGCCGGCCTGCGCCTTGACCATCTCGGCGAAGGCCCACAATGCTCCGCCCTCGCCGTACGGCAGCGACCGCCCGCGGCGCCAGTTCGTCAGCTCCGCCTCGCGCTCGAGCTCGTCGTAGAGCTCCGCACACAGCCGGCTCTTGCCGATGCCCGGTACTCCGGCGATCGTGACGAGCTGCGTCGACGGCTCGCGGCGGACGCGGTCGAACGTCGACAGCAGCAGGTCCCGCTCGCGCTCGCGCCCCACGAGCGCCGTCCCCGGCCCGCTCACGTCGACGCCGACGCGCGCCTTGGCCTCGGCGACCTCCCACACCGGAACCGGCTCGGCCTTCCCCTTGGCCTCGACCGACGCGTGGTCGCGGTAGTCGATCACGTGCCGCGTCGCGCGGAACGTGGACTCGCCGACCAGGATTCCGTTTGTCGGCGCGGAGCTCTGCAGGCGCGACGCGGTGTTCACGACATCGCCGGCGACCATGCCCTCTCCCAGTTCTGGACGCGCATCGATGTTGACGAGCGCGTCACCGGTGTTCACGGCGATTCGCACCTCGAGCACGCCGTCCTCGGCGATGCCGTCGCGGATCGCCAACGCTGCGCGAACCGCCCGCTCGGGATCGTCCTCGTGCGCGACCGGCGCGCCGAACACGGCCATCACCGCGTCGCCGACGAACTTCTCCACGGTGCCGCCGCGGTGCTCGAGCTCGGTCCGCAGCCGCTCGTGGTACGGACGGAGAATCGCCTCGACGTCTTCGGGGTCGAGCGATTCCGAGCGCGCGGTGAAGCCGACGAGGTCGGCGAAGAGCACCGTGACGACCTTCCGCTCGCGACGCATCAGCGCACGCGTTCTGTGGGATAGCCCTGCTCGACGAGCGCCGCGATCACGTCGTCGCCGTGGGCGACGTCGCGGGTTCCGACCGTCAGCTCGACCTCCGTCTCCGCGACGGAGATGTGCATGCCCTCGCGATGGTGCTCGACCGATACGACGTTGACGCGTTTCTCCGCGCAGAGCTGCAGCAGCTTGATCAGCTCGCCGGGCCGATCGGGGATGCGCGTACGCACGACGAGGTAGCGCCCGGCCGCCGTCAGGCCGTGCCGCATCACCGAGATCAGCAGGGTCGGGTCGATGTTCCCGCCCGAAAGCACGACCACCGCGGGACCGTCGCCTGCGACCTTGCCCGCGAGGAGCGCTGCGAGCCCGACCGCGCCCGCGCCCTCCACCACGAGCTTCGAGCGCTCGAGCAGTAGGACGATCGCCTCCGTGATCTCCTCGTCCGCGACGTGAACGATGTCGTCGAGCAGCGAGTCGAGCATGCCCATCGTCAGCTCGCCCGGGTACTTGACGAAGATGCCGTCGGCGATCGTGTAGCCGGACTTGCCCGCTTGCACGCCGACGATCCGCACCTCGGGCTTGACCGCGCGGAGCGCCGTCGCGATACCCGCAGCGAGACCCCCACCGCCGATGGGTATCAGCACCGTCGCCGCGTCCGGCACCTGCTCCGCGACCTCGAGCCCGATCGTCCCCTGCCCGGCGATCACGCGCGGGTCTTCGAACGGATGGATGAAGGTCGCATCGGCCTCCTGGACATGCGCCTGCGCAGCCGTCATGGCGTTCTCGAGCCGCTCGCCCTCGAGCACGAGCTCGGCGCCGTAGTTCTGGCAGGCCTCGACCTTCGCCATCGGCGCGTCGAGCGGGACGTAGATGCGCGCACGGACGCCCGCCTCGCGCGCAGCCCACGCCACGGCCTGCCCGTGGTTGCCTGCGCTTGCCGTGACGACGCCGGCCGCACGCTCGTCGGCATCGAGGAACGAGATCCGGTTGACGGCGCCGCGGATCTTGAACGAGCCGGTGCGCTGGAGGTTCTCCGCCTTCAGCCACACCTCGCGCCGGGCGAGCCGCGAGAACGTCTCGGACCCGTAGACGGGTGTGACGCGTGCGACGCCGGCGAGACGCTCGCGCGCCTCGTCGATGTCACGAAGCGTCGGAGCCGTTTGCGTCGCCAACCCGGAACACCTTCTCCATGATCTCCCGAACCGCGGTCAGCGGGTCGAGCTCTCGGCGCTGCACCTCGTCGAGCAGGCGCCTGAGCTCCGGATCGTCCGCGACCGCATGCTCGAGGTGCGCCTTCGCGCGCGACGACGCGACCGCGAAGACCTCGCCCGCGAGGTTCCGGCGTCGCCGCTCGTCGAGCCCGCCGTCGCTCTCGAGGAACGCGCGGTGGGCGGAGATCTTCTCCCACAGCACGTCGACGTTCTCGCCGCGCAGCGCCTCGGTGAGGACGATCGGCGGCTTCCACGCCCGTTCCTTGTCGAGCGTGAGGATGGAACGAACCTCGTTCACCATCGTCTTCGCGGCGGGATGATCCATCTTGTTCACCGCGATCACGTCGGGGATCTCCATGATGCCCGCCTTCAGCGCCTGAACGGAATCGCCCGAGCCGGGCATCAGCACGAGCAGGATCGAGGCCGCGATCCCGATCACCTCGACCTCGCCCGTGCCGGCGCCGACCGTCTCGAGGAAGAGGAGGTCCTTGCCGGAAGCGTCGAGCACGAGCATCGCCTGCAGCGTCGCCTCGGCGAGCCCGCCCAGGTGGCCGCGCGAGCCCATCGAGCGGATGAAGACGCCGGGATCGAGGAAATGGTCGGAGAGCCGGATGCGGTCGCCGAGGAGCGCTCCCTTCGAGAACGGGCTCGAAGGGTCGACCGAGATCACGCCGACGCTCTGCTCGTGCCCGCGGACGTGGCGGACGAGCGCGCTGATCAGCGACGACTTGCCGACGCCGGGTGGGCCCGTGACACCGACGGCGTAGCTTCGGCCGGTGTCGGGATAGATGTCGCGGACAACGTCGTACGCGAGCGGCTCGCGATTCTCGACGAGCGTGATCGCGCGGGCGAGGGCGCGCTTGTCGCCCGCGCGCACACCGGCGGCGAGCGACTCGCGCGTCCACTCCCGGCGCTTCGCCATGCGCCGAATCGTATGCGGCTGCGTCGCGGGACTCCTAGACGACGTTCGCGCAGACCGCCCAGACGACGAGCGACTTCGCCGTCGCTTCGGTGTTGTGCGCGAAGACGTCCCAGCCTGCGCCGTTGTTCGTGGGGAACGACTGTGTCGTCGTCAACTGCACGCCTGACGAGTAGCCGCCGCCGATCGCCTTCTTGCCCGCAGGGCAGTACGTCATACCGTGCGCGTACCCCTCGGCGGGGAGGCTCGTGCTCGTGGTGACGAGCTCGTAGCCGCTGACGCCGCCGCCGGGATCGCCTTGTCGCCCTTGTCGCCCTTCTCGCCCTGGGCGCCACTCTCGCCCTGCGCGCCGGGCGTCCCCGGCACTCCCGGCGCGCCCTGCGGGCCGATCGCGCCCTGCGCGCCCGGCGCGCCCGCGTCGCCCTTCTCTCCCTTGGTTCCTTGCGGCCCGGCGGGCACCGCGCCTGCCTTGAAATCGGCGGCATCGAGCGAGCCGTCCTTCACCTTGGCACCCGTGACGGCGTTCGGCTTCAGCTGTCCCGCGCCGACCGAGGCTTTCGGGAGAACGAGCCTTCCCGCCGCATGGCCGAGCGGGGTCGAGCCGAGCACCGCGACGTCCTGTCGCCGTCGGAAAACCGCCTAGAGCGAGGCGGCTTCGGCCCGTTCGAGCTGCGTGTCGTCGACGGGCACGGCGTAGCGGAGACGCGGCGAGAGCGCGATCGCGACGAAGCCTGCCACGACCGAGAAGCAGGCGCCGATCGCCCAGATCCAGCGCGCTCCGAGCACGTTCGTCACCGGGCCTGCGACGGCCATCGCGGGGCCGAGGATCGCGTAGGTCACGCTCATCGCGAGCGTGAAGGCGCGCCCGCGATACGAGTCGGGCACCCCGCGCTGGATCAGCAGCACGTTGTACAGCGCGGCGGCACCGCTGCCGATGCCGGCCACGACGACCGGCGCCGTCGCCACCCAGACATTCGGCGCGACCGAAGCGACTACGTAGCCGATCCCCGCCAGGATCATCGCCGGCCCGTAGAGACGCGCGACCGGGCGCCGTTCGGCGAGCATGCCACCGAAGAAGCTTCCGATCGCAAGTCCCACGCCCGACGCGCCGAACAGGAGCCCGAAACCGAAATCGCCGGCGTTGAACGAGTCCTTCGCGATGACGACCTCGCCGACGTTCACGCACGCCACCGCGATCATCTCGACGCTCCAGGCAGCCAGCATCACCTGCAGCGCCGGCGACCGCCGCGCGAACGCGAGGCCGTCGGCGACGTCTCTCCAGTGTCCCTTGCTGATGGGCACCACGGACTGGAGGCGGCGCGCCGGGATCAGCCGGAGCACGACTGCGGAGAAGACGAACGAACCGGCGTTGATCCAGTACGCCGAGTGCGTGCCGGACGCGGCCACGATCGCGCCGCCGACGATCGGCCCTGCCGCCCACGCCATGTTCTCGACGGTCTGGAAGAGCGCGTTGCCGCGCTCGAGCTCGTTCTCCTCGAGCAGGTTCGGCATCGCGGCGTTGACGGTCGGACGGTAGATCGCGTTCCCGAGCCCGCTGACCGCGGCGAGGACGACGATCCACTCCGGCCGGTCGACGAAGGGCAGCGCGACGAAGACGCCGGCGCGCAGGAGGTCGGACGCGATCATCAGCCGCCGCCGCGACAGCCGGTCGAGCAGCGGCCCGACGGCGACGCCGACGAGCACCGTCGGCAGGAAGACGGCGATCAGGAGCGCGCTCACCCACGTGCCGGAGTGGGTTCGGTCGTAGACGTCGACGGTCAGTGCGATGGTCGCGAGCCACGTGCCGAGGAGCGAGCCGAGCGTCGCGACGAACAGCAGCCGGAAGCCGCGGTTGCGGCGAAGGAGCTCGGCGGCGCCCAAGGTGGGACCTACTATGTCGTGGCGGCGCCCACCCGTGCGAGCGCCGCCGCGAGAAAGTCGTTCTCGTCGGCCGTTCCGACGGTCACGCGGATCGCCGTCTCCGCGCCGAACGCGTTCAGCGGCCGGACGATCACGCCCTCGTGGAGCAGCGCGTCGAACATGGCGCGTGCATCGGTTCCGGTGTCGGCGTAGACGAAGTTCGCGCCGGCCGGGCCCGCGACATCGAAGCCTGCGCCGGCCAGGAGCTCGATCACGCGCTCGCGTTCTCGTGCGCATTCGGTCCGGCGTCGCTGCAACTCGGCTTCGTCGCCGAGGCTCGCCACGGCCGCGACCTGC
>JBJMJE010000203.1:0-11333 GCA_045806505.1 Gaiellaceae bacterium
GTGGACGTAGTCGCCGCCGAGCTTGATCGGCTGCGCATCGCCGAGCGCCCCGTTGGGTCCGAGCGGCACGCGATACAGCGCGCCCTGCTGCGAGTCGGTGAAGTACGCAGCGTCGTGTGTGACGACGACGTCGTTGATGAACGTCGGCGACGCCCCGAAGTTGTACTCCTTGACCAGGAGCTTGGTGCCTGTGTCGTAGACGTACGCCTTGCCGCTGCCCGCACCGGCGACGAACAGTCGGTGGCCCGCCAGCTCGATTCCGGTCGCGGGGCGTCCTGCTCCGCCCGGGATGAGGGGCTCGACGCTGCCGGTCCGCAGGTTGCCGCGGACGATCGCGCCGGTGGCGACGGAGCCGACGTAGAAGGTCTGCCCCTTGATCTCGATTCCCTCGGGGCGGAAGCCCGTCGGGAGCTGGATGACGTCCGGAAACGGCTTCTGCTTGGCCGCCGGGACGCCGCCCGCAAGAGCGGCCGCGATGGCTATGGAGACCGCGACCGCCGAGAAGACACGAACCATGCCTGCCTCCCTTTTCTGGGTTTGACGTCGGAAAGATACGTGCGCCGCGCACAGACGGATCGGTCCCTTATGCTCCAGCCGGTGGAGCAGACGAAGTACCTGCTCGACGAGTCGCAGCTCCCGCGGCGCTGGTACAACGTCGCGGCCGACATGCCGAACCCCGCGCAGCCCGTGCTGCACCCGGGGACGGGACAGCCGGTCGGCCCGGACGACCTCGCGCCGCTCTTCCCGATGGAGCTGATCATGCAGGAGGTCAGCCAGGACGCCGAGGTCGCGATCCCCGACGAGATCCTCGACCTCTACACGCTCTGGCGGCCGACGCCGCTCTACCGCGCGCGGCGCCTCGAGCAGGCGATCGGCACGCGCTCGCGCATCTTCTACAAGTACGAGGGCGTCAGCCCCGCCGGCAGTCACAAGCCGAACACGGCCGTCGCGCAGGCGTTCTACAACAAGCGCGAGGGCCGCACGCGCCTGTCGACCGAGACGGGCGCCGGCCAGTGGGGCAGCGCGCTCGCGTTCGCGTGCAAGCTGATCGGCCTCGAGTGCAAGGTCTACATGGTCAGGATCTCGTACGACCAGAAGCCGTTCCGCCGCTCGATGATCAAGACGTGGGGCGCCGAGATCGTGGCGAGCCCGTCCGAGGACACGCAGTGCGGCCGCGCGATCCTCGAGGAGCACCCGGACACGCCGGGCAGCCTCGGCATCGCGATCTCCGAGGCGGTCGAGGACGCGGCGGGACGTGACGACACGTCGTACTCGCTCGGCAGCGTGCTCAACCACGTGCTGCTGCACCAGACAATCATCGGCCAGGAGGCGCTCCAGCAGATGGAGCTGGCCGGCGCGTTCCCCGACGTCGTCATCGGCTGCGTCGGCGGCGGCTCCAACTTCGCAGGGCTCGCGTTCCCGTTCGTGCGCGAGAAGATCGCCGGACGCGACATCGACGTCCTCGCGTGCGAGCCGGCGGCGTGCCCGACGCTCACGCGCGGCCTGTACGCCTACGACTTCGGCGACACGAGCAAGCTGACGCCGCTCGTCGCAATGCACACGCTCGGCCACGACTTCGTACCCGCGCCGATCCACGCCGGCGGGCTGCGCTACCACGGCGTCGCGCCGCTCATCTCGCAGCTCGTGAAGGACGACCTGGTTCGCGCGGAGGCGTATCTCCAGACCGACTGCTTCGCTTCGGCGGTGCAGTTCGCGAGCAGCGAGGGGATCATCCCGGCGCCCGAGTCCTCGCACGCGATCTACGGCGCGATCAAGAACGCGCGCGAGGCGGACGAGGCGGGCGAGGAGCGGACGATCCTCTTCAACCTTTCCGGCCACGGGCACTTCGACATGGCCGCGTACGACAACTACTTCGCCGGCAACCTCGAGGACGTCGCCCTCGACGAGGCGGAGATGCAGCGCGCCCTCGCCGCGATCGAGGGACTCCCGACTCCCGCGTAAGAAGGGGCTTGACCCGCGCGGCTGGTCCTGCGAACTTGGTGCTGCCGAAAGTCAATGAAGATCACCGCCGATCAACTCGCCCAGCAGGTCGCGCTCGCACGCTCGCGCGGCTGGCTCCAGCCGATCGCGCGCGCCGAGAAGCGGCACAAGCTCCCTCGCGGAATGCTGCTCGCGATCGCTTCGCGCGAGACGAACATGCAGGACATCGTCGGCGACGGCGGTCACGGCCGTGGCCTCTTCCAGATCGACGACCGGTTCCACGGAGACTGGCTCGCGAAGCACGGTGCGCGCGGCGCCGGAACGACGCCCCGCCTCAAGGATGCCGCGGAGTACGCGGCCGCAATGCTCGCGTCGAACGTCGCGTATGCGCAGCAGAAGAACGTCGGCGAGGACCAGCAGATTCGCTTCGCCGCATCGGCGTACAACGCAGGCTGCGGCGGCGCGTATTCGGGCTTCCAGGCCGGCGATTGCGACAAGCGAACGACCGGAGGCGACTACGGCGCCGACGTCCTCGAGCGGCTGGCCGCGATCCAGGGCAAGAACGGCGGCGACCCGACCCGCGGCGGCGAGATCCTACAGCGCGGCTCTCGCGGGAAACCCGTCGTCAAGTTGAAGCGCGACCTGAAGCGCTGGTACGACGCGAACGCGCCGGGCGCGTGGGAGGCGTTCAAGATTGCGCCCGGGCCGGGCTTCGGCGCGGCACTCGAGAACGCGGTCAAGGACTTCCAGGTCCGCAACGCCCTCGACCCGGACGGGCAGGTCGGCGACGCGACGCGCACCGCGCTCGCCCGCGGGTCGGCGCCGGTGCCGAAACCGCCGCCCGGGCCGAAGCCGCCGCCCGGCGGGATTCTCAAGCAAGGTGCGAAAGGCCCCGCGGTAACGCAGCTGAAACGCGACCTCAAGCGCTGGTATGACAGCGTTGCGCCGGGGGCATGGGACTTGTTCGTCTGCACTGCCGGTCCGGCGTTCGGACCTGCCCTCGACAGGGCGATCCGCGATTTCCAGCGGAGGAACGGCCTGCTCGTAGACGGCGAGGTCGGCCCGAAGACGTTGGAGGCGATGCAGAGCACGACGCCGCCGAAGCCGATGCCCGATCCGGACATCCCGGCCGACTTCCCCGATCTGGAGCTCGACGCAAAGAAGAAGGTCGGCTCCAAGGGGCAGACGGTGAAGCTGATCCAGGGCTGGCTCTGCTACCACGGGTTCAAGGTCGTCGTCGACGGCGGCTACGGAAAGGCGACGGCCGCGCAGGTGCGAGCGTTCCAGCGTGCAAAGGGGCTGCCCCACACCGGAGTCGTCGACGAGGCGACGTGGCGCGCGCTGATCCGGCCGATGCTGATGGCGATCTCCCCGATCGCGGGCAACCGGCCGCTCGGCCAGCTCGTCGTCGCCTACGCGCGGCAGCACCTGGCGCAGCACCCGGTCGAGGAGGGCGGCCAGAACGCCGGCCCGTGGGTGCGCCTCTACACGCAGGGACGCGAGGGAGACGCCTTTCCGTGGTGCGCGGGCTTCTCGACGTTCTGCCTCTCGCAGGCGTGCCAGACGCTCGGCGTCGCGCTCCCGATTCCGCGCACGCTCTCGTGCGACGACATGGCGCGGCACGCGGGCGGCCGGCTACTGACGCAGCCGCCTGCCTCACAGCGCTCGCGCATCACGCCGGGCAGCTTCTTCCTGCGCCTCGCGGCGCACGGCGAGCCGTTCAAGTACGGGCACACCGGCATCGTCGTCGACGCCGACGCCGACACGTTCAAGACGATCGAGGGGAACACGAACGACGACGGCTCGTTCGAGGGCTACGAAGTCTGCGCACGCGTACGCGGCTACCCCAACATCGACTTCATCGTGATGTAACTCGGGGCGGCAGGGGAGCGGCGACTGCGGCACCGCCGCTCTACCCCCCCGCACCCGCTACGAGAGTACCCCATATCGGGCCGACCGCAAGGTCTATTTTTGCCGGAATTGTCGTCCGCGCCGAGCGCGGCGCGACCTCGCGAAACCGTCAGTCGCGGTTGACGAAATCCTTCGCCTTGTCGCCCACGTCGTCGATCTTGTCCTTTGCCTTGCCCGAGGCCTGGTCGACCTTGCCCTCGCGCTTGAGATCCTTGTCGTCGGTCAGGTCGCCGGCGGCTTCCTTGATCCGCCCCTTGGCTTCGTCCGTGCTCGACATCGTGTCCCCCTCTCCACGCACAGTTGACACGTGAATGGGTGCCCGTCCGGCCGGGGACGAAACGAAGCCTGCTCACCCAGTCGCTCGTAGCTCCGCGCGTTGGAATCGAACCAGCAACGTCCGGTCAGAGACCCGATCCGATGAAGCCGTCGTATAAGCCCGCGCGCCGGCGGGAGGCATCACGCACGAGACGGCAACGCCGTCGGAGGCCTAAAGGATGCACCGACAGGGCTAGCGCAACGAGGACGCCGCGCGACACCGCGAATGACCTCGATGCGGGAACCGCTCCGGTGTGGGACTTCTCACTCCCCGGGTTGGACTCGAACCAACAACCCTCCGGTTAACAGCCGGATGCTCTGCCAATTGAGCTACCGGGGAACGGCGCTCGGCCGCAGGGGATTGTAGCCGCGCTCAGGCGAACTCTCTGATGCGGTCCCGCACCTTTGAGAGCGCCTGCTGCAGATCGGGCAAGCGCGCTTCCTCGGCTTCCGCCAGCTCGCGCTGCAGCTTCCGCTCGCGCAGGCGCAGGAGGAGCTGCTCCGCCGTCTGTTCGTCGATGCCCTCGGCGCCGGCGCGCGCGTCGAGGTTCGCCAGCAGGCGTGTCAGCTCCACGTCCGCGTCCTCGACGCCGAGCAACACCGGCACCGCGCGCTTGTGCAACGGGTCGTCGAAATGCTCGGGTCCGAGTTGGGCGAGCGTGCGGCCCAGCTTCGGGTGCGCTCGCACGCCTGCGAGCGCGCTCAGCTCGAGCCGCTCGCTGGCGTCGAGCAACCGCGGCGACACCGCGCTGCCGGCCATCGTCTGCCCGCCTGCCGCACGGAGCTGCACCGTCATACCGACGTGGTCGTTCAGCAGCCGCCACGCCTCCTGCCGCTCGGGAGAGTCGGCGATGCCGTCGAGGATCTCCTGTCCGCGCAGATAGGCGACGCTCTTGTCGCGCGAGCGTGAGACCTCGAGCTTGATCCTGTGCACCGGATACGGCTCGGCGTCTGCCAACCGCGACTCGAAGCCGGCAGGATCGTCGGCGGGATCCTTCCCGCGCGGCAGCGACACGACCTTCACGTCGAAGCGCCGCTGCAGCGCGAGCTCCATCCCGCGCAGCGTCGCGTCCTCGCCCGCGGCGTCCGCGTCGAAGCACAGGTACAGCCGCTTCGTGAGTCGCGTGAGCTCCTTCAGCTGCTGCTCCGTCAGCGCCGTTCCCATGGACGCGACGACCGGCTCGAGCCCGGCCTGCCGCAGCGCGATCACGTCCGTGTTCCCCTCGACGACGAGCGCGCGGTCCTGCTTCGCGATCGCGGCGCGCGCGAGGTGCAGCCCGTACAGGGTCGCCGACTTGTGGAACAGCTCACCCTCCGGCGAGTTGACGTACTTGCCTCGCAGCGGATCGTCCTCGCGCAGCTTGCGCGCCTGGAAACCCACGACGCGGCCGCGCGCATCCGCGAGCGGGAACATCAGCCGGTTCGCGAAGTAGTCGCCGCCGCGGCGATTGAGCAACCCGGCGGACGAGAGCTCCGCCTGCGTGAAGCCCTTCTCGCGGGCCTTGCGCACGAGCGAGTTGCCGCCCGGAGAGAGGCCGAGGCGAAACTCGCGGCACGCCGGCTCTTCGAGGCCGCGCCCGCGCAGGTACGCCCGCACCGGCTCGCCGGCGGCGCTGTCCCAGAGGTACCGCTCGTAGAAGGCGGTGGCCTGCTCGAGGAGCGCGTGCAGCCGGTCGCGCCGCTTGCGCGCAGCGTCTGCCGCGGGTGAGGACTCGTCGTACTCGAGCGGGACGTTGAACCGGTCCGCGAGCCACTCGATCGCGCCGACGAAGTCGACGCCTTCCGTCTCCTCGACGAACGAGATCGCGTCGCCGCCGGCGCCGCAGCCGAAGCAGTGGTACGTGCCGCGATCGGGTGACACCGAGAAGCTCGGCGTCCGCTCGTCGTGGAACGGACAGAGGCCGGTGTACCGGCCGCCGACCTTGCGCAACCGGATGCGCGACTCGACGATCGCGACGATGTCGGCCGCCTGCTTGACCGCCTCGACCGAAGAGTCCTTGATTCGAGCCACTACTCGAGGGTCCTCGCGTAGTGCAGCGCGAAGCGATCGGTCATGCCGGACACGAACGCAACGATCGCATCCGGCTCGTCGCCGCGCGCGACGAGGTGCTCGAAGATCCGCCCGACCGCCCGGTAAGCGCGCGCGTGCTCGCCGCGCGCGTGCTCGCCGAGGTAGATGCGCTCGAACATGAACGAGCGGAGCGAGAGCAGCGCGTCGCCGATCTCGTCGCTCTGACGGATGTCACCGGCGGCCTCCGACGCGGCGACGAGGTCGCCCACCAGCGTGTCGATGCGCGCGGAGCCCGTCGCTCCGAGCAGCTCGATCTCGTCGCGCGGTAGCTCGTCTTCGGCGAGGATGCCGTAGCGGATCGCGTCGTCGATGTCGTGGTTGATGTACGCGACGCGATCGACGATGCGAACGATCTTGCCTTCGAGCGTCGCCGGCTCGACCTCGCCGGTGTGCGTGAGGATGCCGTCGCGCACCTCCTCGGTGAGGTTCAGCTGCTCGGCGATCCGCGCCGACTGCTCGTTGTGGCGAAAGCGCCGGCCGAAGCGCGCTCGAAGCGCGTCATCGAGTGCCTCCTCACCGGCGTGGCCGAACGGCGGGTGCCCGGTGTCGTGCCCGAGTGAGATCGCCTCGACGAGGTCCTCGTTCAGCCGCAGCGCGCGCGCAACGACGCGTGAGATGGCGGACG
Organism: Gaiellaceae bacterium; assembly: GCA_045806505.1. Lineage (GTDB taxonomy): Bacteria > Actinomycetota > Thermoleophilia > Gaiellales > Gaiellaceae > DASVFB01. Next base: position 6,864 of record JBJMJE010000203.1, read on the forward strand.
TCTCGAGCGTATGCGTGATCCGCGTCCGGTAGTGGTCGCCGGCCGGATCGATGAACACCTGCGTCTTGCCCTTCAGGCGGCGAAACGGCTTCGAGTGGACGATCCGGTCGCGGTCGCGCTGGAACGGCGTCCGCACCGGCGACTCCTCCTCGGGCCGGAGCCGCCCGCGCGTCTCGTATGAGCGCACTGCAAGCGGGGACAGCCAGGCGTCCTCGAGCTCGCGCATACGCGCTGTGAACGCTTCGGCCATGGTCTCCGGCATGGCTTCCAGCCTAGTCCGTGGGTCGGCCCGCCTTGTAACGCGGCCGGGCGAGGTGATACGTAACGCGCGACGACAATCGCAAGGAGGAGTCGGGTCATGTCGGTGAGCGAAATCCTGCAACTGGACGAGTTGCGGCAACGCGTGCGCGGTGAGGTGATCGCCGAGGGCGACGCCGGTTACGACGAGGCGCGCCAGGTCTGGAACGGCGTGATCGACCGCCGGCCGACGCTGGTCGTGCGCTGCACGGGTAACGCGGACGTCATCGCGTCGATCGCCTTCGCGCGCGAGCACGGGCTGCCGGTGTCCGTTCGCGGCGGCGGGCACAACGTCGCCGGGACGGCTGTCGCGGACGGCGCCGTCGTGCTCGACCTTGGTGCGATGCGCAACGTGTCCGTCGACCTCGACCGGATGACCGTCCGCGCGGGCGGCGGCGCCCGGCTCGGCGACGTCGACCACGAGACGCAGGCGTTCGGGCTCGCGACGCCGTTCGGCGTCGTTTCTCGGACGGGTATCGGCGGCCTGACGCTCCACGGCGGCATGGGCTTCCTCACGCGGCGGCTCGGCCTCTCGTGCGACAACCTGATCGGCGCCGACGTCGTCACCGCGGACGGGCAGTTGCTCCACTCGGACGCAGAGCGGCATCACGACCTGCTGTGGGCGCTGCGCGGCGGCGGCGGCAACTTCGGCGCCGTCACCTCTTTCGAGTACCGCCTCCACCCGGTCGGCCCCGAGGTGTTCATGGCGATCACCTTCTACCCGGTCGACGCTGCGACGGACGGGCTGCGGGTCTTCCGCGACGTTTTCGCGGACGCGCCGGAGGAACTGATGGGCGTCGCGATCTACTGGACCGCGGCGCCGGAGGAACCGTTCCCGCCGGAGTGGCACGGTAAGCCGGTGTTCGTCCTCGCGGGCTGCTGGTCCGGAGCGCTCGAGGACGCCGAAGCAGCGGTGAAGCCGCTGCGGGAGGTCACGATGCCGATCGCGGACCTGAGCGGCCCGATGCCGTTCGTGATCGCGCAGAGCCTCTTCGACCCGGAGTACCCCGACGGTCGCCGCTACTACTGGAAGTCGACCTATCTGTCCGATGCGGACGACGCGACGGCGGAGCTGCTCGGCCGTCACGCGACAACCCGGCCGTCGCTCCTCAGCTCGATCGACGTGTGGGCGCTCGGCGGCGCGATGAGCCGCGAGCCCGAGGGCGGCAGCGCGTTCGCGAAGCGCGACGCGCCGTTCCTGCTCGGCATCGAGTCGAACTGGGAGGATGCGGCCGACGACGACGCGAACATCGACTGGACGCGCCGGCTCATCGACGAGGCGAGCGTCCTTTCGCCCGGCGGCACGTACCTCAACTTCCCCGGCTTCGTCGAGGAGGGCGAGCAGCTCCTCCGCGACACGTACGGATCGAGCTACGACCGGCTGCGCGAGATGAAGGCGAAGTACGACCCCGACAACGTGTTCCGGAGCAACCTCAACAATCCCGTCAAATGATGATCGGGACAGTTCCGCCGTCCGCGCTCCAGGCGGCGCCCGTGACGTAAGACGCGCGGTCGGAGCACAGGAACGCGATCACGGCGGCGATCTCCTCGGGCTCGGCGAGGCGCCCGAGGGGTCGCGCCGCGCCGACCTTCGCGAGCACCTCGGCCCGGTCGCCCTGCTGCTCCGCGAGACCTCCCGGGCCGAGCCACGCATCGGTCGCTGTCGGCCCCGGCGTCACGGCGTTGCAGCGAATCCCGTCCTTCGCGTACACGTCCGCGATGAGGCGCGAGAGCGAGAGGACTGCCGCCTTCGTCACCGAGTAGTGCGGCATGCGCGTCGAAGGGCGTTTGCCCGCGGTCGACGACACGTTGACGATCACGCCGTCGCGGCGTTCCCGCATCTGTGGCAGGACCGCGCGGATCGCGCGGACGTAGCTCATGACGTTGAGCTGCCACATCTCCTCCCACTCGCCGTCGGACACGTCCTCGAAGGACGCGATGTACGCCGTGCCGACGTTGTTCACGAGCGCGTCGACGCGACCGAACGCCTGCGTCGCCGCGTCGATGAGCTCCGCGGGCGCGTCGGGCGCCGAGAGGTCTGTCGACACGTGCAGCGCCTCGCCGGCGTTCGGCGCGTGCGAACGGCCAGCGCTGACGACGCGCGCGCCCTCGTCCACGAGGAGCCGGAGCGTCTCGAGCCCGATGCCGGCCGTCGAGCCGGTGACGACACAGACCCTGTCGCGGAGGTTGAGATCCACGACGCTAGCCTAGATCGCCGTGACGGAGCTCTTGCTCGTTCGACACGGCGAGACCGACTGGAACCGCGAGCGCCGTTTCCAGGGACACGCCGACCCGCCGCTCAACGGGGCGGGCCGCGACCAGGCGCGCGAGCTTGCCGGCCGCCTCGCCGGCGAGGACATCGCGGCCGTCTACACGAGCGACCTTCTGCGGGCCCGCGAGACGGCGGAGATCCTCGCGGCGGCCCTCGACGCTGACGTCGTCGCGCTCCGGCAGCTCCGCGAGATCGACGTCGGCAGCTGGCAGGGGCTGACGTGGCCGGAGATCGAGCAGCACCATCCGGACGGCGTCGCGCGCTGGCACCAGGACGGCCACGGCTGGGATTCCGGCGAGACCTACGAGCAGCTCGGCGAGCGGATCGTGGCCGCTCTGGGGGAAATCGCCTCGAACCATGCGGGTCAGCGCGTGCTCGTCGTCGGCCACGGCGGCACCGTGCGCGCGGCCCGCGCCTTCGTCGAGGGCGTTTCCGTAACCGAGAGCCGACAGCGGAGCGCGGCGATCGGCAACTGCGAGGTGTTCAGAGTCGTCACAGAGGACGGCACCTGGCGAGGGTTAGACTGACCCGGCCGATGGAGGACTACACAGGCAAGTACAAGGGCGAGCAGGTCGAGGTGGCGCTCTTCGGCGGCGAGTACCAAGAAGGCGTGCTCACCGCGTACTGCTACATCGAGGACGTCGCGCACATGGAGCTGAACGGGCACATCCTGATCCCGCTCCAGAACATCGCCTCCGTTCACTGCTCGAGCCGGTGCGACGCGCCGAAGGACGACTGGCCTCCGCGTGGGCTGGCGGAGGACGAACCGCCGGACCTCGACGCCGACTAAGCTCGAAACGTGATCGCCGCGCGGAACCTCGCGAAGGCGTGGCTGCTGCTGGTCGGCTTCTGCCTGTTGCTGACGGCGCTCGGCTGGGCGCTCGGCGGCTATCGCGTCGCGTCGCTCTTCCTGTTCTGCGCACTCTTGTCCGCCGGTGGCCTCATCTTCTACGCCGATCGCGTGGCGCTCGGAATGGTCGGCGCGAGGGAGCTGCCGCTCGCGCTGGCGCCGATGGTGCATTCGACGGTCGAGCGGCTCGCGCTGATCGCGGGGATCCCGAAGCCGCGGCTGTATCTGCTCGACGACCCGCACCCGCGGGCACTCGCGGCCGGACGCGGAACGCGCGGCGCGGCGGTGGCGGTATCGCGCGGCCTGCTGGCCGTGCTCTCGCCGGCGGAGCTCGAGGGCGTCCTTGCGCACGAGCTGGCGAAGATCCACAACCGCGACGTGACGGTGCAGACGCCGCTGGTCGTCCTCTCCGCGATGACCATCGACATCAGCCGGATCGGCGGCTGGCTGGAGCGCGTCCTTCTCCTCTTCCTCGGCCCGATCGCCGCAGCCTTCCTGCATCTGATGCTCTCGACGAAGCGCGAGTTCGCCGCCGACCGAACCGCCGCCGGCTTCTGCGGCTCGCCGCACGGGCTCGCCGATGCCCTCATCCGCCTCGAGCAGACGGAGGAGCTGTTCCCGTTCCAGTCGTCCCCTGCGACGGAGCCGCTGTACACGATCAACCCGTTCCAGGAAGAACGCCTGGCGGCGCTCTTCGTGACGCACCCGCCGGTGAGCGAGCGAGTGCAGCGCCTCCGCGCCCTGGACCCGAACTGGCGCGAGAAGCTCCGCGCGGCCTAACCGCTTTTCGAGTCCAGACGAGGCGGGACTTGGCCCCGCCGCGCTCCGATCCACCGGAGCAGCCAACCCAATGGCAACCGCCGATGGGCACGCGCGGAACGCGCGCCTGTCCGGTCTTCCCGGCTCGAAATGCAGAGCATTTCGAGCCGAAACGAACAGAGCCCGCGCCAAAGGCGCGGGCTCTGTGAAGTTAAATCGGCGGCGACCTACTCTCCCGGGAGGTTGCCCTCCGAGTACCATCGGCCCTGGCAGGCTTAACTTCTCTGTTCGG
>JBJMJE010000204.1:0-3078 GCA_045806505.1 Gaiellaceae bacterium
CGTCACCTTTTCGCCTTCCATCAGCTCGAGGACGAGGACGCGCTCGGTCACGTACGGGCGGATCACCTGCGGGACGACGAGGTCTGGATTACCGTCGGCGAGCCGCCCGATCAGCTCGGCGTTGTACGCCTCCTCCTCGAGGTTCAGCTCGGCGCGCAGGTGCACCTCGAGCTCGTCGGCAAGCGCCTCGACCTGCACGAGCTGCGCCGCCTCGGAGTGGCGATCGAGCATGCGGGCCGTCGCGCGCAGCAGGTCGAGATCCTGCTCGACCTGCTCGACGACCCCGGGCCGACGCACCTTGACGGCGACCTCGCGCCCGTTTGCGAGCAGCGCGCGATGGATCTGCGCGATCGACGCCGTCGCCAGCGGCTGCGCGTCGATCCGCGAGAAGAGATCCGCGTCGAGGTCCTCGCGAATGACGGCCTCGATGTCGTCGAACGGAACCGGCGGCACTTCGTCGACAAGGCGCTCGAGCTCCTCGATGTAGACGTCCGGCAGCAGGTCCGGGCGTGACGACAGCAGCTGCCCGAGCTTGATGTAGGTCGTCCCGAGCTCCTCGAGCGCTTCCCTGAATGCGCGCGCCCCTTCACGTGTCGCCGGGCGAGAGCCGACGACGCCGATCTCGCGCAATGTCCGAAAGAGGCTTCCGCGCCGCGCGACGCGGGCGACGTGGACGGCTCGCCGGAGCCGTGCTGTGCGCGCACCCATGCGCCTGACTGTTACCCGCGGCTTGCGGGCTTACGCCACGAGTAGCGACTCGACGGCCGCGCGCAACTCGCTCGCGGACACAGAGCCTTCGAACTTCGCCTTGATGCGACCGTCGCGGCCGACGAGAAACACCCACGGCTCGCTCTGCAGTCGCCATTTGCGCAGCCAGCGGTTGTAGCCGCGTGATGGGTCGTTGTGCTCGTACACCTCCACGTGGATGAAGCCGACTCCGGAGCGCGAGAGCTGCTTCCGCACGTGCGAGACGACGCCGACGACAGGGCCGCACGTCCGGCTCGTGCAGAACTTCGGCGTCGCGAACGCGACGACGAACGGGCGGTGAGCCGCGAGCTCCTGTGCGACGGAACGCGCGTAGAGCGCCCGGTCCGGATGCGTCGACGTCGTCAGTGCGCGCAGGTTCTCGTGCGTCGACGCGAGCGTCGGGGTCGCCGCGTCGGGTGCGCGCGCGCCGACGGCCGGCGAATACGAACGCCGGCGCACGACGAGGTTGCCGAGACCCGCGATCGCCGCTCCCTGCGGCCGGGCGAGCACCCAGTACGTGCCGGGGCTCGGCGCGCGGAGATGCGCAACGTAGATCGAGGGGACGTCCAACGCGTCGGACGCCCCCGGAACACCGATCGTCTCGAGACGCGCAGTGGCTCGCCCGTATGGCTTCTTCTTGAAGCCGCGCGCGATCCAGACCACTGCCTGCGGTTTCTCGACGGGGCGCCCGTCGTTAGCGACGACGAGAAAGCTGAAGCGAACCTGTCCGGGCGAGAAGTCGCCGTCTCCAGGCGTCAGCGCGACGGTCTTCAACCCCGGCGCGCGCGCCAGCGCCTGCAGCGTCCCAGAGACGCCGGTCGACTGAGTGGAGGACCCAGATCCGCAACCCGCAGCTAAGAGCACTCCGGCGAACGCCACGACCCGGGCACGCACCCTCGCGAGTCTATCGCCGGCTTCCGCAGCGCGAAGTTCGACTAGTTGCCGTCGAACATGCCGAGCGGGGTGCTGATGGCGAGAAGGAGCGCCTGGACGATGAGAAGCAGCATCACGGCCGCAAAAATCACACGAGCGTTGGTCATCGTTTCACCTCCTCTCGTTAGAACCGGAAGTCCTGCAGCGTCTCGGCGGCTCGCCGGTACAGCCGCGCTGCCCCGGTGTCGTCCCCCCGACGCGCAGTCAGATCGCCCTTGGCGATCCACACAGCCGCACGGTGACTCGTTGACTCGAACTTCTCGAACGTGTTCTCGGCCTCGTCGAAAGCCCTCGCCGCTTCGTCGAGGCGCCCCTGCTCGAGCAGCGAGCGTCCGAGCACGAGCTGAGCGTTGCCGATCTCGTCGAGCCGATCCTCACGGCCGCCCATGAGCGCGAGCGCGTGGCGCGCCTGCTCTTCAGCGGTCGTGAGGTCTCCGGTGCCGAGGTGCACTTGGGCGAGTGACGACACCGCCGTCGCGGCCTCTTCGTCGCGACCGATGTCGATCAGAACCTTGAACGCGTCCTTCAGGTAGCGGAGCGCGTCGTCGGGCTTGTGCAGGAGATAGCTGAGGCCGCCGAGGTTGTTGAGCAGCCGGCCGACGTCAGCCTGGTCCTCGACGTCGGCGTACAGCGACCGCGCGCGCTCCGCGTAGTTGCGGGCCGTGACCCAGTGGCCTTCGCGCTCGGCGATCAACGAAGCCTGGAAGTAGACGTGAGCGGTCATACGCTTGTCCTCGAGCCCTTCAGCCAGCTCCAGCGCGCGCTCGACATCCTCGCGTGCCGCCTCGTAATCGCGCTGGCGGCGCCGGCAGCGGGAGCGCCAGTTCAGGATCTCCGAGCGCAGCAGATCGCACGGGAGGCCCGAGCGCTCGGCGAGCAGGAGCGCCTCGTCGAAGAGGGCGACGGCGGTCGCGATGCTGGAAAGCTTGTAGCGGCAGACGCCGAGGCGGAAGAGAATGTCCGCTCGGTCGACGTCCGAGAAGCCGAGCCCCTCGACGAGCGTCCGCGCCCGCGCGAGCAGTTCGATCGCGTCGCGAACCTCGCCGACGTCCTGGCGGGCCCATGCCTCGACCGAGAGGAGCCGAACCTCGAGGTCCGGCGAGCCGGTGACGAGGACGGCCGTGCGTGTGTCCTCGATCTGCTCGAGCGCCTGCTCGCACTTGTGCGCCTCGGCCAGGGCCTCGGCGCGAGCCAACATCGTTTCGATCCGGCTGCGCTCGTCGGTCGAGACACCGTTCTGGAGGAAGTCGGCGTCGACGCGAAGTTGCTGCGCGAGCCACTCGATCGTCTCCCGCGTCGGGCGCGTCTTGCCGCGCTCGATCTGGCTCACGTACTCCTTCGAGAAGCGTTCGCCCGCGAGCTCGGACTGCGTCAGCCCAGCAGCCATGCGGAGCTGAT
>JBJMJE010000205.1:0-7807 GCA_045806505.1 Gaiellaceae bacterium
GTGTCCGGGGTCAGACCCCGGACACGCCTGGAGGGGCCAAGGGCCTTGCGGCCCGTCGCTCGCCGAGGTACGATCAAATCGATGGAAGTCGATTTGACAGATGTCGCCTGTTGCGCCCCGCTGACGGCGCCGGTGCTCTCCGACGAGGAGGCCGCGGCCACCGCTCGCCTTTTCGGTGCGCTGGCGGAGCCCGCTCGGGTGCGGCTCGTCAACCTGCTCGTCGACGCCGGCCAGCCTGTGTCCGTCTGCGAATTGATCGAACCACTCGGGCTCGCGCAGGCGACCGTGTCTCACCACCTGAAACGGCTCATGGACGCCGGGCTCCTCGACCGCGAGGAGCGCGGCAAGTGGGCGTACTACTCGATCAACTCCAAAGCGATGGCGCGCCTCGCGTCGCTCGTCGACCTGAGCGCCGAAGCACGCCACTGACGAGCAAGGCTGCGAGGCTGCCGAACGGCTGACGCCGAAAGGCGTGAGGGGCGGGAGTCCTTCGACCGCCGCCCCTCGTCGATGCTTTGAACCGCCGGCGCGTCAGAACGGCCGGTCGCCGGAACGGTAGGCCCGGACGTGGAACTGCCCATCGAGCTCGTTCGTCCCCGTGAAGAAGCGACCTTCCGCCTGGAGCGACAGCGGGATGCGGCAGAGGTTCAGCGACGTCGCGGCCGGCTCGGTCTCCTGTGCGACCTGCGTCGGCGTGATCGAGTCGTTGAGGTTGCGGTGAGCGTCCCACGCCTGGAGCTGCACGCTCTCGCCCGGGATGTCGACCGCAGCCATGACGCCGCCCGTTCCGAGCGCCGCGAGCTTGATCCAGTCGCCTGCGATCACCGGCGTCGAGCCCTGGTACTGCGGCGTGGCGGGACCGCCGAACTCGCCCCCGCCGAGGCGGAGGAAGTCGGTACGGAGGCCGCCGGGCACCGTGTGTCCGAGGGCGTAGTAGGTCGGCGTGAAGAGCTGCTCCCATGGCTGGGGTGTCACCCCGACGGGCGCGATGCTGACCTTGCGGAAGTTCGAGTTCAAGTTGCGGGTGATCCCCGCCATCGCGATCGAGCCCGTCGCCGGGTCGACGGCCCACGTCGTCACGTGCAGATCGGGGCCCTGGATCTCCGCCGTCACGGCGTTGGTGCCGCCGAACACGTCGGTCTGCAGCGGGCCGCTGATGGCTACCTCGGAGAACGGGTTCGACGACGAGCCGTCCACGTACGTGTCGAGGTGGACGAGGCTCGTTCCCTGCAGTTGCCACGAGTTGAGCGCGAACCGGCCGTCCGATGCGACGACCGCGCTCAGGAACATGTCGGTCGAAACCGGCTGCAGGGCGACGGTGGACGCCGGTCCCGCAAGGATGTCGTTCGCGAGGAGATGCAGTGAGCCGGTGCCCGCGGTTGTCCAACGGGCAAGCGTCAGCTTGCCACCGCGGATCGTGCCGACGACGATGTCGCCGGTCGACAGGCGAGTCACGGCCACGTCGCCTCCACCAGCAGCTCCCAGCACCGCGGCCGACTGCACCTGGGAGATCGAGCCGGCGGCCTTCTTCCAGAGCGTGAGGTTGACCGCGCCCGAGGACAACAGCGTCGCCGTGACCGCGTTGTCGCTCCCGAAGCAATCGAGTGCCTGCTTGTCGACCGCGCTCGCCGGCTTGCTCGAGCCGTCGAGGTCCGGGTGGAAGATAGACGCGAAGCCGTAGTCGAGCATCGCGTTCTCCTCCGCGCCCGCCGTCCCCTGCATCGTCGAGACGACGACGCGGCGTCCGATCCGCGTCGCGGCCCGGACGAGACAGCCCTTCGCCGGGCCGGTGCAGTTCGGCGTGACGCCGTTCTTCTCACCCTCCCAGCCCGCGTAGCCGCTGTTGCGCGACCACTTGTACGCCTTCGGGCCGTTCGGGCCCGTCGTCGTCGCGGTGTACGTGCCCTTGAAGCCCACGACCTGCGCGAAGAACGGGTCCTGCAGCCCGTGCTGGAACTCCTTGGCCAGTTCCTGGGCGGTCGTGTAGTGGGCGTTGTTGTCGAGCCCGGCGGGGTTCGTGAAGTGCGTGTGCATCTGGCCGAGCGACGACGCGAAGCCGTTCATCATCCCGACGAAGTCGTGCCAGTCGCTGCCCGGCCCGTAGTACGTACGCGCGAGGTGGTCGGCGATCGCGTACGCGGCGTTGTTCCCGGACGGGTACATCATCCCGCGGATCAGGTCGCCGAACTTGACGATCTCGCCCTTCTCGAGGGGCTTGCCGTTCACGTCGGTCATCGAGCTCTCGTTCGGTGGCAGGTGGCTCGCCTCGTCGGCGTTGATCGTCACGAGGTCGTTGACGCTGACGAAGTGGTTGGCCAGCGCCTGCGCGGCGAGGTCGAGCGTCCAGATCTTGGTGGTGCTGCCCATCGCCGTCTGCTCGTATGGCTTCTTGCCGTAGATGAGGTCGCCGGCCTGCGTGCCGGCGTAGGCGGGATCCGCGATGTAGGCATGGAGCGCCGTTACCGTCGGCAGCGGGATCTTGGCCGATGCGGCGGGCGCGAAGGCGGTGAGCGCGAGGCTCGCCGCGAAGGCGGCGCCCGCCACTGCGACAAGCGCACGGCGCACTCGTGAATGCAAGCGGTACATGGAGGTCCTTTCATGCGGCGTCATAGGAAGGACCAGACGATCGCGCCCGGTGCGTGCGACGGCGAGAGTGGTGCCCGCCGCGTGCGAGGCGGCGCACCGCCGCTTCCGTGTCGGCTATCCGGCGGAGATGAGGACGACGCCGGCGAGCGTCGCCACGATTCCCACGTCCTGGAGCCTGTCGACGCGCTCGTGCAGCACGACGCGCGCGAGCACGACGGTCACGACTGGATACAGCGACGCGAGCACGGACGTCACGCTGACGAGACCGTGCGACGCGGACGCGGCGTAGAGGACGTTGCCGAGCGTGTCGCCGATGCCGACTGCGGAGACGTAGATCGCGTCGCGGCGCGACACGCGAACGGAGCGGCGAGCTGCGAGCGCGGCGACCGCGATGAGCATGAACGACGTCGTCCGGAAGACGAGCGACGCCCACCAGAAGTCCGCCGCGCCCGCGGCGTGCATCGGGACGAAGTAGCCGCCGAAGCCGACCGCGGCGAGGAGCGCCAGACCCACGCCTGCGGCGACGCGCCGGTCCCCGGACTGGTGCTCGCGCGACGCGAGACCGACGCCGATCAGCGCCACGAAGATCCCCGCGATCTGCGCCGCGGACGGGTCGTCACCCGTGGCGAGCCCGACCGTGACCGGCACGATTGCAGAGATGCCCGCGATCGGCGCGACGACGCTCATCGCGCCGACCGCCATGCCGCGGTAGTAGGCCCAGAGGCCGAGCGTTCCCGACACCGCGGCCGGAATCGCGAGCAGCACCTTCGCGTCGTGAGGGGCCTCGGCGTGGATGAGCACCGCGAGCGCGATTGCGAGCAGACCGGCGATCTGCGCAGTGAACAGGACACGCAGCGCGCCGAGCGCCCGTCCCTTGAGCGGGCCGAAGAAGTCTGCGAAGCCCCACGTGAGGCTCGCCGCGAGTGCGAGCGCCGGGCCTATTCGGGGATCGGCCGCGTCGCGGCGACGGCGTCGAGCTGGTTCGCGTGGTACAGCGCCGCAGCCTCGGCCGTGCGCGCCGCGCGGAGGTCGTGATGTACCGCGACTGCGTGCAGCAACTCGGCGGGAGCAACTGCCTCTTCCAGCGCACGGAGCCCGAGGTGCACGTGGCCGAGGAGTCGCCCTTCCTCTGTCGGCAGAAACGCCGGCGGCCCACCCAGCTCGCGCGTGCGACCGATGTCGTGCACGAGCGCCGCCGCGAGCAGGAGGTCGGCGCGCAGCCGCGGGTGGAGCTGCGTCAGCTCGTGGCAGATCGTCGCCACGCCCACCGTGTGTTCGAGCAGCCCGCCCGCGTACGAATGGTGGCCGTCGAGCGTTGCGGGATACGCGCCGAGCGGCGAGCTCGCCAGCACCGCCGACACGAGTGCGCGCAGCGACGCGTCATGAATCTCCGACGTGAGGACGTCGACGAATCCCTCCAGCTCGTTCGCGTCGCGGCGCAGCGCAGGCGCCAACCCGGCCGGATCGGCGTCGGCGGGCTCGAGCGCACGCACCTCGAGCTGGAGCCGGTCGCGGAACTTCTCGACGCGCCCGAGCACGTGCACGGCATCGCCCTCGCCGAAGCGCGCGTCGAGCAACTCGACGTCGTTCCAGACGCGGCCGGAGATGCGGCCGGTCGTGTCGCCGAGCTCGAGCGCGAGGTAGGGCGCGCCGCTCCGCGTGTGGAGCTTCTGCTTCTTGAGCACCGCGTAGACGCCGTCGACGACCCGGTTCTCCGCGAGGTCGCGAACGGCGCTCACGCAACTGATCCTAGTGCTCTCGCCGGTGCGCACGTTCCCGCCTGATCGCGCGAAACCAAGCAGGCGAAGGACGCAGGGAGCCCCGATAGCACTCCGCTATCGGGGCGACTGAGTACGCGCGCATGCGCCGGTTTGCAGCCGACCAGGCGGTCAACCGTGCTCGCCGGCGAGAGCACTTAGGTACGGTCCCCTCGTGGCCGACGTGCGTCCTTTCCGCGCCGAGCGGTACACCGAGCGCGCGGGTCGGCTCGAGGATCTCGTCGCTCCGCCGTACGACGTCATCGGCCCGGAAGAGCGACAGGAGTACCTCTCCCGCAGCGCGTACAACGTGGTCCACCTGACGCTGCCGGACTCGGACGAGCAGGCGGCGCGCGACCTCGCCACATGGCGCGAGCAGCAGCTTCTCGCTGCCGGCGGCGAGCGGACGTACTGGGCGCTCTCGCAGTCCTATGTCGGCCCCGACGGCGTCTCGCGCACGCGCAACGGCGTGATCGTGGCGCTTCGGCTCGAGCCGTACGAGCGGCGCGTCGTGCTCCCGCACGAGCGAACGCACGCGAACGTCAAGGAGCAGCGCCTGCGCCTGCTGCGCGCAACGCGCACGCAGCTCGAGCCGATCTTCCTGCTGCACGACGGCGACCCGGTCGAGCTGCCCGACCGCGAGCCCGACCTCGCGCTCGACGGCGAGCGCCTGTGGCGGATCGACGCGCTGCCCGAGATCTCGGAGCAGCTCCTGATCGCCGACGGTCACCACAGGTACGAGACGGCGCTCGCATTCCACGCCGAGGACGGCACCGAGGCCTCGGCCTGGATGATGGTCGTCCTCGTGTCGACACGCGAGGAGGGGCTGACGATCTTCCCGACGCACCGCATCGCGCAGCGCGTCGGCGACGTGGACGGTGTCGAAATCGAGCGACCGAGCAACGGCCTTCCGGGTCCGGTCGTCTATCGCCGCGACGGCTATCGGCTCGTCGAGGGCGACGGCCTGGATGTCGAGCTCGTCGAGCGCCTCGGGCCTCAAGGCGTTTCCTACACGCCGCGCCGCGAGGAGGCCGAGGCGGCCGTCGACCGGGGCGAGGCCGAGGCCGCGCTGCTCGTGCGGCCGGCGCCGATCGACGCCGTGTTCGAGCGTGCGCGCCGGGGCGAGGTGCTGCCGCAGAAGACGACGTACTTCTTCCCGAAGCTCACGAGCGGGCTGCTCTTCTTCCCGCTTGACTGACGGGCTCGCGCTGTGCCGCGGCGCGGCCGAAGACGTGCGCGCGGTGCTCGTCGAGTTGCCGACGCGAGCCGCGCGCGAGCCCGTGCTGTCGCAGGGCGAGGGCGGCGACGACACGACTGCGATCGACGCCGCGGCCGAACGCGTCATCCTCGCGCGCTTCGACGGACTCGACGCGACGATCGTCTCCGAAGAGGTCGGCGAGCTCGGCAGCGGACGCACTCGCGTCGTCATCGACCCGATCGACGGCTCGCTCAACGCCAAGCGCGGCGTTCCGTTCTTCTCGCTCTCGATCGCGGTCGCGGACGGCGACACGATGAACGACGTCGACTTCGCCTACGTCTACGACTTCGGGTCCGGCGAGGAATGGACGGCGCGGCGCGGCGAAGGGGTCTTCCTCGACGGCGTGCCGCTCGCTTCGCAGCGTCCGAAGGAACGGATCGAGCTGCTGGCGTTCGAGGCGACGCTGACGCGCGAGGTCGCGGAGAGGGCGGCGGCCTTCGACGGCATCGCGCACCGTCTCCGGATCATGGGCTCCCTCGCGCTCTCGCTGTGTCACCTCGCCGCGGGACGCCTCGACGGCGTGTGCTCGCTGAAGCCGTACCGGTCGGTCGACGTCGCCGCAGCGCAGCTGCTCGTGCGCGAACGCGGGCTCGCGATCGCCAACGTCGACGGAACGGACAGCTTCCTCGACGCGCCGCTGGACCTCACGCCGCGTTCACGCGTTGCGGCAGCGGGAACCGACGATGTGTGTCGGCAGGTGATCAGCGCTCTATCCGCATAGGCTGCAGCGGCTGGAACTACGCGCACTGGCGCGAAGGCGTCTTCTATCCGCCGCGGCTGCCGGCGTCGAAATGGCTCGAGCACTACGCCCAGTTCTTCGACACCGTCGAGGTCAACTCCACGTTCTACCGGCTGCCGCGACGCGCCTCCGTTGCACGCTGGGTCGCGCAGTCGCCGCCGAACTTCGTCTTCGCGATCAAGGGGTCGCGCTATCTGACGCACATCAAGCGGCTGAACGACATGGGGCTCGGGCTCCAGCGCTTCTATGCGTGCATCGACCCGCTCGTCCGCTCGCCGAAGCTGGGCCCGATCCTCTGGCAGCTCCCGCCGAACTTCAGGCGCGACGACGCGCGCCTCGCGAATGCGCTCGAACGGCTGCCGAAAGAGCAGCGCCACGCGTTCGAGTTCCGCGACGCGAGCTGGTTCCACGAGGACGTCTACGCGCTGCTTCGTGAGCACCGCGTCGCGCTGGTGATCGGCGACCGGCCGGAGGTGCATGCGTTCCAGTCGCACGAGCTCACCACCGACTTCACGTTCGTACGCTTCCACTCCGGCTCGCGAGGACAGCGCGGCAACTACAGCGAGCGAGAGCTCGAGGAGTGGGCGCAGCGCTTCGAGAACCGGCCGGGCGACATCTACGCGTACTTCAACAATGATTGGGAGGGCTTCGCGCCGAAGAATGCGCTATGGATGAAGTCACGACTCGCGTCAAGCTGAGCAGCGCCGACCGCGTCCTCTTTCCGGACGACGGCGTCACGAAGGGCGACCTCTTCGCCTACTACGAGAAGGTTGCGCCGATGCTCGTGCCGCATCTTCGCGACCGGCCTTTCACGATGAAGCGGTACCCGCACGGCATCGACGGCGAGGTGTTCTTCCAGAAGCAGGCACCGAAGCACCTGCCGGACTGGATCCCGACGCGGCAGTTCACGACGCATCCGCGCCCGGGCGGCGAGCGGCTCGTCGATTTCGCGCTCGTCGACTCGGCCGACGCCGTGCTCTTCATGGTGCAGAACAACTGCATCGACATGAACGCGTGGTACTCGCGCGTGGACAAGCCGCACCGGCCGGACTTCGTGCTCTTCGACCTCGACCCGCCGGACGAACCGAACGGCTTCGAGCTCGCGATCGACGTCGCGCGCCTGATCCACGAGCTGCTCGACGAGGTCGGGCTGCCGGGTTACGTGAAGACGAGCGGCGCCGACGGGATCCACGTCATCGCGCCGATCACGCGGCGCTCGTCGTTCGAGCAGACCTACGACTTCGCGGCTCAGGCGTCACGGCTGCTCGAGGCGCGGCATCCCGGGCTTCTCACGACGGAGTGGCTGAAGAAGAAGCGCGAGGGCGTGCTCGTCGACCACAGGCAGAACGGCTGGGGCAAGACGATCGCGTCCGTCTATTCGGTGCGACCGAAGCCGGGCGCGCCCGTGTCGACGCCGCTTCGGTGGGACGAGCTCCGCCACGGCATCGCGCCGCGCGACTTCACGAT
>JBJMJE010000206.1:0-10063 GCA_045806505.1 Gaiellaceae bacterium
GATCGTCCCCAGCACGGCGATCACCGCCGCGAAGAGGGCGCCGTAGGCGCGGTCCCTGGTCTTCACGGCAGTCTCCTCCCGGGGCGCGACGGGCCGCGCGGCCCCGCGCGGAAGGTACCCGAGGACGACGGGCCGCCGACCGGCACGGGTGGGGGAGCGGCCGCCGGGGACCCCGGGAACCGGTGGCCGTCGGTGTCTGCGCGCTCACCTGCAGATACGCCCGCCGGTTTGCCGGGCCTGCCGGGGACGTGTTGTCTGGGGTCCCTGAGCCCCTCGGCGAAGGCGGAACGGCAGGCATGGCAACCGGGTGGTGGGCGTCGCTGTGGTCGTGGGGACGCCCCGCGGCGCACGACCTCCCCGTGGAGCGTCCGCAGGACCCGGTCCGGGCGCCCGACACGGCGCACCGGCCCGCGCGGACCTCGCCGCCCGGTGCACCTCCCGCCGTCGGCGAGACGGCTGCGCACCGCGCTCCGGCCGGTGCGACGCGCGCCGGCGCGGCACCGTCGCCGCCCGGGGATACCGCGCACAGGCAGGCGTCCGGCTCGTCCGGTCGACCCGGGTCGCACCCCGACCCGGACCGCAGCACCCCGCTGCGCTTCCCCCTCCAGACGACAGGAGTCCCATCCGTGGCACAGCTCGACAACGTCATCGCCGACCTGCTCGCGATCGAGGGCGCCAGTGGCGCCGCGATCGTCGACATCGACAGCGGCATGGCCCTCGCGGCCGGCGGCACCCCCGGGTTCGACCTCAACGTCGCGGCCGCCGGCAACTCCAACGTGGTGCGCGCCAAGCTGCGCACCATCCAGGACCTCGAGCTGAAGGACGAGGTCGAGGACATCCTGATCACGCTGCAGGGTCAGTACCACCTGATCAACGTGCTCAAGGGCCAGGCCAACACGGGTCTGTTCATCTACCTCGTGCTCAACCGCGTGACCGCCAACCTGGCCCTGGCGCGGCACAAGCTGCGGGCCGTCGCGGCCACCGTCAGCGTCTGACGGAGGGCCCCCGTCCCCCATCCCTCGCGAGCTCGGGACGGGCTCCTGACGCGGGGCCTTTCGAGCACCTCACCGGGCGCACTGCCGCTCGGTGAGGTGCTCCTTCAGGCCGCGGTGGCGGCCTCGACGATCCGGTCGCGGACGGCGTCCACGGCGAGCTCGGAGGTGTCGATCCAGCGGGCCACGCGGCCGCCGGCCACGATGCCGACGCGGTCGCAGCACTCGGCCAGCTCGTCGGGGTCCACCGACACCACGACGACCGACGTCCCGTGCGCCGTGGCCTCGTCGAGCAGCTGGCGCACCTGCTGGCGGGCCCGGACGTCCAGACCGCGGGTGGGCTCGTGCAGCACGACGACGTCCTGCGCCGAGGCCATCCAGCGGGCCAGCGCGAGCTTGTGCTGGTCGCCGCCGGACAGGGCGCCGAAGACGGTGCGGATGCTCAGCGTCTTGACGTCGAGCCGGTGCACGGTCCGGATCACCCCGCGCAGCGAGGCGATCTCGCTGCGGACGTCGGTGAGCGCACCCCACGGCTCCCGGGTCAGCGTGCGGGCGATCGTCTCGCCGGGGTCGACCCCGTAGGCGTCGTCGTCGGGCCGGTAGGCGGGCAGCCGCAGCACCGCCTCGTCCGCCGCGGAGTCCAGCGACCGCGGCTCGCCGTGCAGCACCAGCTCGTCGCTCAGCGCCGGCAGCTCACCGGTCAGGGCGCCGGCGATCTCCTGGACGCCCGAGGAGCGGTGCCCGGTCAGCCCGACCACCTCGCCCTGGCGCAGCAGCAGGTCGACCCCCTCGACCCGGCCGGGCACCCGCAGGTTGCGCACCCGCAGCGCCACGTCGCCGTCGGCGGGGGCCGGCCACGTCGAGGCGCGCGCCGGGGCGTCGTCCCGACCGGAGCGCGCCGGGGCAGAGGCCACCCGGGGCGCCGGCAGCGACACCGGCTCGCCCACGGTCTCCGCGGCCAGCCGGACCGGGTCCAGGTCCTCCGCCGGGCTGTCCAGGGCGATCACGCCGTCGCGCAGCACGAGCACCCGGTCGGCCACCTCGAGCATCTCGGGCAGCCGGTGGCTGAT
The DNA here is from genome assembly GCA_045806505.1 of Gaiellaceae bacterium. Taxonomy (GTDB): domain Bacteria; phylum Actinomycetota; class Thermoleophilia; order Gaiellales; family Gaiellaceae; genus DASVFB01. Next base: position 2,063 of record JBJMJE010000206.1, read on the forward strand.
GTAGAGCACGCCCCGGCCCTCCTGGCTCAGCCGGCCGGCGACGGCGTGCAGCCGGGTGACCTCCACGGGCAGCAGCGCCGCCGACACCTCGTCGAGCACGACGAGCCGGGTGTCCTCGGCGAGCACGCGCGCGATCTCCACCAGGCCGTGCACGAAGTGCGGCAGCTCCCCGACGAGGGTGTCCGGGTCGACGTCGAGGGTGACCTCGGCGAGCAGCGCCCGTGCCGGCTCGCGCAGCTCGGCCTGGGGGCGGTCGGCCTGTGGCGTGCCGCGGAAGAGCGCCCGCGCGACGGTCAGCCCGGGGTCGATCCGGACGAGCTGCTCGACCACACCGACACCGAGGTGGCGGGCGTCGTCCGCCGACAGCGGCGCGTACGGGTGGCCCTGCAGCGTCATGAGGCCCGCGTCGGCCGGGGTGATGCCGGCCAGGATGTCCCCGAGGGTCGACTTGCCCGCGCCGTTGCTGCCGACGAGCCCGACGATCTCGCCCTCGGCGACGCTGAAGGAGACGTCCCGCAGGACCCGCCGGGCCCCGAACGACTTCCTCAGGCCCTCGACCTGCAGCAGCGTCATGGACGGGCGGGCCTCCCCCGAACAGGCCCCGACCCCCGGGTCGGAGACCGAGCCGTCAGCGTCCCCGCGACGCTGTGTCACCACGTCGATGCTACCCACCCCGCGGGTCGGCCACTCCCGGCGGACGGCGGTCCCCAGCGCCCCCCATGGCCTCCCGCAGGGTCCCGCCGCGAGCCCGGTGACGTCCTGGACGGCCACCCTCCAGGGCTCAGCCCGGTGACGTCCTGGAACGGCCTCCCTGGAGGGTCCTGCGCCGAGCCCGGTGACGTCCTGGAACGGCCACCCTGCAGGGTCCCGCGCCGAGCCTGCGAGGCGTGGGGGGCAGGGTGGTCCTTTTACTTCAGGCGTGCAGCCACACCGCCGCGTCGTCCGGCAGGACCCCACCGGCGGTGTCCGCGCTGGCCAGAAGCACGCGGCCCTCGGGCAGCGGCACCGCGGCGCCGGAGAGGTTGAGCAGGCACACCAGCCCGCCGGGACGGCGGAACGCGAGGCAGCCGTCGGGTGCCGGCACCCAGTCGAGGCTCTCGCCGGCGAAGGCGGGGGAGGTCCGCCGCAGGGTGAGCGCAGCCCGGTACAGCGACAGCACCGAACCGGGATCGTCCTCCTGGGCGGCGGCGGTCAGCGACTCCCAGCCCTCGGGCATCGGCAGCCAGGTCTCGGCGCGCGGGGAGAAGCCGTAGGACGGCGCGGTGCCCGACCACGGCACCGGGATGCGGCAGGCGTCACGCCCGCGCTCGGTGTGCCCGGACCGCTCCCAGATCGGGTCCTGCAGCGCCTCGTCGGGCAGGTCGACGTCGGGCATGCCCAGCTCGTCGCCGTTGTAGAGGTAGGCCGCGCCGGGCAGCGCGAGCTGCACCAGCGCCATCGCCCGCGCCCGGGCCGTCCCGACGGGGCCGGCGCCGTAGCGCGAGGCCGGCCGCGACACGTCGTGGTCCGACAGCAGCCACGAGGCCGCGGCCCCGACGGAGCCGACGGCCTTCAGGCAGTCCTCGATCGCCGCACGCACCTCCTCGGCGTCGAAGCGGCTCGCCGCGAGCTGGGTGTCGACGGCCAGGTGCAGCTCGTCCTGGCGCACGTAGCGGGCGAAGCGCGCGGCGTTGCGCACCCCGACCGCACCGATCGCCACCCGCTCCGGGTAGTGGTCGAGCGTCGCCCGGATCATCCGGTGGACGTCGTGCACGTCGTCCTGGTCGAAGCGCGGGTCGTCGTCCGACGACGACGGCGACCCGTCGAGCTGCTTGCACATGCCGTGCGCGGCGTCGATGCGGAAGCCGTCGACGCCGCGGTCGAGCCAGAAGCGGAGGATCTCGTCGAAGTCGGCGTGCACCTGCGGGTTGTGCCAGTCGAGGTCGGGCTGTTCCGGCGCGAAGAGGTGGAGGTAGTACTCGTCCCGCTCCTCGTCGAGCGTCCACGCGGGCCCGCCGAAGTTCGACGGCCAGTTGTTCGGGAGGCTGCCGGTCGCGGGGACGGTGACGTAGCGCGAGCGGTCGCCGGCGAACCAGGCGTGCGCGCTGGACGTGTGGTTCGGGACGATGTCGACGATCACGCGCAGGCCGGTCGCGTGCGCCGACGAGAGCAGCTCGTCGAAGTCGTCCAGCGTTCCGAACAGCGGGTCGACGCCGACGTAATCCGCGACGTCGTACCCGTGGTCCGCTCCGGGTGACGGGTAGAACGGCGTCAGCCAGATCGCGTCGACGCCGAGGTCGCGCAGGTGCGGCAGGCGTCCGGTAATTCCGGGCAGGTCACCGAAGCCGTCGCCGTTCGAGTCGGCGAAGCTGCGCACGTAGATCTCGTAGAAGACGGCGTCGCGCCACCATTCACTCGGCATCGGCGACCGCCTGCTCTAGCTCGTCCCAGGTCGGAATCGTCGAGCGGCCGTCGAGCGCGCGGCACGAGAGCGCGGCGCACGCGTTTGCGTGCAGCAGCGCGTCTCGAAGCTCGAGCCCGCGCACGAAGCACGCCAGGAGCGCACCGTGGAAGACATCGCCGGCGCCGAGTGTGCTGACGCCCTCGACGGCGAAGCCGGGCACGTCGATCCGCTCGTCGGCGGTGTAGGCCGTGCAGCCGTCGGCGCCGCGTGTCACGACCGTGAGCTTCGCGCGCTGTCCGTCGTCCATCGCCTCGGTCGGCCCGTAGAGGTCGACGCCTTCGAGGTCGAGCCCGTCGATCGGGTTGCCGCCGTCGACGGACAGGCGGACGTCGCGCGACTGCAGCGCGTGGTAACCGACGTGGTCTACGTGCACCCAGTCGGCGCCGTCGAGAGCATCGCACGGCGCCGAGAACGGCGTTGCCTCCTCCGTCACGATCGCGCGGGCGCCGGGCGTCACGAGGATCGTGCTCTGAACCATGCGGCCCGGCATGCGCACCACCTCGACCTCGTCGAGATCTCCCTCGATCACGCCGACGAAGCGGGCGTCGACGCCCAGCCGCGCGACCGCGACGGCCGCCGTGGCAGCCGGTCCGCCGCCCGAGATCATGCGGTCGGTCGAGACCACGCGCTCGTCCGGACCGGGGTGCCGCGGCAGCGCGTAGATCGTGTCCCGCGTCGCGAGGCCGACGCAGACGATCACCGCACGACCACCGTGACGATCTCGTGCGGCCGGTACCCGACGGCGATCGTCCCGTCCGCGATTTCGAGCGCGTCGCCGTCGTCCTCGAGGATGTTCGCGCGCACTGCCGACGAGAACGGCACCGCCAGTCGCACGCGCGCGATGCCGCGCGCGCCGTGCGCCTCGTACAGCCGGAGCACGAGCGCGTCCGAGTCTTCCGCGCGCTTGACCGTGTCGAGCACGAGGTCGTCGTCGTCCACGGACGCGAACGAATCTTCCGGCGCGTCGTCCGTCCACCGAAGCGGCGCGTTGAAGAGGACGCCCTCGCGCACGATCCGTGCCTCGCGCCAGCCGTCCGCATGCGGGACGAGCGCGTACGCAAACTCGTGCAGCCCCATGTCTGCCTCCGGATCTGGGCTCTTCGTCGAGCGCAGGACCGACACGCGCAGATCGCCGGCGTAGCAGCTGTAGCCGTACTTCGAGTCCGTCAGCACCGCGGCGCCGAAGCCGTGCTCCGAGAGATCCGCGAACCGATGGCCCGGCACCTCGTAGCGGGCGCGGTCGAACGCCGTCGAGTAGTGCGTCGGGCGCTCCGCGTAGCCGAACGGCATCTCGTAGGTGGCGTTCGGCGAGCGCACCGCGAGTGGGAACGCGACCTTCAGCAGCGTGTGCGACTCGTGCCAGTCGACGGTCGTGTGGAACTCGACCCGGCGCGCTCCGGCGTCGAGTCGGACGATCTGCCGGACACTGCTCGCCCGGCCGAGCGGCCGCTGGAACGCGACCTCCGCGCGCAGCGGCGTTGCGGTGACGACCTCGTGCGACTCCGCCGGCTGCGCATCGCGGCGCGTCGCGAGCGTGTACGGGTCGATGTCCCACGCGTCGAAGTCGACGGGCCGGTCGTCGTAGAGCTCGAGTCGGTTTCCTGCAGCGGCGAGCGTCTCGCGGCCGCTCGCCTTGTGCACGACGCTCGCCACGGAGCCGTCCGGCGAGAGTGTCACGCGCAGGTGCGCGTTCTCGAGCGTCAACCCGTCGACCCGCACCTCGTCGTCCGGCTCGACGTCGTGCGCGGGCGCGAAGGGCGCCGCTTCGAGCAGGCGGTCGCCGACGACGTCGCGGCGTGCGAACCCCACCGCGTTCATCGGCGTCGAGCCTTCGCCGATGAGGGCAGCGATGCCGGCCTCGATCGCCGCGAAATCTCGCTCTGCGTCCTCGTAGACGAGCCGGATCGACGAACCGGGGAGGATGTCGTGGAACTGCTGGAGCAGGAGCAGCTTCCACAGCCGGTCGAGCTGCTCCCGCGGGTAGTCGCCGCCGCGGACGACCGACAGGAACTCCGCGTCGTGCAGCCCCTGCTCCGCGCGCCGGTTCCCGCGCTTGACGCGCGCCTGCGTCGTGAAGGTGCCGCGGTGATACTCGAGGTACATCTCGCCGACGACGACCGGGCGCTCGCGCGGCTCGGCCTCGAGCGCGTCGAAGAACTCGGCAGAAGTGACGTGCCGCGTGCGCGGCAATCCCTGCAGGTCGCGCGCGCGCGCGATCGTCTCGAGCATCTCGCGCGTAGGGCCGCCGCCGCCGTCGCCGTGGCCGAAGACGAGCAGGCTCGTCTGCGAGTGGTCCGCGCTCTTGTACTCGCGTGCCGTGCGCAGGATGTCGCCGACATCGGCGGCGCTGCTGTACGTGTCGGCGGGCGGGAAGTGCGCAAGGACTTCACTCCCGTCGATGCCCTGCCAGACGAACGTGTGCTCGTCCGGCTTGTTGAAGCGGTTCCAGGAGAGCTTCTGCGTGAAGAAGCGCGAGATGCCGGCCGAGCGCATGAGCTGCGGCAGTTGGCCGTTGTAGCCGAACGCGTCGGGAGCCCAGAACTCAGTGCAGCGTGCGCCGAACTCCTGCTCGAAGAAGCGTTGACCGTGCAGGAGTTGGCGCACGAGCGACTCCCCGGACGGCAAGTTGAGGTCGGGCTCGATCCAGCTCCCGCCGACGGGGACGAACTGCCCTGCATCGACCTTCGCACGGATGCGCTCCCAGAGATCCGGGTTCCGCTCCTTGATCCACGCGTACTGCTGGGCCTGCGAGCACGCGAAGCGGTACTCCGGGAACTCGTCCATGAGGCGCACCTGCGTGCTGAACGTGCGCAGCGTCTTCCGGTACGTCTCGGCGAGCGGCCACAGCCACGCCGTGTCGATGTGCGCGTGGCCGATCGCCGCGACCTCGTGCGTCGCCGTGCCGTTTCGCCGCTCGAGCAACTCCTCGAGAATCGCGCGCGCGGCGTCTGCGTCGTGCTCCCACGTGTCGGCGAAATCGGAGAGCCGGCCGCGCAGGTCGCCGGCGAGCGTCGGGTCGGTCGCCTCGTGCGCCTCGAGCGCGCGGAGAACCTCGAAGTCGAACGCGAGCCTGCACGCGCCGGCGTCGAACACGCCGAGCTCGCACTGCGTCAGCTCGACCGCGGAGGCCTGCGCGCCGAAGAGCCCGTTGCACGCGAGCTCGACCTGGAATTCGAGCGCACCGGGCGCTGCATCGTCGGCGAGGACGGCGTCGGCGTGGTGCTTGTTCAGCCCGGCCGTCACGCGGCCGTCGACCCACACCGCGGCCTCGCTGTTCGACTGCCACCGCAGGTCGACGCGTTCGCCGCGCCACTCCTCGGGAACCATTGCGCGCCCGCGGAACCAGTACGTGGCCCAGAGCGGGCCGAAGCGCCGGCCGGGCTCGACGGGCCGGTACTCGAGCGCCTGCGCCTCGTCCCAGGAGATGCGGTCCACCTGCGGCGAGACGAGTAGCTCGTCGAGTGGCCGCGTCCGTGCATGGATCAGCCCGCGAAGACGCTGCGAGGTCTGGCGCAGGCGCCGTCGCGTGTAGTCGAGGTGCGGGATCAAGAAGCGGCTAAGAGGTTAAGCCGCGGCGCCGTTCGTCAGGCTCTCGCCGGTGTCGGGCGAGAAGAAGTACAGGCGCGAGGGCTCGACGGCCAGACGAATCGTGTCGCCGATGCGCGCGTCCGTTCGTGCGTCGACGCGCGCGACGAAGAGCGACCGCTCCTTCTCGTCGGCGAGGAGCGTCGTCTCGTCCTCCGGCTGGTCCGACATCGCGTCCTCGATCAGGACCTGCTGCGCCTCGACGGGGAAGAAGATGTGCGCGTCGGAGCCGAGCTCCTCGAGCACCGCGACCTCCACGTCGAGCGTCGGCAGCCCGTCGGGGGCGAAGGCGATGTCCTCGAATGCCTCCGGCCGGATGCCGAGGATGACCTCGCCGTTCACCGTTCCACGCGGTCGATGGCTGCGGTCGAGCGGAATCTTGTGCGCCCCGAACGTGACGGTGTCGTCGTCGAGGCGCGCCTCGACGAGGTTCATGGCAGGCGAGCCGATGAACGCGGCGACGAACGTGTTCACGGGCTCGTCGTAGAGAACCTGCGGCTCGTCGACCTGTTGCACCTTGCCGTCGCGCATGACGGCGACGCGCTGGCCGAGCGTCATGGCCTCGACCTGGTCGTGCGTGACGTAGATCGTCGTCGTACCGAGGCGCCCGTGCAGGTGCTGCAGAGAGGTCCGCATCGTCACGCGGAGCTTTGCGTCGAGGTTCGACAGCGGCTCGTCCATGAGGAAAGCCTGCGGCTCACGCACGATCGCGCGGCCCATCGCCACGCGCTGCTGCTGCCCGCCGGAAAGCTGGCCGGGCCGCCGGTCGAGCAGCTCCTCGAGCCCGAGCATCTTCGCGACCTCGTTGACGCGCCGCTCGCGTTCCGGCTTCGGCGTCTTCCGGACACGAAGCCCGTAGCCGAGGTTCTTCCGCACGGTCATGTGCGGGTAGAGCGCGTAGTTCTGGAAGACCATCGCCAGGTCGCGTTCGGCCGGCTCGAGCCGCGTCACGTCGCGCTCGCCGATCAGGATCCGGCCGCCGGTTACCTTCTCGAGTCCGCCGATCGACCGGAGCAGCGTCGTCTTCCCGCAGCCGGACGGGCCGACCAGCACCATGAACTCGCCCTCTCCGATCGTGAGATCCACGTCGTCGACGGCGCGCACCCCACCCGCGAACTCCTTCACGACGTGGTCGAGGACGATTTCACCCAAGGCGGCGGAACTCTACCCGGTACCCGCGCGAAATGAACCAAGCCGTTGGCTTCATACTCTGCGGCAATGCGAGTGGGGTCGCAGCCGACTGCGGTGTCGTCCAGCGTGTCGCTCTTCCGCGACACGTGCAACGTCTACGCGGTCCGGTCGGGGGCGGAGGCGGTGCTCGTCGACTTCGGCGACGGCGACGTCCTCGACCACCTCGGCGCGCTCGGCGTCGACCGCGTCACCGATGTCCTGCTGACGCATCACCATCGCGACTCGCTCGGCGGCCTCCGCCGCGCCGTGGACGCGGGCATTCGCGTGTGGGCGCCGCCGTACGACGCCGAGTTGATCGCGGACGCGACGGGGCACTGGCTGCGTCGTCCGCTCGACGTCGACTACGACCTGCGGGAGGACCGCTTCTCGTTGCTCGAGTCGGTGCCGATCGCGGGCACGGTGGCCGAGTACCGCACCTCGCTCGTCGGCGGGATCGACGTGTTCACGCTGCCGACACCCGGCCACACGCCGGGGTCCGTGACCTACGTCATCGAAAGAGACGGGCGCAAGCTCGCGTTCACCGGCGACCTCGTCTACGGCGACGGCATGGTCTGGTCGCTCGCAGCGACGCAGTGGTCGTACAGCGGCGTCGAGGGGCAGGAGTCGACGATCGTATCGTGCGCGAGGCTCGCGACCCTCGAGCCCGACGTCCTGCTGCCCGCGCACGGCGAGCCGATCGAGGATCCGCCTGCCGCGCTCGCGACGGTTCGCGAGCGCGTCGGTGAGTTGGTCGCGCTCCGCCTAGGCCAGCCGTCGGGCGTCGAGGATCGCTTGGCGGATCC
>JBJMJE010000207.1:0-8484 GCA_045806505.1 Gaiellaceae bacterium
CGCCGGCGGCGTCGGCGGGTTCAGCGGCTCCGGGTCGGAGGCGACGAACACGACGACTTCGCGCACGAGCGCCTTCGTCGGCGCCTCGGCAATCGTCACCGCGGCCGGCGACGTCAGCATCACGGCGAGTGACACCTCGAGCGTCGCCGCAGTGCTTCCGTCGATCTCGCTGTCCGGCGGCGCGATCGCGGTCGCCGGCGCCGTCTCCGACACGACGAACACGATCGGCAGCACGGTCTCGGCGAACATCACCGGCGCGACCGTCAAGTCGAACGGCGGCGACGTGCTCGTGAGCGCACGCTTCGACGGCGTCATCCACGCGGAGACGCTCGCCGTCGCGATCGCGGCCGGAATCGGCGTCGCGACCGCGGTCGTCCACGCGGTGTCGACGATCAACGGCAGCACGCAGGGATTCCTCGGTACCGGCGCGGACGTCACCGCCAATTACGGGACGGTCACCGTCCGGGCGTTGTCCAACACCGTTGCGACCGGCAAGCTCGAGGGCGGTAGCGGCACGATCGGTGTCGCGGTCACCAGCGTCAACGGAACGGCGCAGATCGCAGCGACGACGAAGGCGTCGATCGCGGACGACGCCACCGTCCATGCCGGTGCGCTGACGGTTCAGACCGACAGTCCCACCGAGCAGACGACGCGGTCGGTCAACGCGGAGATCTCGGCCGGCACGGGCGGGATCGTCGGTGTGACGGCCGTCGAGGCGGTCGCGACGATCACCGGCGACATCGAGGCGAGCATCGGCAAGCAGGCGCATATCACGACGAGCGGCGTCACGACGGTTCGCGCGAAGGCGTCCTCGACGGCGAACGCGAAGGCCGGCGGCGGCACCGGCGGTCTCGTCGCAGTAGGCGTCTTCACTGCACGCGCCGAGATCGGGACGACCGGCACCCCGGTGAACCTCGGTGCGTTCGTCGGCGAGGGCGCCACGCTCGACGTCGGCGGCCTGACTGTCGAGGCGCTCGACGCGAGCTCGTCGACCGGGACGATGAGCAGCGGCGGCGGCGGCGGCGTAAACGTCGGAGCCGGCGGTTCGAAGGCAGTCGTGAACACGTCGGTCACCGCGCGCGTCGGGCCGGTGGATACGGCGACGCTCACGGAAGCCACGTCGATCACGAGCACCGGCACGATCGGGCTCAACGCGCAGACCGCGAAGTCGGCGATCGCGACGACGACGAGCGGCGGCGGCGGCGTCGTCGACGTCAACGAGATGAACGCCAAGTCCTACGTCTACGGCTCGGTGACGGCACTGATCGGCGACAACACGTCGATTCCCAAGGCGACCGGCGTGAACGTGAGCGCGGAGACCGTCGGCGCTCCGGCAGGCGCGACCGTGTCGATCGGATCCGGCGGCGGCATCGACATCGCCGGCACCGACGCGGTCGCCGAGAGCACGCCGTCGACGACCGCGGCGATCGGCAACTCGGTGAGGATCGGCGATCTCACCGACCCGGACGCGGCCAACCCGATCACCGGCGACGTGACAGTGACCGCGACCGGACGCGGCGAGGCGGACGCGACCGGCACCGCCTCCGGCGGCGGCGTCATCCGCGTCGGCTCCCCGAACGCGACCGCGACCGTGACGCCGTCGGTCGACGCGCACATCGGCAAGACGACGCCGACGACGCTCAGCACCGTGATCGTCACGACGGGCAGCATCAAGGTGAAGTCCGAGCTCAAGAAGACCGGTGCAGTCGCGCCCGACGACAACATCCAGGCCGTCGACGTCGTCGGCGACACGCTGACCTTCAGCTACCCGTCGATCAACGAGGGCGACGTCGTCCAGTACCACACCGACGGCACCGTCATCCCGGGTCTGCACAACGACAGCGTCTACACCGTCCTCGATGCCGGCGCGAATCTGATCCGGCTGGGCTCCCTCTTCTCGGTGAGCGGGATCGACCCGACGCACGACACGATCACGTTCCCGACGGGGCACGGCTTCCAGAGCGGCGACTGCGTCTTCTACGACGCCCGCGGCGCGGGCTCGATCTTCCCGAGCTGGCAGACCGGCGACGCGTCGGGCGGCTCGGCCTGCAACAACACCGACCCGAACCGGAAGGTCTACTTCGTCCGCGTCATCGACACGACGACGATCAAGCTGACGACCACGTCCATCGCCGCGACCGCGGCCGACGACGCGCCGTTCACGTCGACCGGGATCGTCATCGACGCAAATGGATCGCACGTTCGGTTCACGACTGTGCCGGCCGGCTTCGTCGACGGTCAGGCGGTCGTCTACCGCGCTCCGACCGTCGTCGCGGCGAACCCAACGGGTTGCAATCCGGCGCCGTCGCCCATCAACCAGTGCATTCATCCCGCGTCGACCACCGCGCCCTTCGTCACGGGGTTCGTCGACGTAACGCTGGATCAGCAGAGCGACGGGTCGTTCGCACCGCACACCGTGAAGGACGCCAACAACAACCCCGTCATCGTCCACGACGCAACGCAGAAGAACATCTTCATCCCCGACAACACGTTCCAGAACGGGGACGCGGTGCTCTACCTCGTCCTCAACGGGATCGCGATCGGCGGGCTGCAGGACCACCACACCTACTACGTGCACAAGCTCGCGAACGGCCAGATCCAGCTCGCGCTCGATTACTGCCATGCGGTCGGCGGCGTGGCGGATCCCGCGAACTGCACCGACGATCACGGCACCAGCGACACGGCCGACGACACGCCGATCCCGGTCCAGGTCATCCCGCTGACCGTCACCCCGGGACGCGACAACGACCTGCATTCGCTGCAGCGCTCGCTCGGGACTGCGAACGACGCCGTGGCGGGTCTCGAGGACGGCGGCGTCTATTACGTAGTCAACTCTTACCTCAGCGACAACACGAAGCCGGCGAACACGATCCAGCTCTCCCGCACGCGCGGCGGGACGCCGATCGCGCTCGTGAACACGCACCGCGCGGGCCCGCACGACTTCGGCCTTGAGACCGTCGACCTCGAGATCCCGTCGACGACGCTCGCGGCCGCTGTGCCGGCGGGTGCAACGACGCTCGCCGCAGGGTCGAACGTCAACGACACGAACATCAAGGTCGCGAGCGTCACCGGCTTCGCAAAGGGGCAGACGATCAAGATCGGCTCCGGTGCGCTCGCCGAGTCCGCCGTCATCTCGAACGTCGGCACGGCAGGCTCGGGCGGAACGGGCATTACGCTCGCGGCGGCGCTCGCGAACGCCCATGCGAGCGGCGTCGCCGTCGCCGGGCCCCCTCCCGTCGTGACGGCGACGCTCGCGGCGAACGCCACCGGTCCGACAAACATCAGGGTGAGCACCGTCACGGGCTTCGCGGCCGGCCAGACGATCACCATCGGCAGCGGTACGGACCTGGAAACCGTGACGATCCAGAGCGTCGGAACGGCCGGGGCGGGCGGAACCGGCATCACGCTCACGTCCGCGCTAACGACGGCGCACGCTCTGGGCAGCACCGTCGCGGGGCCGGGCGGCACGGCAACGCTCGCCGTCGCCGTGAGCCTTACCTCGAACATCAAGGTCGACAGCGTCGACGGCTTCGCCGTCGGCCAGACGATCGTCGTCGGCAGCGGCTCCACCTCCGAGACCGCGGTGATCCAGAACATCGGAACGGCCGGCGCGGCCGGCACCGGCATCACGCTCACGGCCGCGCTGACCGCGTCCCACGCAGCCGGCAGCAGCGTCGTGCAGGGCGTGAACATCAAGGTCACGAGCACGAGCGGCCTCGCCGTCGGGGACCAGATCGTCATCGACACCGGCCTCTCCCGCGAAGTGAGGACGATCCAGTTCATCGGTACGGCGGGCGCGCTGGGAACCGGTATCACCCTGACGGCGCCGCTCACGTTCGCGCACGCGTCGGGAGCCCTGGTGCTCGGCTCCGGCAGCGCCACCGGCCAAGAGGCGCTCTACGTCGATCTGAAGCCGGTCACGCCGAACGGCACGACGACACTCGCCGCCGCGGCTGCGGCGGCCGCCGCGACGACGCTCGCCGCTACGGCCCTGCCCTTCTTCAACAACAACATCAAGGTCGCGAGCGTCACCGGCTTTGCCGTCAACCAGGCGATCCTGATCGGCTCCGAGTTCGCCATCATCCAGAGCATCGGGACGGCAGGTGCCGACGGAACCGGCATCACGCTCGCGAGTCCGCTCTTCCAGCCGCACGCGGCCGGAGAAAGCGTCGTGCAGCTTCCGATCATCACGGTCGCGAGCGCGAGCAACCTGCACGCCGGCGACATGATCCTGATCGGCAGCGGCCCGTTCCAGGAGTCGAGGGTGATCCAGCGCATCAGCGGAACGAACGTCGCGCTCACGCTGCCCCTGGCGTTCTCGCACTCGGCCGGCGAGTCGATCAGCGACACCGGGTCTGCCTCGAAGCTCCGCGCTCCCGACGGCAGCCCGCTGAGCGCGCTGCGCCCGCCTGCCGGCGACGGCAAGTCGGGCGCGTTCGCGGGCGGCGGCTCGGGCGGCGCCCTCGACTTTGCCTTCCCGAAGGCGACGCTGAGCGGCAGCGCGACCGTGACCGCGACGCTCGCGGCGAAGACGCTCGACGCACGCGCAAGCGTCGAGCTGTCGGCGATCTCCGCCTTCGACGTCTCGAGCTCGGGCGACGCCGCGGGCGGCGGCGGCCTCTCCGTCGGCAGGGACGACTCGAGCACCGACATGGGCGACTCGCCGACGACGGCGACCGTCGCGACGGGCACGTCGATCCGCGCCGCGCACGACATCACGATCCTCGCGAAGAACGACCACACGCTCTCGTCCACCGCTCGCGCGGTCGGCGGCGGCGCCATCTCCGGCAAGGTCGCCTACACCTCTGTGAAGGTCGACAACGACGTCACCATCTCGGTCGGCGGCGACACCTCCATCGTCGGGGACGGGAACGTGACCATGCACGTCGACTCGAGCACGACGGCCTACACGGATGCGGAGACCTACTCGGTCGCCATCGGCTCCGGCGCGGACTCCGACCGCTTCAATAGTTCGCGCGGCATCACCATCGGATCCGCAGGCGATCACGCGGATCGGGCGATCGAGATCGGCGCCGGCGCGGTCGTCAAGGGCAACACGCTTTCGCTCCTGGCGCAGACGACGAAGGCGGATCTGACCGCGATCGCTCACGCCACCGCGTTCAGCCCGATCCTCTTTGGTGTCGCGGTCGCGCTGGCGTACGCGAGCGTGAACGTTTACAGCGACACGCGCGTCCACGTCGCCGGCGGCGCGCCGCGCTCGCTGCTGACCGGAGTCGAGGGTGTCGACATCGAGGCGACGAGCGACGGGCTGAAGGTTCGTCGCGACTCCTACGCGCTCGCGGTCGCATTCCCGGTCCCGGCGCCGGAGGCGAAGAACAAGGGCCACGACAGCTTCTCGTCGAAGGTCGACCTCGACGAGTCGGTGACGGTGTTCGCCGGCGCGGGCATCCTGAACCCGCCGGACTCCGCGGGCCTGCAGGTCGCGCTCTTCGCCTACGCGCACAACGGCAGCGCCAATCGCGACGGGAGCGACGACGGCTCCGACTCGACGGCGCCGATTCTGTGGGACGCGGACGTGGTCATCCTCGGCGGCACGAACGGCAACCCGCTGCTCGTCGTCGGCGCCGACGGCAGGGTCAAGGCGATCAACGCCGTGCAGCTCCTCAGGGACGCGACCACCGCTGTCGCAGGGTGCACCGCTCCGAGCGCGGCGACTTACACGCCGTCGCTCGGTGACTGTGTCGACCCTGACGGGAACGGCAGCTACACGATCGCGTCGATCGGCAACTCGGGCTACGGCGACATCATCTTCCGCACCGACGACGTCGCCGACAACGACAGCAACGGCGACACCGATTCCAACGACCCGGTCGCGAACGACCAGGCGACCGGCGTCTCGCCGGACCGCTGGCCGATCTTCGACATGCGGGACAACCTGACGACCGTCACGATCGTCGACTACTCGAGCCTGACGATGAGAGTCGGCAGGATCGACCTGATCAACGACCTGCTCGGCGGCGACGCAACCGTCGAGATCGACCCCGACGACGCCGCGACGATCAAGTTCGATGTGCATTCGAGCGTCGCGCCGAGCCTCATCGCGATCGAGAAGTTCGGCACGGGCGGCATCGTGCTCACGAACGACCTCAACAATCCGTCGGGCCTCACGCTGATCACGGACACCGCGACGGGCGACATCGGCGCGGCGACGGGCGTCACGCCGCGCATCACGACGAACATCCTCGACACGCAGACGGCGGCCGGCTCGATCGGCAGTTCGTCGGGGAGGATCGAGGTCGACCTGATCCAGTTCATCGACCTCGCCCGCGTCGACGGCCCGACGTGCTCCGGCAGCCCGTGCGACACGCTGCTCACGCCCAAGCTGCTCGCGCGGGCGGCCGGCGCCACGAGCGACGTCTATCTCTCGCTGCGCGGCGTCGACCGCGTCCCGGTCACCAGCGAAGCGACGTTCGGCATCAGCAACACCGAGATCGACATCCCGATCGACCTCGTCGATGCGGGCCGCGACATCGACCTCGTCCTGCGGACGGGCGTGCGCCAGCCCGGCCGGTCGACCGCCTCCGGCGTGATCGTCATCGTCGAGAACGAGGGCGCCCCGTTCGGCCCGCCGAGCGGACACCGCGTCTTCATGCACTTCCGGGCGCCGCTGAACTCGGACAGCGGAACCGCATTCCACGACCTTGCCGCCTACCCGTCCGCGGCGACGTCGCTGGCCGCGGCGACGGCCGCCGGCGCCTCCGTCATCAAGGTCGTCAGTGTCGAAGGGTTCGCGGCCGGCCAGTCAATCGTCCTCGACACGGGCGATGCCGCCGAGACTGCAGTCATTGCCACCGTCGGCACGCCCGGCCCCTCGGGCACCGGGATCACCCTGACCGCGCCACTGACCAAGGCGCACGGGAGCGGGAGGCAAGTGTCGCTCGGGTCGCCGACGGAGATCGACAGCGTCTACTTCTTCGCGCTCCGCAACGAGTTGCTCGAGCGCGAGCTCGAGCCGGTCGGCGACACCGGGGTCTCCGGGTACAAGATCACGATCGAGCACGGTCAGTTCGTCACGGGTGGCGCGCCGGCGGGCTTCGGAACGCCGGGCCTCGTTGCAGGACGCCATATCCGCGTCAAGGACAGCGAGGGCGCGCTCGACGCGACGGGTCTCGCTCCCGACGGCGGCTCCGCGACGCGGATCTCGATCATCGGCTTCACGAACCTGGCGGACGACGGCACCGGCTGGATCGACGTGGACGTCAACGGCTCCGTCGCGCTGTGGGAGATCTCCGGCGACATGCGCGTCGGGCTCATCCGCTCGCGCAAGAGCGACGTGCTGTTGATCGCGGCCGTGGCCATCTTCGACTCGAATCCGGCGGACGCGGATCCCGCGACGTACCACAAGATGAGTGCCACCGATCCCCAGGATGTCCAGGGCGACAACATCACGCTCTTTGCAATCGCGGGCTCGATCGGGACGGAGGGCGACTTCCTCGAGACGAACCTCGACGACGCGATCGGCACGACCGGTGTGCTCAACGCCACGGCAGCGCTCGGCGCGTACATCTACGAGACGGCGAACGACCTGCGCATCGGGCTCGTGCTCGCGGCGCAGGACGAGACGAGCCAGACGAACCCGCAGCACGTGACCGACGCCTCGCTCGTCACGCGCGACGGCTCGATCCTCGACGGCTCGGACGGCATCGGAGATGCCGACACGGACGTCGTCGCGATCCGCATCGATCTGAAGGCCGGCGGCACCGGCGGGATCGGCGTGCCCGAGAACGACCTCGAGATCAACTCCTCGACCGTGGGCTTCGCATCAGGCCGGCTCTTCGCCGAGGCCGGCGGCAGCATCTACATCACTGAGACCGAGAACGAGCTCGTCCTCCTCGCGGCGAAGGCGCTGACGGGCAACGTGCGTCTGACCGTGCCGGACACGAACGGCATCCGCGGCCCGCCGTTCCCGACCGACCTGAATACGGGCAACGCCACGCCTGAGGACCTCGACTTGCTCGTCTGCGGCGCGAACACGGCGATGTGCAGATCGCTCGTGGCCGAGAGGGACCCGAGGGTCGCTGCGCCGTCGACGACTTCGTCGCGCGGGACGCTCAGCGGCATCTGGGCGAAGCAGAACGTCTATCTCTGGGTCGGCGACGACATCAACGAGCCCGCGACGTCCGAGATCGTCGCCGCCGGCACGATCTACATCCACGGGGACGCGACGCGCTCCAACACGGTGGACGCGAGCGACCCGGCGCTGGACGTCCCGGACGAGCCGACGACTCGTATCGACGCGGGGTGGGGCACGAACATGCACTTCGCCGGCCGTGTCGGCGGCGTCTTCGATCCGGCGCTCCTGGGCGGCACGGACTCGACGGACAAGACCGACCTGACGCTGATCTTCGGCAACTTCGACGTCGACTACTTCGACTTCGACCACACTTACCTGGGCGCGAAGACGCGCGTCTTCGGCAGCGACAACGAGATCGCGCAGGACGCCGGACCGGCCGGCGACGGCCA
>JBJMJE010000208.1:0-16301 GCA_045806505.1 Gaiellaceae bacterium
CCTGGAGCAGCTTCATCAGGAAGTGCGCCGAGTAAGCAGCGGTCGAAGCCGGCTTCCAGACGACGGTGTTCCCCATCAGGGCGGCGCTCGTGGGGAGGTTGCCGCCGATCGCGGTGAAGTTGAACGGCGTGACGGCGAAGACGAAGCCTTCGAGCGGCCGGTAGTCCATGCGGTTCCAGACGCCCGGCGACGAGACCGGCTGCTCCTCGTAGATGCGCGTCATGTAGCTGACGTTGAAGCGCCAGAAGTCGATCAGCTCGCACGCTGCGTCGATCTCGGCCTGGTGCGCGGTCTTCGACTGGCCGAGCATCGTCGCGGCATTGAGCGTCGCGCGCCACGGGCCGGCGAGCAGCTCCGCGGCGCGAAGCAGCACGGCCGCCCGCTCCTCCCACGGCGTCCGCGACCAGTCGTGCCATGCGTCCGCGGCTGCGTCGATTGCTTGCTGGACGTGCTCTGCGCCGCCCTTCGAGACGGTGGCGAGGACGTGATCCTTGTCGTGAGGCATGACCTGGTCGAAGGTGTCCGAGAGCTGGACGTCCTTCCCGCCGATGACGAGCGGCAGCTCCATCCGCTGGCCCGAGAGCTCGTCGAGCCGTGTGCGAAGCTCCTCACGCTCGGGCGCGCCCGGCGCGTAGCTCTTGATCGGCTCGTTGTAGGGCGCCGGTGGACGGGAGAGGCCGTGTGCGGTCACGGCCGCCGATTGTAAGGTGAGCCGTCGTGGCGGTGACGTGGGTGCGCTACGAGGTCGACGGGTGGGGCGTCGCCGAGCTGTGCACGGACGGCCGGCGGGTGTTGTGGCACGAGCTGCCGCGGTCGGCGCGGGCGCACGGCGACCGGGACGGGGGCGAAAGCCCATACCCCCACCCAGGGTGGGGGAAGAACCCCAAGCCCACGGCGCCGACGCTAGCCGACGAGGGCTCGCTGGAGGGTGACAATTTCGCGTCAACGCTCATCGCCCGCCTTCACGCGTACTTCGCCGGCACCGCGGATGACTTTGCAGACGTCGACCTCGACCTCGGCGACCTGACGCCGTACGGCCAGGCGCTCGCGCAAGCGCTGCGCGCCGTCCCGCGCGGTGACGTGGTCACCTACGGCGAGCTCGCCGCTCTTGCCGGCCGGCCCGGCGCCGCACGCGCCGCCGGCACGTTCTGCGCGCAGAACCGTTTCGGCGTCCTCGTCCCCTGCCATCGCGTGGTCGGCGCGAGCGGGCTCGGCGGCTACGGATCTCTCGGCTCCGACTACAAGCGGCGCCTCCTCGCGCTGGAACATGTCGCTCTCTGACGAGGTCAAGCGCGAGCTCGCGCGCGTCGGCCCGACCGACGACTGCGACCGTCTTGCGGAGGTATCCGGCCTCTTCCACTCGGCGGGCCGGCTGCATCTCCGCGGCCGCGGCGACGTGACGCTGCACCTCGACGTCAGCGAGTCGGCCGTCGCGCGGCGGGCCTTCACGCTGCTGCGCGAGCTCGGCGTCGCTTCCGAGATCCGCACGTATCGTCGCCGCGCCTTCGACGGCGCGACCCGCTACCAGCTCCACGTCCAGGGCGGCGTGCAGGCGCTGCGTGTGTTGCGCGAGGCGGGAGTGCTCGCGTCTCGCAACGCGCCGCTCGAGCAACCGCCGCGCCGCGTCGTCCGCAAAGCGTGCTGCCGACGGTCGTACCTGCGCGGCGCTCTTCTCGGCGGCGGCTCTGTCAGCGGTCCGCGCGCGCCGCACCTCGAGATCCGCGCGACCGGCCTCGCCGGAGCGGAGTTCCTCGCAGACGTCGCGCGGCGCGACCGGCTCCAGTTGCAGGTGCTCGACCGCGGTCGTCACGCAGTCGCGTATGCCAAGGGAGCCGCCGCGATCGCCGACGTGCTGAATGCGGCCGGCGCCTCTGATGCCGTGTTGTCGTTCGAGGAGCGAGCCGTGGTGGGCGCGACGCGCGCGCGCGCCAACCGGCTCGCGAACGCGGACCACGCCAACCTGGTCCGCACGGCGCAAGCAGCGCACCGGCAGGCGCTGGCGGTCACACGACTTGCGGCGAACGGCCGGCTGGAGACGCTCCCGCCGCGCCTGCGGGAGGCGGCCGACCTTCGCCTTCGCCACCCGACGCTCTCGCTGCGCGAGCTCGCCGGCAAGTGCCGGCCGCCCGTCACGAAGGCGGCGTTCCAGCAACGCGTCGCGCGGCTCGTGCAGCTATCAGATATCTGAATTACAAGGTGCGTCGATACGACTTGCGACAGCGTTGCCGTGAGGGGCACGAACGCTCCATACTGAAAGCCGCGGGTCCGCGCTCGTCCGATGACGGATTCAGACCCCGTCCGTCATCGCGGTCCTCAGCGCGGCAAACCGGAGAGGGAGATCGTCCTCGGAGCTTCCTCTCCGGCCCGCATATCCTCGAGTCGCTCAACGTCGAACGCTCGCCGCGTCCGGTTCTTTAGAGTGGCCGCGAACCGACATGGGAGGCGCATGGCACTCAAGGTAGGCATCAACGGCTTCGGGCGGATCGGGCGGAACTTCGTCCGCGCGCATCTGGCGCGGAAGGGCGACTTCGACGTCGTCGCGGTGAACGATCTCGCGGCGCCGGACATCCTGGCGCACCTTCTGCGCTACGACTCGTCGCACGGCGGACTCGCCGGCGTCGAGGTCGACGGCGACGAGATCAGCGTCGACGGGACGTCGTTCAAGGTGCTGGCGGAGCGCGACCCGAAGGCGCTGCCGTGGAACGACCTGGGTGTCGACGTGGTCGTCGAGGCGACCGGTCTCTTCACGAACCGCGAGGGCGCGCAGCAGCATCTCGAGGCCGGCGCCAAGAAGGTGCTCATCTCCGCTCCCGCGACCGACCCGGACATCACGATCGTCATGGGCGTCAACGACGACGCCTACGACAAGGACAAGCACCATCTGGTGTCCAACGCGTCGTGCACCACGAACTCGGTGGGGCCGATGGCGAAACTGCTCCTCGACAACTTCGGCATCGAGTCGGGCTTCATGACGACGATCCACGCGTACACGACCGAGCAGCAGCTGCAGGATCAGGTCGCGATGACCCGCAAGGGGAAGCCCGACCTGCGGCGGATGCGCTCGGCCGCGCTGAACATCGTCCCGGCGTCGACCGGCGCCGCACGCGCGATCGGCGAGGTGATCCCGGAGCTGAAGGGCAAGCTCGACGGCATGGCGATGCGGGTCCCTGTGCCCGACGGATCCGTCACCGATCTCGTCGTCGATCTCTCGAAGCCGGCGACGGTTGACGAGCTCAACGCTGTGTACAAGGACGCGGCCGCGTCGGATCACTGGGAGGGGATCCTCCAGTACACCGAGGACCCGATCGTCTCGTCGGACATCGTCGGCAACTCGTACTCGTGCATCATCGACGGGCTGTCGACGATGGCGCACGGCAAGCAGGTGAAGGTGATCGGCTGGTACGACAACGAGTGGGGCTACTCCTGTCGCCTGGTCGACCTGATCCCGAAGCTCCTGTAGGTGCGCATCCCGCGCTCCGTGCGCCACGCCGACGTCGCGGACAAGGTCGTGCTCGTCCGCTCGGATCTGAACGTGCCGCTGCAGGACGGCGAGGTCGCCGACGACACGCGCATCCGCGCTTCGCTCCCGACGCTTCGACTGCTGCTGGAGCGCGACGCGCGTGAGGTCCGCGTGTGCTCCCACCTCGGTCGACCGAAGACGTCCGAGGACCGCGAGAGGTACTCGATGGCGCCCGTAGAGGAACGCCTGCGCGAGCTGCTGCCGGACGATCGCATCGACGTCGTCGAGAACACGCGCTTCGATCCGCGCGAGACGAAGAACGACGAGTCGTACGCGCACGAGCTCGCCGAGGGCTGTGATCTCTATGTCAACGATGCGTTCGGCTCGGCACACCGCGCGCACGCGTCGACCGAGGCGGTCGCGCATCTGCTGCCCGCGTACGCGGGGCTGCTGCTCGAGCAGGAGCTCGAGCATCTCGGCCGCCTGCTCGGCGACGTCGAGCGCCCGTTCGTCCTCGTGTCGGGTGGCGCGAAAGTCGAAGACAAGCTGGGCGTGCTCCAGCAACTCGGCGGCCGCGCCGACACCGTTCTGATCGGCGGCAAGATGGCCGAGCAGATCCGCGACGAGAACCCTCTCGACTTTCCCGTGGTCGTGCCGACGGACGTCGTCGCAGCTGCGGCGTTCGAGGAGGACGCCGAGACACGCGTGACGGCGTACGACGCGCTGCCGGACGGCTGGCTCGGCCTCGACATCGGGCCCACGACGCGGGAACGCTTCGCGGACGAGCTCGCCCGCGCAAAGACGATCTTCTGGAACGGGCCGATGGGCGTCTTCGAGTGGCCCCGCTTCGCCGAGGGAACGCGCGCCGTCGCCGAGGCGGTGGCGGCGAACGACGGCGCGTTCACCGTCGTCGGCGGCGCCGACTCGATTCGGGCGCTCACGGAGCTGCGCCTCGTCGACCGCGTCGACTGGGCCTCGACCGGCGGCGGCGCGGCTCTCGAGCTGCTCGAGGGCAAAGAGCTTCCGGGCGTCGCGGCGATCCCTTCCGCGTAGGATCGCCGCGTGCTGATCGCAGGCAACTGGAAGATGTACAAGGGGCCGGAGGAAACCGCCCGTTTCTGCAGGCAGCTGCGCGAGCACGCGCGGCCGAGCGACGTCGACGTCGTCGTCTGCCCGCCGTACGTCTCACTCGCGACGGCAGTGCAGGTGCTCGCCGGCACCGACGTCGCGGTCGCGGCTCAAAACGTGCACTGGGACGACGAAGGCGCGTTCACCGGCGAGGTGTCGGCGCCGATGCTGCGCGAGCTCGGCGTCTACGGCGCGATCGTCGGCCACTCGGAGCGCCGCCGGCACTTCGGCGAGACGGACGAGACCGTCGCCGAGCGCGCGCGCGCTGCACTCGCGGCCGGCCTGTCCGTGATCGCGTGCGTCGGCGAGACCGAGGCCGAGCGCGAAGCGGGAGAGACGGAAGACGTTCTGCGGGGCCAGGTCTCGGTGCTCGAGCGCGACGAGAACCTCGTCGTCGCGTACGAGCCTGTCTGGGCGATCGGCACCGGCAAGACGGCGACGCCGGAGCTCGCGCAGGAAGCGCACGCGTTCATCAGGTCGCTGCTCGACGTTCCGGTGCTCTACGGCGGTTCGGTCAAGCCCGACAACGCCGCCGAGCTCCTCGCGCAGCCGGACGTCGCCGGAGCGCTCGTCGGCGGCGCGTCGCTCGAGGTCGACTCCTTCCTCGCGATTTGCCGGGCCGCCGCTTCCCGCTCGTAGCGCTCGTCATCCTCGACGGGTGGGGCTGCGCGCCGCCCGGTCCCGGCAACGCCGTCGAGCTCGCGAACACGCCAGTCTTCGACCGCCTCTGGCGCGAGTTTCCCCACTCGACGCTCGACGCATCCGGCGAGGCCGCCGGATTGCCGCCGGGGCAGATGGGCAACTCCGAGGTAGGCCACCTGACGATCGGCGCAGGTCGCCGGCTCTACCAGGACCTCATGCGCGTGAACAAGGCGATCGAGGACGGCTCGTTCTTCGAGAACCGAGCGTTGCGCGCGGCGTTCGAGCGCGGTCGCAACGTGCACCTGCTCGGCCTCGTCTCGCACGGCGGCGTGCACTCGCACATCGACCACGTTCGCGCGCTGTTCCGGTTCGCGCCGGAGAAGACCTGGCTGCACGCGTTCACCGACGGCCGCGACGTCTCACCGACGAGCGCTGCGGACGACCTCGCGGAGCTTCCGCTCGAACGCCTCGCGACCGTCGTCGGCCGCTACTACGCGATGGACCGCGACAAGCGCTGGGAGCGCACCGAGCGAGCGCTCGCGGCGATCACAGACGGCACGGGCGCGGTCACGACAGATCCGATCGGCGCGATTCGCAGTAGTTATCGCCGTGGCGTCACCGACGAGTTCCTCGAGCCGATCGTCGTTGCCGGTCGACCCAGGCTCGAGCGTGAAGACTCGGCGATCTTCTTCAATTTCCGGCCTGACCGTGGACGCCAGCTCTCCCGCCTGCTGCTCGACCGAGGCTACGACCTCACGACGATGACGCGTTACAGCGACGACCTCGACTGCCCCGTCGCGTTCGAGGAGTCGGACGTCGAAGGCACGCTCGCCGAGACACTCTCGCGCGCGGGGCTACGGCAGCTCCACGTCGCAGAGACCGAGAAATACGCGCACGTGACCTACTTCTTGAACGGCGGCCGTGAAGAGGAGTGGCCGGGGGAGAAGCGAATGCTCGTCCCGAGCCCCCGCGACGTGCCGAGCTACGACCACAAGCCGCAGATGTCCGCGCGCGAGGCGGCGACCGCGTTCTGCGACGAGATCGGCAACGGCTACGCGTTCGGGATCATCAATTTCGCCAACCCCGACATGGTCGGTCACACCGGCTCGATCCCTGCCACCGTCACCGCTGTCGAGACGACGGACGAATGCCTCGGACGTGTCGTCGACACTGTCACCGGCGCCGGCGGTGTCTGTCTGATCATCGCCGACCATGGCAATGCGGAGAAGCTGATCGCCGACGACGGCGTCGGCGCGCATACCGCACACACGACGAATCTGGTTCCCTTCGTCGTCACCGACGCGGACGCTCAGGTGCGTGACGGAGGCGAGCTTGCCGACGTCGCGCCCACTGTTCTGGCGCTTCTCGGCGTCCCGAAATCCGTACAAATGACGCGCTTGAGTCTCCTAGACCCGGGCTATACTCGGCCCGCCAGTGTCACTCACCCAGCCTGATCTGGGGGTTCTGCGGAAGGCACAGCGCGGTGACGAGCGCGCCTTCTCCCTCATCATCCGAGCGTACGAGACGCCGGTTTACAACTACGTTCTCCGGCTGGTCGGCGGCGATCGGTCGCTCGCGGAGGATCTGACGCAGGAGGTCTTCCTCCGCGTCTTCCAGGGCCTGCCGGGCTTCTCGCTTCGCTCGAAGTTCACGACGTGGCTCTTCCAGGTGACGAAGAACCGCGTGCTCGACGAGTTACGCGCGCGCGAGCGGCGGCCGCGGTCGGTGTGCTCGCTCGACGAGATGGCGCCGTTCGAGGTCCTCGACCAGCCGCTCGAGCGGATCGAGGCGGTCGACGCGCTGTGGCGCGCGGTCGAAAACCTGAACGTCGACCTCAAGATGGCGCTGCTCCTCCGCGACGTCGTCGGGCTCGCGTACACCGAGATCGCGGACTCCCTCGAGATCACGCTCGCCACGGTCAAGTGGCGAATCTACAAGGCGCGGGAAGAGGTCCAGGCGGCGCTGGTCCGCGAGGGCATCACCTTCGGCAAGACGGCCGAAACCGCCCGCGTCGCCTCGAACGTCTAGCCGGCTCTTTTACTCAGCCGGCTCGTCCGGATCCTCTTCGGCGGCGAGTTGCAGCGAGCCCTTGCGCACGTCCTCGAAGTGGCGTTGCTGGATCGGGATCGCCCAGCCGCAGAGCTCCTGAACCTCCGCCTTCGCTGCGCGCTCGGTGAGCGTGTTGAGGATCTCCCAGTGGCCGACCTCGCCGGCCTCGGCCATCGTGAGGAATTCGAAGCCGTCGAGGGCATCGGAGGCGCTCTCGAGGTACGTCGACATCATCTCGCTCGCCTTCTGCTTGACGTCGCGCGCCTCGTCGAGAATCGCGGTTTTCTTGCCGTCGATCGTGCCTGCGACCTCGGTCGCGCGCTCCTCGGTCTCCTTCGCCTCGTCGTGCATCTGCACGAGACGCTCCTCGAGCTCCGGCGTCAGTCCCTCCAGCTTCTGCACCTTCTGCGTCGCGGTCTGTGCCGCCATTGCGAGACCGAGCACCTCGCCCAGCTTCGACTCGAGATTCGTCAGCTCTGCCATCTGTGACCCCCTGTTCTAGGTTCCGTCGGCCAACCGCACCGCCAGCGCCTCCGGAAGGCCGTGCTCCCGAATCGCCGCCTGCGTGCGTTCGATCGGATATGCAACGCGATGGAAACGCGCAAACCTGGCGTCGGTGTCGAGCTCCAGCCACGCGGCGTCCGGATCGCCGTCGCGAGGCTGGCCGACCGACCCGGGATTGAGCAGCCAACGCCCCTCCAGCTCGACCTCGGTTCCCGCCGGCGCGAGGCCTCCGTGCAGCTGCGCATCGTCGAGGCCGATCGCGAGGGCGACGTGGCTGTGCCCGACGAGCACGAGCGGCGCGTTGGCCGTCACGAGGCTCACGTATGCCGTCTCGGCGCTGAGCACGTACTCCCACACGGGATCGCGCGGGCTCGCATGGAACATCTCGACGTCTGCTTCGGCGGCGCTCGGCTCGAGCCCCGCGAGGAACGCACGTGAACGTTCGTCGAGGGCGGCGCGCGTCCAGAGCGCGGCTGCCGCTGCCTCGTCATTGAAGTCGGTGACGTCGAGCGTGCCGAGAGCGACGAGATCGTGGTTGCCGATCAGGCAGACGTCGGCCCGCTCGGCCACGATCTGACAGCAGCGGTTCGGCGCGGGGCCGTAGCCGACCACGTCGCCGAGGCACCAGATCGCCTCGGGCGCCCAAGCCTCGATCTCCTCGAGTACCGCGAGCAGAGCCTCCTCGTTAGCGTGGACGTCGGAGATGACTGCAACGCGCGGCATCGGGCGGTGGGCAACGGTAGTGGTTTTGTCCGCCGCCTGGCTCGTCGCCGCGTTGTTTCTCTGGCGGACGAGCGTGCCGTCGGGCGTCGACGTCGGTGGGCTCGACGTGCGCCGCTTCTTCTCGGCGCGCGCGGTCGAGCGCGCGGCCGATTACCAGCGATTCCTCGACCTCCTCTGGCTGTTGCAGCTGGCCGCGACGATCGTCGCGCTCGTCGTGCTGTCCCGCCGTGCGCCGCGGCTCGTGCGCACGCTCGGGCTCGGACGCATCGGGGCCGGCGTGATCGTGGCGATGCTGATCCTCGTCACGCTCTGGTTCGTGTCGCTCCCCTTCGGCTTCGCGACGCAGTGGTGGGAGGCGCGCCACGGCCTTGCCCCGCACGACTACCTCTCGTGGATCGTCGCGCCGTGGGCCGTGCTCTCGTTCGAGGCGCTGTACGCGCTCGTGTTCGTCGTCATCGTGCTCGGCCTCGCCGGCTGGCTGGGAGACCGCTGGTGGCTCGTCGGCGGCCCGGTCTTCGTCGCGTTCGCCGCGCTGTTCGTGTTCCTCAGCGGCTGGCTGTTGCAGTTCGGCACGCACGGCGTGAAGAACCCGCGCCTGCGCGCGGACGTGCGCGTGCTCGAGAAGCGCCAGGGAGTAACGGGGACGCCGGTGCACGTCCAGGACGTGAGCAAGGTGACGACGCAGGCAAACGCGTACTCGAGCGGCTTTGGCCCTTCGGCGAACGTGATCCTCTGGAGCACGATCCTCGACAGCCGCTTCTCACCCGGCGAGGTCCGTGTCGTCGTCGCGCACGAGCTGGGTCACGTCGCGCACCGGCATACGCTCAAGGGCATCGGCTGGTCGGCGCTGACCGTGCTGCCGATCGCGTGGCTCGTCACGCTGACGGCGAGACGCCGCGGCGGCATCCAGGACCCGGGCGTGCTGCCGTTCGCGCTGCTGACGCTCGTCGTCATCGGCGTGCTCGCCGCGCCGCTCGAGAACGCAATCTCCAGGCGTTACGAGGCCGAGGCGGACTGGTCGGCGCTGAACGCGACGCACGATGCGCCCTCCGCGCGAAAGCTCTTCGTCGACTTCCAGAAGACGAGCCTGCAGGAGCCGAACCCATCGCTTCTCGACTACCTCTGGCTGGAGAATCACCCGACGATCGCGCAGCGAATCGCGATGGTCGAGGTGTGGGCGAAGCGGGCGCCCTAGCGCTCTTCGCCGTCGGTCTCGGGCAGGTTCCGGATTCCCTCCGTCGTCTGCCACTTCGACCACGTGTCCTCCATCGCATCGAGCAGGTCGCGCATGAACTTGTGCGAGACGTTCACGCGCGCGACCACGACTCCCGGGACGTCGCCCTCCTCGACTTCGTGGTCGACACGGGCGAACGTGATCGTGAACTCGTACTGCGAGAACGACACGTTCGCGAAGTTCGCGTACACGCCGCCCATGACTTCGGGATCGATGTGGATGTTGAGCTGGCGCTCGCTGGGCCCGTCTTCCACACACTTACGATACAGCGCGTGGAAGGGCAGTTCACCCTCGGCCGGATCATGCGGATCTACGTCGCGGCTGCGGTTCTCCTCGCGGTCGGTACCGTCGGTTTCAGGCTGCTCGTCGAGCACAGCTGGGTCGACTCGTTCTACCGCACCGTCGTCACCGCGACGCTGAACGGGCTCGACTCGCCGCCGCGAACCATCGGCGGCGAGCTGTGGACCGTGGTCGTCGTCCTCGGAGGGGTGACTATCTTTGCGTACGTCGGCGCCGCAGTCGTCGAGGCGATCGCCGGCGGCGTCGTGAGCGGCGCCCTGGCCGAAAGGAGGAGGTGGAGAGCGATCGAGCGGATGAGCGGGCACTTCATCATCTGCGGCTACGGCCGCGTCGGCCGGCGCGTCGGCGACGAGTTCCGAGCGGCGGACGTGCCGTATGTCGTCCTCGACTTCAGCGACGACGCGCTCGACGCCGCGCGCGAATGCAACGACCTCTACATCGAGGGAGACGGCACCGAGGACGAGGATCTCGCCAAGGCCGGCATCGACCGTGCGCGCGGGCTCGTCGCCTCGTCGGACTCGGACGCGGACAACCTCTACATCACGCTCTCGGCGCGGCACAAGCGGCCGGACCTCACGATCGTGGCGCGCGCGAGCGACGAGGACGCGGAGAAGAAGCTCAAGCTCGCGGGCGCCGACCGTGTCGTGACGCCGTACTCCACCGCTGGTCGCGTGATGGCGAACCTCGTGCTCAAGCCGCAGGTGACGGCGTTCCTCGACGTCGTCACGACCGCGGAGGGAGACGACTTCATGCTCGAAGAGATCGAGGTCACGCGCACCTGCGAGCGCGCGGGCAAGTCCATTCGCGAGTTGCGCGTGCGCGACGAGACCGGCGCGATCATCGTCGCGCTGCGCAAGCGCGACGGCACCTTCGACACGACGCCGTCCCCCGACGAGCTGATCGAGCCCGGTGACGTGCTGATCGGTGTCGGCACGCCGCACGAGATCCGCAAGCTCGAGGACTTCTTCGCGCCGAGCGGAGCTGTTGCGCGGTAAAGCGCTTGCGGGCCTGACCGCGACGATCGCCGAGCTGGCCGGAACCGAGCTCGAGCTCGAGCGGCCCGCGGATGCGGCGCACGGCGACTACGCGACGAACGTCGCGATGCGGCTCGCCGGCGTTCGACGGCGCGCCCCGCGCGAGATCGCGCAGGAGCTCGCTGCGCGCGTTGCAGAGCTCCCGGAGATTGCCAGCGCCGACGTTGCGGGGCCGGGCTTCCTCAACCTCGTCGTCGCCGATGACTTTCTCGCAGAAGCGCTCGGCGAGATCGACGAACGCTACGGCGCGGGCTCGGCCGCGGCGCCGGAGCGTGTGAACGTCGAGATGGTGTCGGCGAATCCAACGGGGCCGATTCCGGTTTCGGCGGGTCGCAACGGCGCGTACGGCGACTCCGTCGCGCGGCTCCTCGCGTACGCAGGCCACGACGTCGAGCGCGAGTACTACTACAACGACGCCGGCCGCCAGCTCGACCTCTTCCGCGCGTCGGTCGAGGCGGCGCGGCGTGGGGAGGAGGCGCCGGACGACGGCTATCGCGGCGACTACATTCGCGACCTCGCCGCGCACGACGGCGATCCGGTTCCTCACATGCTGCACTCGATCGAGGCGACGCTCGAGCGCTTCCGCATCCACTTCGACACGTTCTCGCTGCAGAGCACGCTCGAGCAGGAGCTGCCCGCGCTCCTCGAGCGGCTGCCGACGTACGAGCGCGACGGGGCGCTGTGGATCAAGTCGACCGAGTTCGGCGACGAGCGCGACCGGGTGCTGATCCGCTCGGCGGAGCGAGGCGGCACGCCGACATACGAAGCCGCCGACATCGCGTACCTGCGCGACAAGCTCGAGCGCGGGTTCGAGCGCGTGATCTACGTCCTCGGCGCGGATCACTTCGACGTGCGCCTGTGGTACGCGGTGATTGCGCGCCTGCTCGGCTACGACCCGCTGCGCGTGGAGGTGCTGCTCTACCAGCTCGTGCACCTGACGCGCGGCGGCGAGCAGACGCGGATGTCGAAGCGCCGCGGCGACATCGTCACGCTCGACGAGTTCATGGACGAGGTCGGCGTCGACGCGGCGCGCTGGTACCTCGTGAACCGCGGACCGGACCAGACGATCGAGATCGACGTCGACCTCGCCGCGGAGAAGACGCAGAAGAACCCCGTCTACTACGTGCAGTACGCGCACGCGCGGATCGCCGGCATCCTGCGAAACGCACCTGTCCCGGGGACAGTCCCCGGGACAGCGCCCGTTCAGCCGCTGGCGCGCGAGGAGCGCGAGTTGATCAAGCGGCTGCTCGAGTTTCCCGCCCTCGTGGCCGAGGCGACCGAGCGACGCGCGCCGCAGGCGCTGCCGAACTACGCGATCCGCGTCGCGGACGACTTCCACCGCTTCTACCACGAGCACCGCGTGCTCGAGAGCGAGCAGCGCGAGTTCCGTCTCGAGCTCGTCCGCGCGACGCAGCACGTGATCGCGCGCTGCCTCGACCTGATCGGCGTCGAGGCGCCCGAACGGATGTAGAGTCCCGCGCGGTGAGCGACGGCAGGCGGCCCGACCGCAACCTCGCGCTCGATCTCGTCCGCGTGACGGAGGCGGCGGCGATGGGTGCGGGACGCTGGATCGGTCGCGGCGACAAGAACGCGGCGGACCAGGGAGCGGTCGACGCGATGCGCGCGATGCTCGACACGGTCCCGATGGACGGCAGCGTCGTGATCGGCGAGGGGGAGAAGGACGAAGCGCCGATGCTCTACAACGGTGAGTCCGTCGGCGACGGCAGCGGCCCGCCGGTCGATGTCGCCGTCGACCCGCTCGAGGGCACGCGCCTGACGGCGCTCGGCCAGCCGAACGCGATTGCCGTGATCGCCGTCGCGGAGCGCGGGACGATGTTCTTCCCCGGCGCCGCCGTCTACATGGAGAAGATCGCGGTAGGAGCGGATGCGGTCGACGTGATCGACATCGAGGCGTCGCCGACCGAGAACGTCAACGCCGTCGCGAAGGCGAAGGGCGTCACGCCGCGCGAACTATCGGTCGTCGTGCTCGAGCGCGAGCGGCACAACGACCTGATCGCCGAGCTGCGCGAGGCGGGCGCGAAGGTCAACCTGATCCGCGACGGCGACGTCGCCGGCGCGATCGCGGCCGCGCGCGGCGGGACGGGAGTCGACGTGCTCTACGGCATCGGCGGCACACCCGAAGGCGTCATCTCCGCCGCAGCGTTGAAGTGCGTCGGCGGCGGCATCCAGGGACGCCTCTGGCCACGGGACGACGACGAGCGCCGGCGGCTCGTCAACGCGGGCCTCGACCCGAGCCGCATCTTGACGACCGACGACCTCGTCGCCGGCGACGACGTCTTCGTCGCCGCGACCGGCGTCACGACGGGATCGCTCCTACGCGGCGTCCGCTACGAGCCGAACGGCGTCGTCACCGACTCGATCGTGATGCGCTCGCGCTCCGGAACCGTGCGCATGATCCAGGCGAGACACCACCTGGAGAAGCTGCAAGCCTTCACCGGCCGCGAATACCGGTAACGAATCGCCGCCCGGGCGGACTGCACCCACATGAAGACACTGATGCTCCTCGCCGCGGCAGTGGCCGCGCTCGCCGTCGGATCGGCGCGTGCCGCGACGCACGCGCCTGCCGTCCGCTATGTCGACGACAGGTTCGGGCCGATCCTCGCGACGCCGAAGAAGCAGGCGCTCTACTACTGGACCCGGGAGAACGACTTCCGCGTCCACTGCACCGGCGACTGCGCGCGGCTCTGGCCGCCGCTCGTCGTGCGCAGCAAAGCGACGGTGACACGCAACGTCACGGGGATCAAGGGAACCTTCGGCACGATCCGCCGCCCCGATGGGCGGCTCCAGCTGACGTTCAACCGGCGGCCCGTCTACTCCTACGTCCATGAGGGGCCGACGCAGGTTCTCTGCGACAACGTCAACGGCTGGTTCGTCGTCCGCTTGCGCGGCTGACGCCACGGTGGCATAGTTCGATGTGAACTATGCCACTCCGGACTAAGAGGACCACGTCGGCTCCGCCGGTCACGGCGACGGAGGTGGCCGTGCTCGGCCTGCTGGCGGAGGGCGAGCGCTCCGGCTACGACCTGCTGCGCCAGGCGGAACGGAGCGTCGGATTCTTCTGGACGCCCGCGAAGACGCAGCTCTACGCCGTCCTTCGCAAGCTCGTCGAGAACGGCTTCGCGACGTCGCGGCTCGTGCGCCAGTACGAGCGACCGGACAAGACGCTGTACCGGCTCACCGACCTCGGGCTCGAGCGGCTGCGCGACGGTCTCGAGCAGGTGGCCTCGACGGTCAACAAGAACCCGCTCGAGCTCCGCATCTTCTTCGGAGAGCACCGCCCGCTCGAGGCCGTCGTGGCCGATCTGGAAGGCGTCCGCGAGCGCGCGCGCGACCACCTCGCCGAGCTCGAGGAGATCGAGGAGACCTTCGACCACGACGAGCACCTGTTCCCGTACCTGACGCTGCTGCGGGGCAAGGAGAACGCGCGCGCCGACGTTGCCTGGGCCGAGCGCGCGCTGGAGCTGCTGCGCCGGTGATCGCGTCCGCTCTCTCGATCCTGGTCGCCTCTGCCGTCACCGGCACGTACACCGGCACGGTCACGTTCCGCGCGGCCGAGCCTTCGAACGTGACGGTTATGCTCGCACAGCGCACGGCGGCGGTGACGCTCGGGCCCGGGCACGTCGCGCGCGCACGCGGCGCCGTCACGCGTTCGCACGGCACGATGCGCTTCACGGCGCCCGGACTACCGGTGAACCTTCGCTTCGCCGTAAAGCAGAAGGGAGCGCGACTCGTCGGCGCCGCGACGCAGGGCGCGGCGAAGGGAACGGTCACGCTGCACAGGGGCAGCAGCGCGGACACCCGTCTCGGCTATTTCGCGTCGCCCAACGTCGAGGTCCCCCGTTTCACGCGCCACGGCTATTCGACCTCTCCGTTCGCCGTCGATCTCGCGACGGGCGCGTTCGTCGATGCGCCGGCCTCGCCCGCCGTGCGTCTCGACGTGCGCCAGTTCGACGTCCGCTTCCGAAGCGGCAAGGCGACGCTGGCCGGAACGCTCTCGATCCCGCCGGGCGCAGGGCCGCATCCCGCCGCCGTCTACGTGTCCGGCTCCGGCGACACGTTGCGCGAGGAGGCACAGTGGCTGCAGGGTCTCTTCGTGGCGCGCGGCATCGCGGTGCTCGCGTACGACAAGCGGGGGATCGGCCAGTCCGGCGGCACGTACACCGGCAGCCTTGCGAGCGACGACACGATCAGGACGCTCGCGGGCGACGCCGCCGCGGCTGCCCGCTTCCTCGCTGCGCAGAACGGCATCGACCCGAAGCGCGTCGGCTTCTACGGGCTCAGCCAGGGCGGCTGGATCATCCCGCAGGCGGCGGTGCGCGCGAGCGGTGTGGTCTCGTGGGCGGTGGTCGAGTCCGGGCCGACGATCACGCAGGGCGAGTCGGACAACTTCGCGAGCCTGGCGGCGACGCTCCCGATCGCCGAGGCCGAGCGCCAGGCGCGCGCGCAGGGCCCGAGCGGCTACGACCCGCAGCCGTGGATTCGCAAGCTCGACATCCCGGTCCTCTGGCTGTACGCCGGCCGCGACCGCGCGCAGCCGGCCGGTACGAGCATGCAGCTGCTGAAGACGCTGTCGGCCGGCCACGACTTCACGACGGTGCTCTTCCCAACGGCGCCGCACCCGCTCTTCGACCAGAGCGGCTTTCCGCCCGAGCTGTTCCCGCGCGTGGCCGATTGGCTCCGCGCGCACCAACTCGGCTGACGCGGCGGCTACCCTCTCCGGCCGTGTCCAACACCGGCCAACTCGCCCACCGTGACGACCTTCGCAACGTCGCGATCGTCGCCCACGTCGACCACGGCAAGACGACGCTCGTCGACGCGATGCTCTGGCAGTCCGGTTCGTTCGGTGCCCACGAGGACGTCGCAGAGCGTGTGATGGATTCGATGGATCTCGAGCGCGAAAAGGGGATCACGATTCTCGCCAAGAACACGACCGTCCGCGTCGGCGGCGTGAAGGTGAACATCGTCGACACGCCCGGGCACGCCGACTTCGGCGGTGAGGTGGAGCGCGGGCTGACGATGGTGGACGGCGTGCTCCTCCTCGTCGACGCGAGCGAAGGCCCGCTGCCGCAGACGCGTTTCGTGCTGCGCAAGGCGCTCGAGGCCCGCCTGCCGATCGTGCTCGTCGTCAACAAGGTCGACCGGCCGGACGCGCGTGTCGAGGAAGTCGTGAACGAGGTCTACGACCTGTTTCTCGATCTCGACGCGG
>JBJMJE010000209.1:0-6710 GCA_045806505.1 Gaiellaceae bacterium
TCGACCGTGAGTCGCTCGCGGCGCAGGTTCTTCTCGATCGGCTGCCCGTCCTCCACGACGATTATCGGCTCGCCCTCGAGCACCGGCCGCAGCCGTGGCGCCTTGAAGCTGAGGAACGACGTGAACACCTGTAGCAACGCGAGGGTGCCGATCACGAGCACGGCGCCCGTCACGGAATAGTCGTCCTGCGTGAGCCCCTGCTGAATCGCGTCGCCGAGCACGATCAGCAGGATCAGGTCGAACGGCTCGAGCGACGAGAGCTCGCGCCGGCCGATGAGCCGCGTCAGCGCGTAGACGAAGGCGAACATGAAGACGGCGCGGAGAACGAGATCCATTAGGGGAACACCGTCACGGTTCGGTGGATGGTCGCGATGTGCGTGCCGCCGTCTCGGAGCTCGACGTCCTGGGAGCGCCGCCCTACGTTCGTCGGGTTGACCTGGAACTGCATGAACAGCAGAAACGAATCGCCGGCGTCGATCGGCCCGAGCGAGAGTGCGAGCCGGGCGTCGTCGCTCGTCTCGTCGGTCGGCGCAGGCTCGATCGTGTTGATCGTCATGCTCTCGGCCCAGCCGGGGTCGAGGACGAGGGTCGCCTTCTTCATGTCCTCGTGTGCCGTGATCCTGAAGCGCGCCATGAAGAGGAGGCCGCCGCGAACGTGCGACGGCGCGTACAGCTCGAGGCGTGCAGCCGATGCGTCGGCGGTGTCAGTCGCAGGCCGCTGGCCGAAGACGCCGAGCAGGCCGAGAATCGCCAGCAGGCCGAGGATCAGGTATCCGATCCGACGCGCAACGAGACCGGTGGTGTAGAGGCCGTCGAGCTCGCGGTGGCGCCTGAGCGTCAGCAGCTGGGGCGGCTGCGCCATGCGCAAGCGTTCGCCGCAGACGCTCGAAAGCCTGCGTCTTCATACTCGTGGCGTGGACGAGACGCCGGTGACGCCGGCCCTGCGAGCGTCCGATGCAGAGCGAGAAGCGGTTGCACGCACGCTCCGCGCGCACCTCGCGGCAGGCCGACTGACCGTCGACGAGTTCTCGCAACGAGTCGAGCACACGTTTCGGGCGACCGGCGTCGACGAGCTGCAGGCACTCCTCGTCGACTTGCCGGCTTCGCGTCCTTTGCCGTCAGCGGCAACGCAGCAGCGGCAGCGCCGTTTGTGGCCGGGCAACCTCCCGTTCAGGACGCGCATCAGGTCGTCGAGGAGTGTCGAGTCGGTGCGCGACAGCGCAATGCGGACCGTCGTTCCGGAGTTGATCGCGGACGGCTATCGACTGACGTCACAATTGCCCACCACACTCGTTCTCGAGCGGACGTACCGTCCCGGTTGGACCTTCTTCCTCGCGGTCATCCTGTTCCCGCTCGGACTTGTCGCGCTCCTCCACACGGACAACTCTCAGGTCATCATCCACCTGGAGCCGGCGGGGAGCGGAACGCTTGCGCAAGTGAGCGGCACTGCGCGGCGTCGCGTCCGGCGTGCCGTGCGCAACCTCGGAACGTAGCGCGGCACGCTGAAGTGCGCCCGGCATGATTCGAACATGCGACCTCTGCCTCCGCAGGGCAGCGCTCTATCCCCTGAGCTACGGGCGCTTGGGGCCCCCAGTGTAGCCGGGCGGCCGCGCTCGGCTCGGCGTCGCTTCGGCCGCTGACTTACGAGTGAGCGGAGCCGCGCCCGTGGGCGCGGCTCCGCACCGACGAGCCTCAGGAGTACACGAGCAGATCCGTCGCCATGCCGAACGCGTGCACGAAGTTGTCGACGCGTCCGAGGTCTGAAGGGGTCGGGCGCCGCGCGATTTTCACGCAGCCCAGGGAGTAGTAGTCGTGGTCGCTCTCCCAGCAGAACGGGTAGTCCGTCCCGCTCGGGCCACACGACTGCCCCTGGCCGGACGTTTCCTCGGAGTGGACGAACAGGTCTGTGCGACGGACGCCGTTCGAGCACTGGTAGTCGGACAGGCGCCACACGCGTCCCTGGATGGCGCTGCCGGGGTAGTAGTCGTCGTGCCAGAGCACGGCGTAATCGCCCTTCGGGATCCAGTTGTTGTGCTGGCACGCGTCCGTTCCGCTGCCCGAGCCGGCCCGGATGTTGCCGGTCCAGTACCCGGACGACGACAGAGCGTCGAAGATCGAATTGGTGAGCGACGTGCGTTGGTAGTAGAAGCTCGAGTCCGCCGAGGCAGGTGTCACGCAGGCCAGAGCGACGAGTGCGACCACGAGCAGATGCCGGCTCTTCATTGTGTTACCTCCTCAACGGCTCGGGTTGGTGATCCAGCGGGTCCACTTGCGCGCCGGGTTGGCGCCGCCGATCGTGCACCGGCCGGTCGCCAGATCGCACTCGACGAGTGCGTTGTCGTAAGCCGGTTCGCCGACGTCGCCCGCGGTCGTTGACGGGTCGGGCAGGTCGGCCCATCCCTGGACGCGGGTCTCATCGACGAACGTCGGCTCGGCGATGCCGTGCGGGAACGACGGCGTTGCGAAGCGCGACTCGACGTGGAGGCCGCCGCGGACGTTGAGGACGACGAGCCCCTGGTCGGAGTTCGCGACGACGCGGTCGCCGCGCCAGCTGCCCGAGTACATGAGCGCGTGCAGACCCGGTGAGCCCAGACTGTCCAGCGCGAGGCTGTCCTGCACGGCGCCGTCCGTGACACGGATCCGCTCGAGCATTCGCGTGCCGACGGAGGCGAGAATCTCGTTGCCGTCGGGAGAGACGGCGACGACGTAGGCGCTCGGCGCGAGCAGGCTCGACGCGTCCGGCCCCGTGAAGGCGTAGAGATCGGCGCCTTCCGAGTCGGGAACTCCGCGGTATGCGAGTAGCGTGGTTCCTGCCCAGGCGTACGGCAGGTAACGACCGGGCCGGCTCGTCCACACGCGAGGCTTCGCGTTCGGAGTGTCGGCGACGACGATGCGGCCCGTGTACTCGACGTCCTGGCGCACGACCGTGCTGTCGCCTGCGAGATACGCGACCGCGCCCGCGGTGGAGACCGCGGCCGACGCGGCGCCGGTTGCGAGCAGCGCGTCTTTGCCGGAACGCACGTCGAACAGACGCACGCTCGGCACGCCGACCGGATCTCCCGTCGACAGGCCCTGCCCGCGCGCATCGGGCTTGATCCGCGCCAGTTGTCTCCATGACGAGTAGACGACGTATGCACCGTCGGCCGTGGTCACGCCGACCGGCGTGAGCGAGCCGGTGAGCGGTGCGATGACTTCGTCGCCGCCCCCGATCGTCCCGAGCGTGCGCTTCGTGCCGGCACGCATCTGCGCCACGGTCGAGCCGTCGAGCGAGAGCCCGGGCCCGACTGCACCACGGGACGCGGCGAGACTGGACACTCTCGCGAAGACGGCGGTCCTACGTGCCGCGTCGCCGGTGGCGATCGAGACCGTGACGGCCGCCGCTGCGGCCGCGGCGCCGAGGGCAAGGGCGCCGAGGGTGAGGGCGCGACGATGTTCACGACAGTGATCGCGCATCGAGGCCTCCTTTCGTTGACTGGGCTACTGCCGAATGAGTCGCGGGCGGCGCGGCGTAGGCAACCGCGGCAGCGTCGATGTCACGGTTCCGTCACACGTCTGCGCCGGCGTCGAGCTCGCGCCGCAGCCGCTGCGCAGCCCGCGAGACGCGCATCTTCGAGGCGGCCGCATTGCATCCGACGAGCCCGGCGATCTCGAGATGCGTCCGCTCGGCGACGAAGCGCAGGTAGAGAAGGCGGCGGTCCTCGGGCGACAAGCGTTCGAGCGCGCCGCGGAGACTCGGTTCGACGGGAGCATCCTGAGCAACGGTCTCCTCGACGGGCAGCATGCGCCTGCCGCGCCTGCGCAGCTCGTCGGCGACGCGGCGTTGCGCCACGGAGAACAGCCACGGCCGCATTGCGCGTGGCGCCGAGCCTCGCGCGAACGCGACGGCGGCGTCCAGGAACGTCTGCTGTGTGACCTCCTCGGCGTCGGCCCGGTCGTGCAGCCGGCTGAGAACGAACGCGTAGATGTCGCCGCGGAACCGCGCGAACGCATACTCGAGGGCAGCCGAGTCCGTTGACAACATCGACAACGAAAGAGTGCCAGCAGCGGCGGTCGACGGTTCGGCGTGCGTGCCGCGGGCAAGTCTAGGCTTCTGCCGTGCCGCTCTACCTCACCGAGGCGGACGTCGACGCGCTGCTCGTTCCTGCCGACGCCGTCCCGATCGTGGAGGAGTCGTTCCGCCGGCTCGCGGCCGGACAGGTCGTGAACCAGCCGCGAGTGCGCTTGCAGTCGAACGGCCGCGCGCTCGCGCTCATGGGTGCCGTCGACATCGGTCTTGGCATCGCAGGCAGCAAGACGTACGTCGGCGCTTTCGTCGTGTCGCTGTTCGACGTCGCGTCGGGCGACTGCATCGGCGTGATCGAGGCGAACCGTCTGGGGCAACTGCGGACCGGTGCGGCGAGCGGTGTCGCCGCGAAGTACCTCGCGCGGTCGGGAGCGCGGCGGCTCGCCGTCATCGGGTGCGGCTACCAGGCGGAGACGCAGGTCCAGTGCGTCCGCGCCGCCGCTCCGACGATCGCCCAGGTAGTCGCCTACTGCCGAACCGAGTCCGCGCTCGAGGACTTCTGCGCACGCGTGGGCGCCGAAGCGGCCGAGTCGCATCACGATGCGGCGAGCGAAGCGGACATCGTGATCACGGCGACGACGTCGAAGGATCCGGTCCTGCGCGGCGACTGGCTTCGCGAGGGCACACTCGTATGCGCGGTCGGCGCCAACCATCCGTCGAAGCGAGAGCTCGACGACGCCGTTCTCGAGCGCGCGACGTTCGTCTGTTGCGACTCCGTCGACGACGCACGGCTCGAGTCGGGCGATCTGATCGAGCCCGTCGAGCACGGCGTTCTGGACTGGCTCGAGGTGCACGAGCTGCAGGAGGTCGTCGCGGGGGCGTTGCCGGGTCGTCAGTCGGACGGCGACGTCGTCCTCTTCAAGTCGAACGGCCTCGCCGCCTGGGACGTGGCCATCGGCGCTGCCGCGCTGGAGCGAGCGCGCGAGCGCGGCGTCGGGACGAGTCTCTAGACGACCGGCAGCGAGTCCCGCGCCGACGCGACGGTGTCCTGGCCGATCGCGCGGATGATGTCGGCACGGTCGAGCAACCGGGCCTGCTGCTGCGGCGAGAGCCGGTTGCGGACGAAGGGATCGTCGAGGATCTCCTGCAGCGTCCGCCCTCGCTCGTGCTCGCGGATGACGTAAGCCGCAACACGTTCCTCCGAGGACGAGCGCGCGAAGAGGAACGAGAACGGGTTCCGGAGGACGCTGGAAAGCTTGAGCATCGCGCCCGTATTCTTGCCGAATGCGCCGCAGCTCGAAGGCAGGCAGGTTCGCGGAGCGCACGATCAGCGCGGTGGACGACGCCGGCAACGAGGAACGGATCGTGATCTGGATCGAGCGGAAGGCCGGCGCCGTGTGGGCGGTCGGGCGGTCCGTGAACATGCACCAGCGCCCTTCCGACGAGCCTCGCCGGGACGAATACCTGTTCGAGGGCTACGAGCTCGACGACGCGCTCGAGCGGGCGAACGACGTGCTCGAGGACGACGTGAGCGTCTCCGAGCGCGACGGCCGTTCGCTCGACGTCAAGCCGTTCGTCCGCAAGGAGCTGCTCGGCCCGCTCGAGCGCTGGTTCTTCGGCCGCTCTAGTTAGCTGCAGGCCAGTTGAGATCGGCGTCCGGGATCGGGTCGCCGTGCGGGTCGTGCGTCGGGAAGCCGAGCGCCCTGTCGATCCGCCCTTCGAGCTCCTCGGACAGCGCGTGCTCCAGTCGATCGGCCTCGTCGTGGACGTCGGCGATGTCCAGGCCGAGGGTCTCTGCGAGGTAGAGCTCGAGCAGACGGTGGTGCCGGATCACCTCCAGCGCGACGCGCTCGCCTGCGTCGGTCAGCTCGACGCCGCGGTAGCGCTCGTGCCGGGCGAGCTCGAGGGCGGACAGTTTCTTGACCATCGCGCTCGCCGACGGATCCGAGACCTGCAGTCGCCGCGCGAGCGCGGTCACCGTCACGTTTCCGTCGTCCGCCTGCAGCTTGTAGATCTCCCGCAGGTAATGCTGGATCGACTCGCTTAGCGGCTCGGCCACGCGGCCAGTGTAGGTACGGTCCCGCGCGCATGCTCATCCGCCTCGGACATAGTCCCGACCCCGACGACGCGTTCATGTTCTGGGCGCTCGCTGCGGGCGCGATCGACACGCGCGGCTTCGAGTTCGAGCACGTGTTGCAGGACATTCAGACGCTGAGCGAGTGGGCGCTCGAGGGACGTCTCGAGACGACCGCGATGTCACTCGCGTCGTATCCGCTCGTCCAGGACCTCTACGCGATCCTGCCGCACGGCGCGTCGATGGGGTCCGGATACGGGCCTGTCGTCGTCGGGCCGCGCCCGTTGTCGCGCGACGAGTTGCTGAACACGGAGATCATCGTTCCCGGGACGGGGACGACGGCGTTCCTGACGCTGCGCCTCTACCTCGGCGAGGAGTTCAAGTACCGCGCGCTGTCCTTCGATCAGATTCTCGACGAGGTTCGCTCTGGCCGCGCAGAGGCGGGTCTGCTGATTCACGAGGGACAGCTGACGTACGCGTCGTTGGGGCTGGAGAAGTCCGTCGATCTCGGCGAGTGGTGGCTGCTCGAGACCGGCCTGCCGCTGCCGCTCGGGATCAACGTCGCGCGCCGCGATCTCGGCGACGAGGTGCTGCACGACCTCTCGGAGGTGCTGCGCGAGTCGATCCGCGCCG
>JBJMJE010000210.1:0-10499 GCA_045806505.1 Gaiellaceae bacterium
GATGCTGCGCGGGATCCGGGACCGCGCCGAGGCCGACCCGCCAGTCCTCCTCCACGCAGCGGCACGACCGAGAAGGGACAGACCATGACGAACACAGGCGGGA
This sequence comes from Gaiellaceae bacterium, assembly GCA_045806505.1. GTDB lineage: Bacteria > Actinomycetota > Thermoleophilia > Gaiellales > Gaiellaceae > DASVFB01. Next base: position 104 of record JBJMJE010000210.1, read on the forward strand.
GCACCCCGCACGACGACAGGACGATCACCGAGTACGAGCTGGCGCAGTGCGGGCGCGCCAACGAGACGGGCCGCCAGCCGGTGGTGTTCGTCCACGGTCTGTGGCTGCTGCCTAGCAGCTGGGATCGCTGGGCGAAGCTGTTCGAGGACAACGGCTTTGTGGCTCTCACCCCCGGCTGGCCGGACGACCCCGAGACGGTCGAGGAGGCCGCCGAGCACCCGGAGGTGTTCGCCGGCAAGTCGGTCGGCCAGGTCGCCGACCACTTCGAGACGATCATTCGCGGGCTGAACCGCAAGCCGGCGATCATCGGCCACTCCACTGGCGGGCTGCTGACCCAGATCCTGGCCGGGCGGGGCCTGGCCGCGGTGTCGGTGGCGATCGACCCGGCCCCCTTCCGGGGGGTGCTGCCGCTGCCGATCTCGGCCCTCAAGTCCAGCTCACCGGTGCTGCGCAACCCGGCCAACCGCAACCGGGCGGTGCCGCTGACCTTCGAGCAGTTCCGCTACGGCTTCGCCAACGCCGTCAGCGAGGAGGAGGCCAAGCAGCTGTACGAGGACTTCGCGGTGCCGGCCTCCGGCAGGTCGCTGTTCCAGGCCGCGACGGCCAACCTGAATCCCTGGACCGAGGCCAAGGTCGACACCAAGAACCCCGACCGCGGGCCGCTGCTGCTCATCTCGGGCGAGCGGGACCACACCGTCCCGTGGGCGATCGTCAACGCCTCCTACAAGCAGCAGCAGGACAACCAGGGGGTGACCGAGATCGAGAAGATGCCCGGCCGGGGGCACGCACTGATCATCGACAGCGGCTGGCGTGAGGTCGCCGACAGGGCGCTCGCGTTCGTCCGGCGGTTCGTCAAGAGCTGACCCGCTCGGCGACCGCGGCTACGACCACGACAAGTACGGCACCTGCTGCGCCGGCGCGGCGGCCACCCCGCGGATCGCATGCCGCAGCGTCCACGTCCGAGACTTCGCGTGAGGAGCACTGTCATGACTGCCCCCAGCCCGATCGTCCTTGAGCCTGCAGCACAGCAGGTTGTTGAGGCGTTCTCGAAACCGCCGTTCCTGTACGAGATGGCGCCGGCCGACGCCCGGAAGATCCTCGAAGAGGCGCAGTCCGACCCAGTCAGCATGCTCCCGGTCGACGAGGAGTGGATCACGGTCCCCGCCGCGGTGGGAGACGCCCGGGTACGGCTCATCAAGCCGCCGGGGGCTACCGGCATGCTGCCGGTCATCGTGTACATGCACGGCGGAGGCTGGATCCTCGGCAATGCGGGGACGCACGACCGGCTCGTGCGCGAGCTCACCGTCGGCTCCCGCGCGGCGCTCGCGTTCGTGGAGTACCCGAACTCGCCGGAGGCCCACTACCCGACCGCGATCGAGCAGGGCTACGCCACTGCCCAGTGGATCACCCGCAACGGGGCCTCCAAGGGCCTGGACGCCAGCCGCATGGCAGTGGCCGGCGAATCGGTCGGCGGCAACATGACGGCCGCGCTGGCGCTGATGGCCAAGGAACGCGGCGATGTCACCTTCGTGCAGCAGTCGATGTACTACCCGGTCACCGACGCCGCGATGGACACCGGCTCATACGAGGAGTTCGCCGAGGGCTACTTCCTCTTCGCCGACGGGATGGCGTGGTTCTGGGACCAGTACCTCCCCGACGTCGAGCGGCGCGCGGAGCCGTACGCCTCGCCACTCGGCGCGCGCGACGAGCAGCTCGCCGGCCTGCCGCCCGCGTTCCTGATCGTCGACGAAGCCGACGTCCTCCGTGACGAAGGCGAGGCCTACGCGGCGCGTCTCCGCTCCGCCGGGGTCGCGGTCACGACCGTGCGCTACGACGGCATCACGCACGACTTCATGATGCTCAACCCGCTCAGCGACACGCACGCCACGCGCGCCGCAGTCGCCCAGGCCATCTCGATCCTGCGCGACGCACTGCATAGCGCCTGACGCCAGAGCACGAACGCCGCGCCTCGACTCGACTCGAGGCGCGGCGTGTCTCTCAAATCCACAGCTCATACCCGCCGCCGAGAGATGTAGGAGGATCGAGTCATGAACATCACCAACAAACGCGACTACAAGCCGTTCGCGCGCGCATTCCATGTAGCCGCGTCTCTCGGCTTCATCGCGATGCTCGCGTTCACCGGCGCGTCTTCGGCGGCGACTGCGCCGGCTCATGTCTCGGTCTACTTCCTGCGCGGCGAGCAGCTCGCGAGCGTGCCGCGGCGCGGCGCGACTCCGCTCGACGCGATGGAGCAGCTGCTGGCAGGACCGGCGGCGCGAGAGTTCAGGCAGGGATTCCGCACGTACATGCCGGTGGGGACGCGAGTGCTGGGCGTGAGGGTGGGGAGGCGGGTCGCCACTGTCGATCTGAACCAGCGGTTCGCATCCGGCAGTGATCCGGCGGCCCGGCTGGCGCGGCTCTCGCAGGTCGTGCGCACGCTCACGGATCTGAAGGGGGTGAAGGCCGTTCAGCTGCTCGTGAACGGTCGTGTCATCGCATCTCCGTTCGCCGGCATCTCGCTGCGTCACCCGATCACGTTCGCTTTCCTACAGACGCCGGATATCGCGGTGCCGACACCGCCGCCGCTGCGGCTCGGCCCACCCGACGCTGCCGTCAAGGCCGCGCAGCAGCGCCTGATCGAGCTCGGGTACCTGCTTCCCGGCGACGACGACGGCCGCCCCGGCCCGGCGACACAGAACGCGATCCTGTCCTTCCAGAAATGGGAGCGCCTCGACCGCACCGGCTTGCTGAACAGCCGAACGAAGACGCGGCTCGGCGCCGCCACGCATCCGTTGCCGATCAGCACAGGCACGGCAGGCAAGCGAGCCGAAGTGCTGCTCGATCGACAGGTCGCGCTCCTGATCGATGACAACGAAGTCGTTCGAACGATCGCGGTCTCGACCGGAAAGGCGTCGACACCCACGCCGCCGGGCGACTATCGGGTCTACGCCAAGATCCCGCGCTGGTGGTCGGTGCCCTTCCGCGAATGGCTGCCCTGGGCGCTCCCGTTCGTCGGCGGGATCGCCTTCCACGAACTTCAGGACGTCCCTGTCGTGCCGGCCTCGCACGGGTGCGTCCGCCAGTCCTTCACCGTCGCCCGCTGGACGTACAACTTCGCAACGATCGGCACGCCTGTAAAGGTCATCGCCAGGTCCTGATGCTCGCCGTGCCTAGAGCTTCGCTCACACGGGGCAAGCGTCGGATACATCCAGAGCCGACTTCGCGACCGGGGGAGGGAAGACCGTCGTCTCGGCCCACCACGTGCTGCCGCTCGACCACTTCCTCGATCTCGTGGACGATGCCGATCGGCTGCGTGCCTGTGATCCGCGGCACCGCAACGCGGACGGCGGCGCAAGCCTGCGGCTGAATCGCGGCCCGGAGCGGGGCTGAAACGACTCGGCGCCCTCCCGAACAGGCGAGCGCACGTGTGCGTGTCTCTATACCGGAGCGCTGTTTTGTGCCGCTCGTTGGACGCGCTGCATGCGGCCGTGCGTGAAGTGCGTTTGTGCCCGCTCGAGCACGGTTCTCGCCAGCGTCCGGTTCGTGGCGCTGAGCCGGGTCAGCAGCGCCTGTGCACGAGGGACCTTGTCGAGATGCATTTGCTCCGCCACGTCCAGATAGATGTAGGCGGCAGCACGCGGACCAACGCTCTCCACGAGCGCCCGATCGACCGCCGCCGCGAGACGCGAGGGGTCGGCGGTGGGTCGAGCATGCGAGTGCGCGCCGAAGACGTCCGGCAAGGCGCCGGTCTGGACGTCGAGGTCGAAGATGTCGAGGTGATAGCCGCAGAGAAGCGCGAACGACCGTTGTTCGGCGAGTGCGTTCCAGAGTTGCTCGAGGGCAACCGCCGCCTGTCTCTGGCCTCGTGCCCAGAGGACGTCGACCATCTCGCCGAAGACACGCATCGTTCGACCCGGGAATCTGGACGCGACGTCGTCGATGAGCCGGCCGACGACGGCGTCGAAACGCTCGGCCGAAGGCAATTCGCCTGCCATGAAGGAGGCGAGCGTCTCGTCAGCGTCTCGAATGATCAGCTGACCACGTCGCTCGAGGACGCCGGCGTCTGCCCCTTCGTGCTCGAGCTCGTCGCTGAAGCGGGCCCGGTGCTCGGCCGTGGCGATCACGACCGCCGGCGCGCCGCTCTCGAAGCCGGCGAGGAGAAAGTGCCCGACCGAGTGAGCGAGCTCGTCCAGCTCGTCGTAGATCTGCACCGCGTGATCGGCCGGTTGAGGCCGCTCGATGAACGTGTGCCAACTCATGGACGTCGTCCTCTTTTCTGTCCCGGCCCGTTTCTGAAAACGCGTGCTCGCGCCGTTTGCTGCATATCCCCGGACGCGTTGATCCCTAACTCCTCAGATGGCACCAGATCTCGCAGCGCGGATCTCTTTGAGCGCAGCGCAGCCGACAGCGATTTTCATCGCCGCGGCTAGCTGAGCGGCCGTCCGCTTGTGCTGCCCGCACGCGGGGTCTACGGTGAAGAAGTGCTCGTCGGGAGGGGACGGGAATGCACACGCGTCGACGATCTGCTCGCCCGCGCGCGTCGCGGGCGGAGCGGCGGTCTCGTGTTGCGCGGCGAGGCCGGGATCGGCAAGACGGCGCTGCTCGACTACGCCGTCGCCGGCGCCGAAGACATGACCGTCCTGCGTGCGGTCGGCCTCGAGTCCGAGGCCGAGCTGCGCTTCTCCGGACTGCTCGAGCTGCTCCGCCCGCTTTCGCACCTCTTCCCGGAGATCCCACCGCAGCAGGCCGACGTACTGCGGAGTGCGCTGGGGCTCGGTGCGCCGGAGGAGCTCGACCGTTTCACGATCGGGGTTGCGGTGCTGAACGTGATCGGGGTGGCGGCCGAGTCCCGACCGCTCCTCGTGCTCGTCGACGACGCGCAATGGCTCGACCGCGCGACGGCCGACACGCTTCGCTTCGTCGCGAAGAGGCTCGTCGCAGACAGGGTCGCGGCGCTGGTGACCGTGCGCGACGACGAGCCGAGCGGGATGAGCTTCGAGCTGCCGGGGCTCGACCGGCTCGACGTGCGCGGCCTCTCGGGCGAAGAGGCCGTCGAGCTGCTCGGGGCGGCCGGTATCGCCACGGCACGCGAGGTGGCCGACAGGCTCTGCGAGGGCACCCGCGGCAACCCGCTCGCCATCCTCGAGACGTGCCGCCGGCTGAGCGCCGAGCAGCTCGACGGACGGGCGCCTCTACCGGAGCCGCTGCCCGCGGGGCCGACGCTCGAGCGGGCGTTCGCGCGGCGCCTCGAGCTCTTGCCGGATGCGTCTCGGCGCGCTCTTCTCGTCGCCGTCGTCTCGCTCTTGCGGAAGTGCGCCGTCGACACCATCGCCTCCGCACTCGCGGCCTTCGGTCTGGACACCGACGCGCTCGAGCCGGCCGAGGATGCCGGCCTGATCACGATCGCGGATGGAGGAATCGTCTTTCAGCATCCGCTCGTGCGCTCCGCCGTCTACCACGGTGCAGCCGCATCCGAGCGTCGTGCGGCTCATCGCGCTCTCGCGATGTCGCTGGAATCGCACGACGAGCTCGAGTGTCGCGCATGGCATCTCGCCGGAGCGGCGCTCGGCCACGACGAGCAGGCGGCGTCTGCGCTCGACCTGGCTGCGCGGCAGGCGTGGGATCGTTCGGCATACCCGGCGGCGGCGGCAGCCCTCACGCGCGCCGCGAGACTCACGGACGACGAGAGCCGGCGCATGAGCATGCTGCACCGCGCCGCGCAAGCCGCGTTCCGCGCCGGGCGAGGTGAGGAGGCGGCCGAGTTACTCGCTGAGCCTGGGCGCCGTGCATCTGACCGCCGCACGCGTACCGAGGCGTTGCGCCTTCTCGGGCGGATCGAGTATCTCGCCGGGCGCGCGAGCGCTGCGGGCGCGCTACTGCTCGAGGCGGCGGAGCTCGCGGCCGCGTTCGACGTGCCGCTCGCGGTCGAGTTGTGCGCGGAGAGCTGCACGACGCAGCAGATCGTCGGCGACACGACGTCGATGGTCGCGACGGCGGAACGCGGGCGCGCTCTCGCCGACACGTCGACCGAGGGCGACGTGAAGCGGCTGGGCACGTTCACGTTCGGCTGGGTCCTCTGCTGCGCGGGCCGACCCCGCGAAGGCCTTCCTGTCGTCGAGAAGTTCGCGGACGCGCCGGTCGATCTCGAGAGGGAGCTGGACCCGCTGCGCGTTCTACGCTCGTCGGTCGCCCTCGATTGGCTTGACCGTTCGGACGAGGCGTTGTCGCACGTGCGGGGCGCCGTGGAGGAGGCGCGGGCGCGCGGCGCCGTCGGCCTCCTGCCGTACATGCTGCTCCAGCAGGCTTGGCATGCGGCGCGTGCCGGACTGTTGAACGACGGCGCGGCGGCGGCCGCCGAGGCGCTGGGCCTCGCGCGGGAGTTCGAGCTGCGCCTACCGACGATGCATGCATTGCTCGTGCTGACGGCGATCGCCGCACGGCGCGGCGACGAGGAGCAGTGCCGAACCCATGCAGACGAGGTCGGACCGCTCGCGGAGCAGGCCGGCCTGCATGGTTTCGTCGTCTGGCGCCGCTACTCGCTCGGCGTCCTCGAGCTCGCCCTCGGCCGTCTCGATGCGTCTGCGCGCGAGTTCGAGCAGGCCGCCCGGCAGCTCGACGAGCGCAGCAGCCATTCCCCGAGCTTCATTCCACGGGCTGAGCTCGCGGAGGTGTACGCCCGCGCCGACCGAACGGCCGACGCGGAGCGTGCGATCGCGGCCTTCGCGGCCTCGCCGGAAGCGGACAGCACGCTCGGACGCGCCGCTGCGGCGCGCGCGCGGGGGTTGCTCGCTTCGAACGAGCAGTTCGTCGATCACTTCGACGAGGCGCTCGGCGCCCTCGCTCACTCGAGCGACCGCTGGTCTCTCGCGCGTACGCGGCTCTGCTTCGGCGAGCGCCTTCGTCGTGCGGGTCGCCGCGTCGATGCGCGGCGCGAGCTTCGCCTCGCGCTCGAAGCGTTCGAGGCGGTTGGCGCCGGCGTGTGGGCCGAGCGTGCGCGCGTCGAGCTCCGGGCGACGGGCGAGACGCTTCGGCGCAGAAAGGCATGGGAGGGAGAGCAGCTGACTCCGCAGGAGTTCCAGATCGCCCTGCACGTCGCGCGCGGCATGACGAACCGCGAGGCCGCGACGGCCCTCTTCCTCTCGCACAAGACGATCGAGTTCCACCTCGGCCGGATCTATCGCAAACTCGGCATCACGTCGCGCGCGCAGCTGATCTCTCGCCTCGGCACGGTGGCCCGCGAGGCGGAGGCGGCGATGTCGTAGAACGCGGATCGGGGGCTCGGGCCCCCGATCCGCGCCTGTTGGAGCTGTCGGATCAGGCGTTCAGCGCGCTCACGTCGGTCTCCGGAAGCGTCCACTTCTCGTCGCCGACGGAGAGCACCGTCTTGCCGTCGACGGTGCGTGCGTGGTCAGCGAGCCAGTCCTCGCCGACGACGGTCGCCGAGGTCGTCGCGTCGGCCGTGAACTCCTGGATGATGATGTCGTTCCCGCCGCCCCCGTCGATCGTGTCGATGCCGGGGCCACCGAGGAGCACGTCGTCGCCCGGGCCGCCGCGCAGCACGTCGTCGCCGCTGCCGCCGATCAGCACGTCGTCGGCGTTGCCGCCGTCGAGCGTGAGCTGGATCGCGCCGACGGCGACGCCGGATGCTTCGATCACGTCGTCACCGTCGAGCGCGTTGACGGTGAGCATGTCGTTGGCCGCCTCCGCGCCGACGACGTTCACCTGGGCGGCGAGACCCATCACGGCCACGCCCGACGCGTCGCCGGCCACGACGATCACGTCGTCGCCGTTCGAGCCGTTGACGATCACGTTGTCGGTCGCGGCGTCGCCGGCGCCGCCGGTCCCGGCGAGATCGGTGTTGATCTCTGTGACGTCCGTGCCGGAGAGGTCGTTGACCGTGACCCGGTCCGCGCCGCCGAGCGCACGGAAGTCGATGTCCTCGACGTCGTTCAGGTCCATCGTCACGTTGGCGACGTCGCGGAAGAAGCGAACTCGCCCGCCGTTGGCCGCGATGTCGATGTTCTCGGAGATGTTCGCGCCGTTGAACAGCATCCTGTCGAACCCGGCCTGGCCCTCGAGCGTGTCGTTGTCGTCGCCCGGGTTCCAGACGAACGTGTCGTCGCCGCCGCCCATCAGGGCCACGTCGTTGCCGTCGCCGCCGTTGACGAGGTCGTCGCCCCCGCTGCCGAACATGAAGTCGACGCCGAGTCCGCCGTTCATCGTCAGCTGGATGCCATCGGACTGGAGCGAGGACGCGTCCATGACGTCGTCGCCGGTCTGGCCGTTGAGCGTCAGCCGGTCGTTCGCCTGCTCCTGGAAGAAGACGTTGACGGCGGTGTGCAGACCGAAGACGTTGATCCCGCCGGCGTCGCCGGCGGCGCCGAAGACGTCGGCGCCCTGAGTGCCGTTGACCGTGACCGTGTCGGCCGCGGCGTCACCGCCGCCGTTCGCCCCGCGAAGGTCGACGTCCGTCCGCGTGAGGTCGGTGCCGGTCAGATCGCCGACGAGGACGTTGTCCGCGCCGCCGAGCGCCCTGAAGTCGATGGCCTCGACGTCGTCGATGTCCATCGTCACATTCGCGATGTTGCGGAAGAAGCGAACACGTCCGCCGTTCGCGGCGATGTCGATGTTCTCGGCGATGTTGGCGCCGAAGAACAGCATCTCGTCGTGCCCCTCCTGACCCTCGATCGTGTCGTCGGCGTCGCCGGGGTTCCACTGGAAGGCGTCGTTGCCGGCGCCCATCTGGGCCTGGTCGTCGCCGCGGCCGCCGAGCAGCAAGTCGTCGCCGTCGCCGCCGAGCAGCACGTCCGCGGCCTGTGAGCCGAACAACGTGTCGTTGCCCGTACCGCCGTCGATCGTCAGCTTGATCACGCCGGCCGGCAACGTCGTCGCGCTGACGCCATCGTTGCCGCCGAGTGCCTTGACGACGAGCGAGTCGGTCGCTCCCTCGGCGTTCGTGACGTTCACCCGGGCAGAGAGCCCGACGACGGAGGCCGACGTTCCCGCGCCGACGACGTCGATGATGTCGTTGCCGCTGGTGCCGTTGACGACGATCGCGTCGGGCGCTGCGTCACCGAACGAGCCGCCGAGCGCTCCGGCGAGGTTTGCGTCGAGCGCGACGACATCGGTGCCGACGAGGCTGTTGACGGTCAGCGTGTCGGCGCCGCCGAGGGCGTTCACGTCGACGCTTTCGACGTCGTTGACGTCCATGACGATGTTGCCGACGTTGCGGGTGACGCGCATGCGCTGCCCGTTGGCCGACGCCTCGAAGATCTCGTTCGCGGCGCTGCCGTTGAACAGCATCTTGTCCGGCCCGTCCTGACCTTCGACGGTGTCGCTGCCGTCGCCGGGGTCCCACTGGAACACGTCGTCGCCGGCGCCCAGGAGCGCCGTGTCGTTCCCCTGCTGGCCGTCGACGAAGTCGTTGCCGTCGCCGCCGATCAGCATGTCGGCGCCGTTGCTGCCGAGGAGCGTGTCGTTCCCGGAGCCGCCGTCGACGGTGACGGCGATCAGCGGTGCAAGGTTGCCCGTCGCCGAGAAGCTGTCGTCGCCGCCGTTGGCGTTGAGGGTCAGCTTCTCCGACGTGCCGATGTCGAGCGAGAACGGCGCCGGCGTGAGGCGGTCGAAACGGACTCGCGTCCCGTTGACGGTCGTCGTGAAGGACTCGGTGCCGTTCCCGCCGTTGACCTCGGCGGTGTCGGTGCCGTCGCCGCCCTCGTTGAGGTCGGTGTCGTCACCGGGATTCCAGATCATGCGGTCGTTGCCGCTCTCGCCGAAGACCTGGTCGTCGGCGTCGCCGCCGGTCAGCGCGTCGTAGTCGGCGCCGCCGAACAGGAGGTCGAAGCCGCCCTTGCCGAGCAGCGTGTCGTTTCCCGCCTGGCCGAAGAGCTGGTCGTTGCCGGAGCCGCCCGTGAGCATGTCGTTCTCGGCGCCGCCGAACAGCTGCACTGCGGGCAACGCGCCGTTGGCCTCGTTCATGGTGATCGTGTCGGCGCCGGCCTGGCCGAAGACCGAGATCAGCGACGTGTTGGCCACCGTCGCCGTGCCTCCTCGTACGGAAACCGTGCCGCCGTTGACGAGGATCTTCCCCGCCGCGTCGCGGCTGATCGTGATCGTGTTGGAAAGGCCGTCACCGAAGACGGTGAGCGTCCCGTTGTGGAATGTCGCGGTCACCGCGGCGTTCGCCGCCGCGGTCGTTGCCGCGAATACGGCGAGTGCCAGCGCAACGCCGATAAGCAGGCGGCGCGCTCTGCTCCGCCGGGTGTTCAGTCCGTTTGTCGCCATCGTTCCCCTCGATTCGCATCGGTTGTCATCACTTCCACCGATGATGCGAGGGCGGCCGCGGGGTCGCTTCGGGGCGATCCCTAGCAGGGGGTACGGCTAGCCACACTCTCCG
>JBJMJE010000211.1:0-3901 GCA_045806505.1 Gaiellaceae bacterium
CGCGACGATCGTCATCACCGTGACCGGCTGAACGCCCGGGACGGCGGCGAAGAGCACGCGACCTGCGGCGGCCGCGCCCGCGAGTGTCGCGACGACCGCGATCTCCTTTGCAGAATCAGGGCCTCCCTCGAGCCAGACGACAGCGCCGATGATCAGCGCGGCAGCGACGAACCAGATCGAGACGCGCGCTTCGCCCGTCGCGGCGAGCGCCAGGCCGAGACCGAACGCGGCCACCGACACGAGCAGGAGCGGCCGGCCTTGGACGCTAGACAAGGGCAACCTCACGTCCGAGCGCGACCGTCCTGTCCGCAGCAGCCGCGGCGAAGTTGGCGTCGTGCGTCACGACGAGCGTCGCGCGCGACGACGCCTGCGCCCGCAGCAGGGCCGCCAGCTCGGCCTTCCGCTGCGGGTCGACGCCGCGCGTGGGCTCGTCGAGAACGAGCAGGTCCGGCTCGATCGCAAGCACGGCGGCGATCGCGACGCGCTCCCGCTCGCCGCTCGAGAGGTCGCGCGGGTGGCGGTCCGCGAACGCGAGCAGGTCGAGCTCACGCAGGCAGCGGCGCGCGCGCTCCGGTCGCGCCGCGAGCGCGACCTCGTCGAGCACGGTCTCGGCGACGAGGAACCTGCCGGGATCCTGGCTCAGGTAGCCGGCGCTTCCGTCCCGCATCACCCGGCCCGCGCTCGGGACGATCAAGCCGGCGGCGAGCTTCGCGAGCGTCGTCTTGCCGGCGCCGTTCGGGCCGACGAGCGCCACGACCTCGCCGCGGCGGAGCGCCAGCGACTCGCCGGCGACGACGGGCGGGCCGCCGGGATAGGAGAACGACACGCCTTCCAACACGGCGACATCCGCTCCACTCCGTGCTGTCGCCTCCGCCGGCGCGGGCGGATGGGTCCAGGCGGGAGGCAGATCCTCCACGATGACGCCGTCGCGCATGAACACGACGCGATCGGCGAGCTCGAGCGGCAGCTCGGGCCGCTGCTCGGCCACGACCACCGCGCAACCCTGCGCGCGCCCGTACTCGAAGATCGCGCGCGCCGCATCGGGATCGAGCTGCGACGACGGCTCGTCCATGAGCAACAGCTCGGGCTCGAGCGCGAGCGCCGACGCGAGGCAGACGCGTTGCAGCTCGCCGCCCGACAGCTCCGCGACGAGCCGCTCGGCCAGGTGCTCTGCACCGACTGTCTGCAGCGCGCGAAGCGCGCGCGGCACGATCTCCGCCGGCGGCGTGCCGACGTTCTCCAATCCGAACGCCACCTCGGCGAGCACCCGCGTCAGCACGACCTGCTCCTCGGGCTCCTGGAACACCGTCGCGACCGTGCCGGCGAGCTCGGCCGGATGCGTCGTCCGCGTGTCGTGCCCGGCGACGAGCACGCGACCGGCGAAGCGGCCGCCGTGGAAATGCGGCACGAGGCCCGCCAGAGCACGGAGTAGCGTCGACTTGCCGGAGCCCGAGGCGCCGAGCAACGCGACGAACTCCCCGGCCTCGATCTCGAGCGAGACGTCGGCGACCGCCGGACGGTCGGCGCCCGGATACGTGAACGTCAGCTGCTCGACGGATGCTAGAGCCACAGCGCTCCGAAGGCGATGAGCGGCGCGGCGGCGAGCGCGAGGCGGTCGCGCCACGTCCACGGAGGAGGCGGGACGCGCGTGCGACCGGGCCGGCCGAAGCCCCGCGCCTCCATCGCCTCGGCGAGGTTCAGGCCGCGCTCGAGCGACCCGGCGAGCAGCGGCGAGAGCAGACGCGCATGCCCCCGCGCACCGTGAACCTCGACGCCGCGGCCGCGGAGCGCCTCGAGGAGGCCGGCGGCGTCGCGCTCGAGCATCGGGACGAGTCGCGTCGCGAGCGCGACCGCGAGCGCCGAACGTCGCGCCCACGACGCCGCACCGAGCAGGCGGTCGTGGTCGAGCAAGAGCACGTACGCGCCGGACGCGAGCCCCACGGCCGCGAACCGCAACGCGTACAGGGCCGCCAGCCGCAGCTCCTCGCTCGTCACCGAGAGCTCGCCGAGCACCGGCACGATCGGCCCCGGAAAGAGCGGATGCGACCCCGTCTGCTGAAGCCACGGCGACAGCACGAAGACCATTCCCGCCGAGACTGCGACGGCGCCGAACAACACACGGCGAGATGCGCGCGGCGCGCGCAGGCACACCACGAACAGCACGAACGTGATCGCGGCGACCGCCCAGAGCGATTCCGCGAGCAGTGCCGCAAGCGCGAGCGCCGCCAGCAATGCGGCCGCCGGCACGGCGCTCACGGCGCCTGCACCTCGGCCGGATTGCTCCAGCGGCGGTAGTCCCACCACTCTACGTCGCCGTCGTGGAGTCGCACTTCTGCCGCGCTGCGGTCGCCGAGCTTCCCGTTGAGGAAGTAGAACCAGTCGCGGCGCGGCGCGCTCGCGACGCCGTTGATCGAGACGACGAAGCGGCCGCCGTACGCAGTCTTCACTTCCGCCTTGCGCTGCAACGCCTGCATGGCGGTGAGCCCCGAAGGCACGCTCGCCGTCAGGAGGACCTGGCGGCCGTGGTCGCGGGTCACTTTCAGCGTCGCGCTGCCCCCGCTCCCGCCGCAACCGGCGAGAGCGAGGGCAACGACGAGCAGCGAGGCGCGGCGTCTCACGTCAGGGCGTTCGAGCGAACCGCGCCCGCGAGTGTCGCGCGGACGAGGCCGCGATGCTTACCGGGGCAGCCGACGGCCGCCTGCGTCGAGCCCTGCGTCCGAACGATGCGGTTCCGCCCGACGTGAAGCACGGCGCCCACCGCAGCAGTCCGTACGCCGTTGTCGTCTTCGAGATACACGCGGTAGCAGCCCTTGCCGCCTCGTTCGAGCGCGAGCGTCTTCGGCCCGCCCGCCACGCCGAACTGCGCCCAGTACCAGAGCACCGTGTCGCCGTCCTTGAGCGCCACGGCGTCGGCGCCGACCGGCGGCGACTTCCCGTCCACCTTGAAGACCCAGCCGGTCTGGCCGGCCCCGGGATTGCGCCCGATCTGGTCGACGTACGGCCCGAAGGCGGTGCGCTGGACGTGGTAGTAGAACTCGCCGATCCCGGACGCCGTCTCGAGCGCGTCGAGCGCGTTCGCCTGCACGTCGACGAGCGGCGCCGTCGTCCCCCAGATCGTCTTCTTCGAGCCTTCGACGCGAACGTGCACCCGGACGGCGGCAGCCGACGGAGCCAGCACCAGAGCCGTCAGAACGACGGCAGAGAACCTGCGTTTCACCGAATCCTCCCTTCCGCGAGGGGTTCGAGTTACGGCGAACGGCAGGTCTTCTGACTCGGGGCGCCCTCCCGTGCCACCTTCCCAGCCTTGAGGCCAGTGGCGTCCGGCGCAGGAGCGTCTCCCCTCACAGCGGCGGGACCGTCCCGGATTCGCACCGGCGTTCCCCAACCGCTCGCCTCTGTTGTGGCCTGAATCTAGCATCGAGGCCGTGACCGACTCGCGCGCCCTGACGCACTGGCTGCCTGTCGTCGGATGGGCCGCTCTGATCTTCGCGCTGTCGTCGATCCCGCACCTCGGCACGGACCTCGGCACGTGGGATCTGATCCTGCGCAAGTGCGCGCACATGACCGAGTACGCGATCCTCGCGTTCCTGCTCGCACGCGCTTTCGGCCGCGAAGCGCCGGCGCTTGCCGCGGGCGTCCTCTATGCGATCAGCGACGAGGTGCACCAGGGTTTCGTGAGTGGCCGCCACGCCTCGCCGATCGACGTCGCGATCGATACGGTCGGCCTGCTGCTCGGGCTCCTCGTCTGGCGCCGCCTCGTCCAGCTCAATGCCTAGAATTCAGGCCCGATGCAGCACAAAGAGGTGACCGACCGCCAGCTCGAGGCCCTGCTCGAGCGTATCGACCGGCTGACGGACGAGGTCGCTCGCATCAACCGGAGGCTGGAGGCGAGCGAGGGCCT
>JBJMJE010000212.1:0-15849 GCA_045806505.1 Gaiellaceae bacterium
AAGAGAAGGAGCGGTCCTCGTAGACCGTGATCTCGACCGGGGTGATGCGACCGTTCTCCTGCGCAGTCTGCGCGTTGAACGCCTTGCAGAACTCCATGATGTTCACGCCGTGCTGGCCGAGCGCAGGACCGACCGGCGGCGCAGGGTTCGCCTGCCCACCCGGGATCTGCAGCTTGATCAGTGTCAGAACTTTTTTGGCCATCAGTCGAGCTTCTTCACCTGGTCGAAGGCGAGCTCCACGGGAACCTGGCGCTCGAAGATGTCGACGAGCACCTTGAGCTTCTGGGCGTCGCCGTTCACGTCGACGATCTCGCCGTCGAAGTCGCTGAGCGGTCCGGACGTCACCTTCACGGACTCGCCGAGCTGGAACTCGATCTGCGTCCGCGGGCGCGCTCCCTCCGCAGCACCCGTGTGCATGATGCGGTCGACCTCGGGCTGCGAGAGCGGAACGGGCTTGTTGCCGGCGCCCACGAAGCCGGTCACGCCCGGCGTGTTCTTCACGACGCCCCACGCGTCGTCGTTCAGATCCATGTTCACGAGGACGTAGCCCGGCAGGACGCGCTTGTCGGTCTGCACCTTCTGGCCGTCCTTCGTCTCGATCACCTGCTCGGTGGGGACGACGACCCGGCGGAAACGCGGCGCCTGGTTCATCGAGATGATCCGGTGCTCGAGATTCGCCTTGACCTTGTTCTCGTGCCCCGAGTAGGTGTTGATGACGTACCAGCGGAACATTGTTCTCCCGTTACTGGTTCAGGATCCTCTGGACGACGTGCTTCCAGAGGATGTCGTTCGCATAGAGGTAGACGCCGACCACGATGCAGGCGATCAGCACGACCACCGTAGCTTGAATCACCTGCGACTGGCCGGGCCACTCGACCTTCTGCAGCTCCGCCCAGGATTCGCCGAAGAACGCGAAGCGGCCACGGCGCGGCTGCGACGGCGGCGCCGGCGGCCGGCCCTTGCGGCCGCCGCCCTCGCCGTCAGCGGTCGGCTTCGAGGGACGACGCGGCGGTGCGCCTGCCTGGTCCGCGCGCGCAGCGCGGCGCTGTGCCCGCGTCTCTCGCGCCACTAACGGGTCTCCCGGTGGAGCGTGTGCGAGCCGCACCAGCGGCAGTACTTCTTGAACTCCACGCGGTCGGGCGAGTTCCGCTTCGACTTCTCGGTGTTGTAGTTACGCCGCTTGCACTCGGTGCACGCGAGCGTGATTCCTACTCTGACTCCCGTCTTTGCCATGGCTTCTTTTTCGAGACTGTTTGTTGGACTGCTGTGAGGCGCGGAAAGGTAGCGGCGGGTGGACTCGAACCACCGACACGCGGATTATGATTCCGCTGCTCTGACCAACTGAGCTACGCCGCCGGGCGCGCGCGAAAGTGTAGCCAATGCTCGCCGCAGGAGCCCGTCAGCGTTCTTCTCGAGGCAGAGAGGCGTCGGCACCGGCTTCGAGCAGGATCTCCTCCAGGTCGGGACGCCCCACGAACCGCGCCGTTCCGAGCGGTCTCACGCGCGCGATGTCGCTCGTCGCCAGCACGTTCGGGTCGGCGCCTCGCTCGAGCAGGAGGCGAACGGCGTCTTCGCTGCCGCCGTAGATCGCGAGGTGGAGCGCGGTGAAGCCGTCGGGCGACCACGAACGTGCGGCCTCCGGGTCCTCGTCGAGCAGCCGGCGGAGCCGATCGATGCGGCCGAACGCCGCGGCCTCGTAGGCCGGCAGCGCTTCGTCGGGCGCGACAAGCGACTCGGCGCGGTCGCGGTCTCCGTGGTAGAGCGCTTCGAGTGCAGGTGAAATCGTCATGGTGGGTTACTACCACGCGCAGGAGTCATCCGATGAGCACGCGAAGATCACCGCCACAGCCAGAGCAAGGTCGAAAGCCCCGTAACGGGTGGAGCGGCAGAGGGCTGATCGTCGCCCGCCGACCGAAAGCTCTTCTGCTCACGATCCTCGCGGCGCCGGTGCCGACGCCGATCGGGCACGGGCCGCAGTTCACGCCGCCGCGCGTCGGACGGGAGGCGGCGGCGACGATGGCGTGCACGCGCGGCCCCGCAACGGCCGCGGCACGCGCGCACCTCGAGCTCTTTGCACGCGAGCGGGCGATCGTCGTCCCCGCGAACATCGGCGTGCGTCGCGGCTGCCGCTACCCGCTGCGGACGCTGACGCCGACGGGTGTGATCGAGATCGGCCGCCGCGGCCTGACGGTCGGCGACCTCTTCGCGGTCTGGCGGATGCCGCTCTCGAGCCGGCGCATGCTGACGTTCCGCGGCAACGTGAAGGCGTACGT
This sequence comes from Gaiellaceae bacterium, assembly GCA_045806505.1. GTDB lineage: Bacteria > Actinomycetota > Thermoleophilia > Gaiellales > Gaiellaceae > DASVFB01. The sequence goes on from JBJMJE010000212.1 coordinate 2,274, forward strand.
CGCGGGCAGGCGCCGGCGCGGCGACGTGCGCGCGATCCCGCTGACGGACGGGCGGCAGATCGTGCTCGAGGTCGGCGGCTACGTGCCGCCGCACAGCTTCTACCTGTTCCCGCCGCGGTGACCGACTCGTTCGTCGTGTTCGCCGAGAGGCCCGCTCCCCTCGCCGGCATGCCGTATCCAACGCCGGACCTGGACTGGCAAGCGCTTTACGACCGCGGCTTCGGCGTCGTCGTCCGCCTCCACGCCGGCGACTACGACGCGGCGCCGCTCAGCGTTTTCGACCTCCCGCTCGTGGATCTCCACGGCGGCGCGGCTCCCGACGATCCGGACGCGGAGCGCGAGCGCGTGTGGGAGGCGGCGCGCGCGGCCGCCGACGCGGTCGGTCGCGGGACGGGCGTGGTCGTGCACTGCGTCGGCGGCACCGGACGCACGGGAACCGTCGTCGCGTGCGCGCTGCGCCTCTTCGGCCGCTCGGCAGAAGAGGCGATCGAGATCGTCCAGGCGCAGCGGCCCGGATGGCCCGAGTCGCCGTGGCAGGAGCAGGTCGTGCGCTCGGCGTCAGCCGGCGACTGACGGCTCGCGGCAGTCGTCGCAAGCGCCCCGCAGCAGGACGTCGTGGCTCGCGACGGCGAAGCCGGTGTCCCGCTCGACGCGCCGGAGCGCCGCCTCCAGCTCGTCGTCGGCGAAGGGCTCGACGCGCCCGCACTCGTTGCAGACGAGGTGGTGATGGTGATCGTCCGCGGGCTCGACGCGCTCGTAGTGTGCGCGGCCGTCGCCGAGGTCGAGCTTCTGGACGAGGTTCTGCTCGGCGAGCAGGTCCACGACGCGGTAAACGCTCGCGATGCCGACCTCGCGGCCGTCGGCTCGTAGCTCGGCCGCAATCTCGGGAACGGTGCGGCAGCAGTCGCCGCGAGCGAGCACCGAGACGACGGCCTGCCGCGCGGCGCCGGTGCGATAGCCGGACGCACGCAGCGCGTCGATGGTCTTGTCTTCCCAGCTCATCCCGCACATGATAACGATTCTCGTTATCGTGTGAGCCGTGTTCGATGCGTTCGGCTACGCGTTCTTCGAGCGCGGCCTCTGGGAGGTGCTGCTTCTCTCCGGCGCCGCTGGCCTGGTCGGAACCTGGATCGTGCTGAGAGGCCTCGCCTTCTACAGCCACGCAATCGCCGCCGCCGCGTTTCCCGGGCTCGTCGTCGCGGACGGGCTCGGTTTCGCTCCGCTGCTCGGCGCGCTCGGCGCCGCTGGTGTTTTCGCGTTCGCGGTCGCGGGGCTCGCCAGGAGCCGCCGGGACGAGTACGCGAGCTTTACGGCGCTCGTGCTCGTCGGCGCGCTCGCGCTCGGCGTCATCCTGGCCAGCGACGTCTTCCATTCGGGCGCCAACGTCGAGACGCTGCTGTTCGGCAGTCTGCTCCTGATCGACCGGACGGATCTCGTCGTCGCGGCCGCCGCGTCCGTCGCCGCGCTTCTGGCGACGATCGCGCTTGGACGCCGCTGGCTCGCGACCGGCTTCGATCCGGTGACTGCGCGCGCGCTCGGCGCCCGTTCGGCCGTGCCCGAGGCCGTGCTTCTCGTTCTCGTCGCGGCGGCCGTCGTGGCGTCGCTCGATGCGCTCGGCGCGCTGCTCGTGTCCGCGCTCTTCGTGCTTCCGGCTGCGACGGCGCGGCTCTGGACGAGCACGCTGCGCTCGTGGCAGCTCGCGTCGGTGGCGCTCGCCGCGGTCGAAGGGATCCTCGGCCTCTGGCTCGCGTTCGAGGCGAACGTTCCGCCCGGAGCGGCGATCGCGGTGATCGGCGGCGCCGTCTTCGCGCTTGCAGCCCTGCCGCGCTCCGTTCCCGCCCTCGCCGCTGCGGCGGTGCTGCTGCTCGCCGGGTGCGGCTCGAGCGGCAACCGGCCGGCGGTCGTCGCGACGACGACGCAGATCGGCGACTGGGCGCGCGCGGTCGCCGGCGACGAGCTCGCGGTGCACCAGATCCTGCGGCCCAACACGGATCCGCACGAGTACGAGCCGCGGCCGGACGACGTGCGCGCGACGAGCGGCGCGAAGGTCGTCCTCGAGAACGGGCTCGGCTTCGACCACTGGATGGCGAAGATCCTGTCCTCTGCCGGCGGCGATCCGCGCGTCGTCGACCTGAGCAGCGCGATCCCCCAAAAGCTCGGCGAAGACCCGCACTGGTGGCACGACCCGCGGAACGCCGAGGCCGCGGTCGCCGCGATCCGAGACGCGCTCGTCGTCGCCGATCCGAAGGCGGCTCGCAAGCTGCGCCGGAACGCCGACGCCTATCTCCGGCGCCTGCGCACGCTCGACTCGGAGATCGCGACGTGCACGTCGCGCGTGCCGCCTGCGCATCGGAAGCTCGTGACCGACCACGATGCCTTCGGCTACTTCGCGCGCAGGTACCGAATCCGCATCGTCGGCACCGTGATCCCGTCGCTCACGACACAGGCTCAACCGTCCGCCGGCGAGACGGCTCGGCTGATCCGTCTCGTCCGGCGCGAGCACGTCCGCGCGATCTTCCCGGAGGCCTCGGTCAACCCGCGCCTCGCGCAGACGATCGCTCGCGCGACGGGCGCCTCGTCGCGGTACGCGCTGTACGGGGACACGCTCGCGCCGGGTCAGACGTACCTGGAGATGGAGCGCGCGAACGCCGACGCGATGATGCGCGGCTTCACCGGCGGCGAGCGCGGCTGCGGGACATGACGCTGCTCCGTGTGGACGGGCTCGGCGCCGGCTACGGCGGCTCACTCGTGATCCACGACGTGACGTTCGAGGTCCGCGCAGGCGAGCGCGTCGGCGTCCTCGGCCCGAACGGCGGCGGGAAGTCGACGCTCTTCCGCGTCCTGCTCGGCGAGCTCGCTCCCGCCGCGGGGACGATCACCGGCTCGCGGCGGTTCGGCTACGTGCCGCAGACGGAGCGGTCGCGCCTCGACTATCCCGTGACGGCGCTCGACGTCGCGCTCATGGGAACACTCACGTCGAGTCGCTGGTGGCTTCCGGTCGGACGGCGCGACCGTGGCCGCGGCATCGCTGCGCTCGAGCGCGTCGGCCTTCGCGAGCACGCGGACACGACGTTCGGCGAGCTCTCGGGCGGGCAGCGGCAACGCGTTCTCGCCGCGCGCGCGCTCGTGCAGGACGCGGAGGTGCTGCTGCTCGACGAGCCGTTCAGCGGCGTGGACGTGACGAGCGCGAAGCTCCTCGCGTCCCTCCTCGACGAGCTCGCCGGCGAGGGGCGCGGACTGTTGATCGCGACGCACGACCTCGAGCAGGCCGCGGGCTGGGACCGCGTCCTCTGCCTCAACCGGCGCGCGATCGCCTTCGGCGATCCGAAGGAGGTGCTGACGCTCGAGGTGCTGGAGCAGACCTACGGCGCCGCGATCGTCACGCTACCGGGCCGCGCGGTCGGGATCCTGCCCCCGCACCACCACGATCACTGATGCACGCGCTGCTCCATCCCTGGAGCGAGACCTTCATGCAGCTGGCGCTCGCCGACCTCGTGCTCCTCGCCATCGTCGGCGGCGCCGTCGGCTGCTGGATCGTCAACTACGAGCTCGCGTACAGCGCCGAGTCGCTCGCGCACGCGCTCTTCCCGGGTCTCGTCGCCGCGGCGCTGCTCGGCCTGCCGCTGCTCCTCGGCGGGGCGGCCGGCGTCGCGGGAGCGGCCGCAGCCGTCGCGCTGGTGCGGCGCGTGCCGTTGCTGGGAGCGGACACCGCCGTGGCGACGGTGATCACGAGCCTGTTCGGCCTCGGCGTAGTGCTCGCGCTGACTCCCGCGACACCGCCGGGGCTCGACGCGTTGCTCTTCGGCGACCTGCTCGGCGTCACGCGTGCGGACGTCGCTGCCGCGGCGGTCCTTGCGGTCGCGGCGGGCTCGGCGCTCGTCGTGCTGCACCGGCCGCTGCTGCTCGTCGGCTTCGACCGGACGACCGCGCGCGCATTCGGGGCACGTCCGCTGTTCGTCGACCTGGCGCTCCTCGCCGTGATCGCGGTCGCCATCGTGATCGGCGTGCGCGCGTTGGGGAACCTGCTCGTGCTCGCGTTGCTCGTCGGTCCCGCGGCCACGGCGCGGCTGTTCGCACGCCGGATGTCACGCCTCATGGTGCTCGCCGTTGCCCTCGCGATCGCCGCGTCGGTGGCGGGGCTGTACCTCTCTTATTACGCGAGCATCGCCGCGGGCGCCTCGGTCGCCGTCGTGATGGTCGGGACGTACCTCGCGGCGCTCGCCGTTCGCGGCGCCACCTAGCGCTATTCGATCCCTCGCGTCCAGATGAAAGTTCTGCGCGTCGATCTGCCCCCGATGAACGCCGGCGATATGCGGCGTCAATGGCATCCCGACCCGGCCGCGCGGCGACGTCACGACGTACGACCCCGCTGCAAGCCTGACGAAGTATCGACCCGTCTTCGTCGTGGTCACCTCCGCGGCGACCCTACCGTTCCGAGTGAAACGAAGCTCGACCCCGGCCGCCGGCTGCTCGCCTGCGTCATCGCGGCAGACGATCCCGCGAAGACCCGACGGTGCTTGGGTCGGGTGAGCCTCGCCCGTTAGTGCTGCCGCACGCACGTGGGCCACTGTATCGCTCGTCGACCGCGGACTTCGACAACAATGCTGGGCAAATGTCGGCAACCGATACTTCACGAGTCGGCACCGTCCGCGATCGGACGAGCACGATCAGCCGCGTCGTCACACTCGTCGCGGTCGTCGTGCCGCCGGTCGGGCTGCTCGCGGCGATGGGTCTTCTGTGGAACGTCGCGTTCCATCCCATCGACGCCGCGCTCTTCGTCTTCTTCTACGTCGTGTGCGCGTTCGGGACGACGATCGGCTTCCACCGCTACTTCACGCATCGCGGCTTCGAGACGCGCGCACCGGTGCAGGCTGCGCTCGGAGTGCTCGGCTGCATGACGATGCAGGGCCCGATCACGCAGTGGGTGACGGACCACCGCAAGCACCACGCGCTGTCGGACAAGCCGGGGGATCCGCACTCGCCGCACGTAGGCCACGGCTCGGGGGCGCTCGGCGCCGTCCGCGGTTTCGTGCACGCGCATGTCGGCTGGCTGTTCTCGAACCTCGGCATGGAGCAGGGCCGCGAGTACGGCAAGGATCTCTACGAGGACCGGCTCGTGCGCGTGATCGATCGCGCGTATCTGCTCTGGGTCGCGCTCACGCTCGGGCTGCCGTTCGCAATCGGCTACGCGATCGGCGGCACGACCGCCGCCGGCGTGGAGGCGCTCCTCTGGGGCGGGCTGATCCGGATCTTCGCGTACCAGCACGCGACGTTCAGCGTGAACTCGATCTGCCACATGTTCGGGCGCAAGGACTACCGCTCGCGCGACGAGGCGCGGAACAACTGGCTCGTCGCATTGCTCGTCTTCGGCGAAGGCTGGCACAACAACCACCACGCCTTTCCCGCCTCGGCGCGCCACGGCCTCGGCCGGTTCCAGATCGACCCGTCGTGGTGGGTCATCCGCGGCCTGGAGAAGCTGGGCATCGTCTGGAACGTGAAGGTTCCCGACGCGCGCCAGATCGAGCGGCGCCGCCTTCAGAACGTCGCAAGCTGAGCGGCGACGCGCCGCGCCCACGCGTGCGCGCGCGGCAGCGGCACCGGCCGGCCGTTGCGTGCGCGGAGCGCGATGCCGTGCACCGCGCCGGGGATGAGCTCGTACGTGCCGTGGACGCCGAGCGCGCGCGCTCTCTCGAACCCGCGTCGTGAGAGCGTCGGCGAGACGCCGGGGATGCCCGGGAGCCGCCGGTCGAGGGAGCCGTGGAGGACGTCGAGGCGGCGGCCGCGCAGCGGCTCGACGGACAGGCGGTCGGGGAACCACGGTGCGAGGCCGAGGACTCGCTCGACGGACGGCTCGTCGGCGGCCGACACGGCGACGGCGCCGCCCATCGAGAAGCCGAGCAACAACGTGCGCGGCGCGGCGACCGCGTCGATCGCGGCGCGTGCATCTTCGATGCAGAGGTCGAGGCGCCGCCACGACTTGATGCGGTAGCGAACCTCGGCGAACGCGAGCTCGGGCAAGCGAGGCGCGAGGCGTCGGACGAGCCACTCGAGCGTCGCGCTCCACGTTCCCTCGACCTCGGAAGCCTGGCCGCCGTTGACGCAGACGACCGCGGCGGCGCCGACGTCGTTCGTCAGGCGCATATCGGCGCCCGTCGCTATGCGAACGACGTCACTCACTCGCGCATCACGCTACTGCGCGCGCGCAATTGATCGGTGGCCTCTTCGAGAAAGCCGGCTTCACTCGCACGGCCTCAGCGTGATAGAAGGCCTCATGGCGGAGCTGTCCTCCGGCTCCGACGGGCAGCAGCGGTTCACGCGACGCGTGTTCGCCCGTCGGGTGGGCGGTGCGATGCTCGCTGCGCCGTTCCTGTCGCTCCTCGACGAGGTTGCGCTCGCGCGGCCGCCGGTGGCGCAGTCCCCTCCGCTCGAGCAGCACATCGTCCCCGGCGCTCGCCACAGCTCCGACAACGGCGTCGAGATCGTCGTGCCGCCGCTCTACCACGAAGTCGTCACCGCCCGGCTGACCACCGCGTCCGGTCGGGCGCTGCTCGCCGCGCGCGAGGAGCTTCGGCTCGCTCTCCACGACATCGAAAAGGGACACGTCGCCGGGCCGAGCGGCCTGCTCGTGACCGTCGGGTGGGGCCTGCCGTACTTCCGCAACCATCTGCCTCGACTGAGGGACGGACGGCGCTTCCCCGACTACCTGCCGGTCGACCGCGAGGCCACCCGCCGTCTCGGCCGCCGGGTGCCGGTGCTGGTCGGCGCAGTGCGCTTCCCGAGCGACCCGGAGACGACCGTCCTGGAGAGCAACGACGTCGTCGTGCTCCTGCGCAGCGACGTTCGCTCGAACGTCACGACGGCGCGGGAGCGGCTACTCGCACGACTGAAGAACGTTCTACAGCCGACGACCATCCGCAGCGGTTTCGTCGGTGCCGGGCTTCCCAAACGGCTCGCGACCGCGGCGGGGATCCCCGGCTCGGATGCGATTCCCGACGACGCTCAACTTTTCCTCGGCTTCACGTCGACCCAGCGAAGCGCGCTCGGACCGACGCGCATCGCGAATCTCGAGAGCCTCCGCGGAGTGACCGACCAGTGGCCCGACGGCTACTTCAGGCACGGGACCGTGATGCACCTCTCGCACCTCTTCGAAGATCTCCGCGACTGGTACTCGGGCGACTTCCTCTTCCGCGTCTGGGCCACCTTCAGGCCGGGGATCACGCCTCCCGAGGGCACGCGAACACTCCCCGAGGATGCGAGCGTCCTCCAGACCGAGAAGGACGTGCTCGACGGCCTCGAGAATCAGGGCATCATCGGCCACAGCGCGTCGCTGCAGCCGGTGTCGCGCCTCTCGTCGGTCACGGTCGACAACTATGGCGAGCGCTACGAGGCGGGCACGGCGCTCGTTCAGCGGGCCGATTTCAACACGCTCGAGAATCCGTTCGGCTGGACGATCGACAAACGCGCAGACAGGTGGCGGGCCGAGCCCGCGGCCGGGCTGCACTTCGTCTCCTTCACTGCGACGGCGAGCATCTTCCACCGGGTTCGCCGGGCGATGGACGGGCACTACCCGGACGGCAAGCGCACGGGCCTCCCGCCGCATGACCAGGAACTGGGGTTCAACAGCGTCCTCCGCACGACGCACCGCCAGAACGTCCTCGTACCGCCGCGGGCTCACCGTGCCTTCCCGCTCGCTGAGCTCGGCGCCGCCGCTACTTGATCAGCGTCAGCATCTTGAACATCGGCAGGTACATCGAGATGATGATGATGCCGACCATGATCCCGACGCCGATCATCATGATCGGCTCGATGATGGAGGTCAGCGTCTGGATCGACGAGTCGACCTCGTCCTCGTAGAAGTCCGCGATCTTCCCGAGCATCTTCTCGAGCTCGCCGGTCTCCTCTCCGATCTTCACCATCTGGCTGACCATCGGCGGGAAGATCGGGTTGTCGAGCAGCGGCTGCGCGATCGGGACGCCTTCGTGCACGCGCGCGCGCACGTCGCCGAGCGCCTCCTCGACCACCCAGTTGCCCGATGTCTGCGCCGTGATCTCGAGCGACTTGATGATGTCCACGCCCGAGGCGACGAGCGTCGAGAGCGTGCGTGAGAAGCGCGCCATCGTCACCTTGAGGACGACGTCGCCGATCTTCATCGGCAGCGCCAGCTTGAACCGATCCCACTTCTTGCGCCCGCTCTCGGACTTCTTCCACCGGAAGAACCCGACGATCGAGCCGATGAACGTCGGAAAGATGATGTACCACCGGGTCTGCAGCAGGTGCGACACGTTGACGATGATCTGCGTCAGCTTCGGCAGCTCTCCGCCCAGCTGCTTGAAGATCTTCTCGAAGACGGGAACGAGGAAGAGAAGCATCCCGGTGAGGACGAGGGTCGCGAACACGAACACCATCACCGGGTAGATCATCGCGCCCTTGACGCGGCGCTTGATCTGCGTCTCTTTCTCGATCTGGAACGCGACGCGGTCGAGGACGATGTCCAGGATGCCGGCGGCCTCGCCCGCCTCGACCATCGAGACGTAGAGCCGGCTGAAGACCTTCGGGTGCCGCGCCATCGCCTGCGACAGCAGCAGTCCGCCTTCGACGTCTGCGCGTAGCTCGCGCACAACGGCGGCGAGGTAAGCGTCGTCGGTCTGCTCCTCGAGGATCACCAGCGCGCCCACGACGTTGAGGCCGGCGTCGATCATCGTCGCGAACTGGCGCGAGAAGATCTGCAGCGACTTCGGCTTCACGGCCTTGAAGACGCTGCGGACGCCGTCGTCACCGCTGGCCGGGAGCTCGTTGAGCTTGCGCGCTAGGAGACCGCGGATGCGCAGCTGCTCGCGGGCGGCGGCGGGATCTGGCGCGTGGATCTCGCCCTTGAGCTCGAGGCCCTGGGCGTTGATCGCCGAGTAGGCGAAGGCGGCCATGCACGCCTCTTATCGGACGGGCGACGCGGGCGCTTGAGGGATTTCCGCTCCCTGCCGATTCAAGAGGCGTGAAAGTTCGCGCGCGCCTGCGTTCCGAGGACGGCTTCGGTCTGATCGAGCTCCTGATGGCCATGGTGCTGTTGAACATCGGCATCCTCGCGATCGTCGCCTCGTTCCAGTCCGGCGCCGTGGCGCTCCGGCGCGCGAGCCATGTCTCGACCGCGTCCGCCCTCGCCGACCAGCAGATGGAGGGCTACCGGGCGCTGCTCTACGCGCAGATCGGCTTCGACACGAGCCAGATCGGCGGGCTCGACAACACGTACAAGTGCGACACGGTTCTTGGAGCGTCGTGCCCGAACACGGTCACGACCTGCTCGAGCGCCCCCTGCGCCGACGACACGGTTCCGGTGCTCGCGTGCGGAGCGGCCAACACCTGCGTGCCGAAACGGACGGTGTCCGGATCGTCCTCGCCCGACGCGTACCCCTACCGGATCGACTCGTACATCGTGTACAAGACGCAGACGAGCGGGCGGCAGCTCAAGCAGATCACCGTGGTCGTGCGGGACGGCCGGACGCCGGCGAAGACGCTCGCGCGACTGACGTCGACGTTCGACCAGACCGTCAGCAGCTGATCGCGGCGTAGCGGCCGCGGTTACTCCGTTCGGCCGATGGCGGCCGGCGCGATGGGCGCCTAATCTCGCCGCCATGTCCCAGGAAGTCCATGCAACGTCGCTGCGAATCACCGAGCGTCAGCGTCAGGTGGTGGAGCTGATCGCAGCCGGGTGCTCGAACGAAGAGGTCGGGCAGAAGCTCGGCATCTCGACCCGGACGGCGAAGGCTCATGCGGACGTACTGCGGCGGAAGCTCGGCGTGTCGCGGCGGCGCCAGATCCCGGCGGCGTATCGCGCGCTTACCGGCGAGGACCCGCTCGCACCGAACCTCGAGCCGATGTCTTTCGTGCTCGGGGACTAACGGCAACTGCACCTGCGCGCTCCGGCGCGCAGGTGCAGGGTTATTGGCGCGATACTCGCGCGGCAGGCGATGGAACGAGGCACAGACCACGTGGACGGGCAGCGCCACTTCATCGAGCGGCCGCGTCTGACGACGCTCCTGGACGGTGCCGACGCGCGCACCATCCTCCTCATCGCGCCCGCCGGCTACGGCAAGACGACCCTGGCTCGCGAGTGGACCCGCCAGCGCGGGCGAACCGGGCTCTGGTACCGCGCTCGCCGCGGCGCGTCCGACGTCGCGATCCTCGCGCGATGTCTGTCGCAGGCACTCGCACCGCTGTCGCCGACGATCGAGCGCAGCACGCGCGAGCTGCTCTCGGCGCTGAACACGCCGGAGGAAGAGCCCGAGGTCGTCGCAGACCTGCTCGTCGAGGAGCTGGACGACTGGCCGGATGCCACGTGGCTCGTGATCGACGAGTACGAGCTCGTCGCGCCTCATCCCGCCCCCGTGCGCGTACTCGAGCGCTTCGTGGCGAGCTCGGGGGCGAAGGTGCTCCTCACGGGACGCGAGCGGCCGGATTGGGTGACGCCGCGAGATCTCCTCTACGGCGACGCCTTCGAGCTTCGCGCGTCGGCGCTTTCGATGACGAACGACGAGGCGTCGCAGGTGCTGGAGCACGCAGGTCATTTCTCGGCGGGGCTCGTGGCGCTCGCTGACGGTTGGCCCGCCGTGATCGGGCTCGCCGCGCTGCTGCCGGGCGAGGTCAACCCGACGTCGGACGCGCCGCCTGCGCTCTTCGACTACGTCGCGCAGGAGCTGTTCGACGAACTGGAGCCCGAGGTTCAGAAGCACCTCGTGTTGCTGTCGGTGCCGTCCACACTGACGCCGACGCTCGTGCAGGCCGTGCTCGGCGAGGACGCCGAAGGCGTGCTCCGAGACGGAACGCGCGTCGGTTTCGTAACGGAGCGCGAGCCAAACGAGCTCGAGATCCACCCACTCTGCCGTGCGTTCCTCGAGCGGAAGATGTGGGACGTCGGCGTGAGCAAGGAGCAGATCGACACGCTCACCCTGAGCCTCATCGACGGTGGGCAGTGGGACGACGCGTTCGAGGCGATTCGAGCCTTCGACCTAGACGAGCGGCTGCCACTCCTGATCGAGCGTGCACTCCGGCGGTTGCTTGCCGAAGGGCGTCGCGCGGCAGTCGAACGCTGGACGGCTTGGGCAGATGAAAAACAACTGGCTTCGCCCGAGCTCGCGCTAGCGCAAGCCGAAACGTACTTTCGGCGCGGCTCGTGGGGTCTCAGCGAATCGCTTGCGATCGCGTCTGCGCGCAGTGTGGCCTCACAGGACCTTCGCGCGCAAGCACACTTGTGTGCCGGCTCGGCGGCACATCATCTCGACGAGGTCGAACGTGCGTGGAGTCACTACGGCAAAGCCGCAGCGTCTGACTCTCCGCCGGACGTTCGCCGCAGAGCACTTTGGGGTCGCTTTGCGGCGTCGTATTGGACAAAGCAGCCTCACTACGATCGCGCCCTGACGGATCTCCGGGAAGCGATCGATCCGAGTCCAGAGCATCAGTTGCGCTTGCGCCAGGCCGACCTGGTCGTCGCAATGCGCGACGGCGACCTGACGGACGTGCTGGGAGGCGCCCGTGCGGCTGAGGATCTGCTGTCGCATATTGAAGATCCCCTCGTCCGCTGTAGCTTCCTGAACCACCTCGCATACGCGCTGGGTGTCGCATCTCGCTATACCGAAGCAGAAGCAAGTGCGACGCGCCACATCGACGAGGCGACGCGTTTCCGCCTTTCGTTCTCACTTCCGACGGCGCTTGTCAATCTAGCGATGGCCAAGGTCGGACTCGGCTCGTATGCGAGCGCCGCCGCGTTGATCGACGAATCGGAACGTGAGGACGCTACCCGCGATTCATTTCTGGACGTGCAGCGCAAAATCGTGCGCGCGTGCATCAGCTTGTCGCGTGAGGAACCGGCTAGGGCGCAGGCTATCCTCAGCGCAACGGACACCGAAGGAGTACGAGCAGACATTCTTGGCGAAGCGATCGCCACCCGCGCACTCGCCGAAGCTTGTTGCAACCGTCACGCTGCCGCAGAAGAGAGCTTGCACGCGGCTCAGAGATTGGTCAGCGACCTTCGCGGCCAGGTGATGATCAGCTGCACACAAGCGATCATCGTCCTTGGCAGTAGCCCGTCGCTCGCATCGCAAAAGCTCAAAGATTTGGCGACGACGATCCTCCGCACAGGCTGCTTCGACAGTGCGATCTGCGCGATGCGCGCCGCCCCACGCCTTCTCACCGCTGCCGCACAAGACGACGCAATGAAAGGAGTCGTCGCTATTGCGGCCTCACGTAGCCGGGACGCCGCACTCGCGGCGGCGATTGGAGCTCCGCGAGCGAAGCGATCAACGACAACACTCTCAACGCGCGAGCAAGAGGTACTTCACCTTGCGGCCGAGGGATTCCACAATGATGAAATTGCCCAGAGGCTTTTCATCAGTCCAAAGACCGTCAAGACGCACCTTCAGAACATCTACAAGAAACTCGAAGTGGCGTCGCGAACAGAGGCCGCGATGAAAGCGAAAGCGGCAGGCCTATTGGGCTAGCGCCAGCACTGGAGGCGCCTCCTCTTCCTGCTCGTGCTCGCGCATCTCCAGTCTGAAATCTGCGCTCTTGGCAAGCCGGTACGCCTCCGGCGCGCCCGCGAGGATCGCTTCGAACGCCGCGACCACGGACGTATCGAACTGTGACTCCACGGCCTGCGCCAAACGAAGGCGCGCCACGCGGCTCGGCATCGCTTCGCGGTAGGGACGATCCGAGGTCATGGCGTTGTACGCATCGGCCACCGCGATGACGCGGGCGAGAAGAGGGATGTCATCGCTGCCCAGGCCATCGGGATAGCCGTTGCCGTCGAAGCGTTCGTGATGATGCCGCACGATGCCGGCGATCTCTGCGTAGTCGTCAACGTTCGCGAGGATCCGCTCGCCGATTTCCGGGTGTGTCTCCATGAGCCGGCGCTCTTCCAAGGTCAGGGCGCCCGGCTTCTCGAGAAGTCCGGCAGGTAGACCGATCTTGCCGATGTCGTGCACGAGACCGCAGAGGTGTGCGAGCTGCTGCTGCGCATCGGGCAGTCCCATACGCTCGGCGATGTCCCGCGAATAGATAGCTACCGCAGCAGAATGGCCCGCCGTATATCGGTCTCGGGCGTCGAGCGTCGCGACAAGCGCTGATGCGAACGACAGGTTTGCCCGTTCCAAGCGCTCGTTCACACTGCGGAGGTCGTCCGCGAGTCTTCGTTGATCTTGGTAGAGGGCGAAAAGTCTTTGGGCCGCGAGAGCCGGCACGAAGAACATCAGAAGCGAGAGGGGCGACAAGTCCTGGTACGCGATCGCGAGCACTGTCACGAGGGGCGCGTACAACGGGACGGACGAGACCATCATCGGAGCATCGGTGCGAATGAGCTCCCATGGACTCCTCGTACCGCGCACGTGCGCAGCTATGGCTGCGAACACAACGTCCAGAACCTCAGCGACTACAGCACCGACAAGCGTCGCAACCGCAGTGCCCAAGAAGTCTGTGCCTGACAGCGTTAGGCAGTACGAAGCGGCGAGGCCTGTCAACGCGCCACTGATCGCTCGACTGCTCGTATATGTCAGCCACTTCAAGTGAGGTGGTTGAAAAATTTCCCCAGCGA
>JBJMJE010000213.1:0-6666 GCA_045806505.1 Gaiellaceae bacterium
GCTCGCGCTCGGCGCCTACGGCTACGTCGTCAAGCCGTTCTCGCCGACCGACCTGTCGATACAGGTGCTGAACGCCTTGCGCCGTCGCGAGCTCGAGAACGTGCAGCGCCACGAACGCGAGCGGCTCGAGCACATGGTCGAGGAGCGCACGGGCGAGCTGCAACGCGCCGTCGACGACCTCAAGCGCTCGGAGGAGGAGACCGTCCGCCGCCTTGCCGCTGCCGTCGAAGCACGCGACCACGAGACGGCGGAGCACATCGAACGCGTCGGAGACTTCTCCGCGCTCGTCGCCGCATACCTCGGGCTGGAGCAGGCGCATTGCGAGCTGGTTCGGCGCTCGAGCACGCTCCACGACGTCGGCAAGATCGGCGTCCCCGACCAGATCCTCCTCAAGCCCGGACCCCTGACCCCGGCGGAGATCCTCGCGATGCAGCGTCACGCGAAGATCGGCTACGACATCCTGAGCGGCTCGGGCCTCGACCTGCTCGATCTCGCCGCGACGATCGCCTGGACGCATCACGAGCGCGTCGACGGCGCCGGCTACCCGCGCGGGCTTGCCGGCAACGAGATCCCGCTCGAGGGCCGCATCGTCGCGGTCGTCGATGTCTACGACGCGTTGACGAGCGATCGCCCGTACCGGCCGGGCCTCTCGCACGACGACGCGCTCACGTTGATGGGCGAGGGCAGCGGGACGCACTTCGATTCCATCGTGCTCGACGCGTTCATGCAGGCCGTGCGGGGCACCGCGTCACGAAGCGAGGCGGCAGTCGCATGACGGCGCCCGCGCTGACCTGCGTCGTCGCAGACGATCATCCCGCCGTCCTCGACTCGCTCTCGCGCGTGCTCGAAGGACACGGCATCACAGTCGTCGCTCGCGTGCGCGACGGCGAGGACGCGATTCAGGCGATCGACGAGCACCAGCCTGTCGTCGCCGTGATCGACCTGCGGATGCCCGGCTTGTCGGGCATGGCCGTCGCGCGCCGCGTTGCGGACCGCACCCGCGTGATCCTCTACACCGGGTACAGCGATGGTTCGCTCGTCGCCGAGGCCCTCGACGCAGGCGTGAAGGGATTCGTCCTCAAGGAGGCGCCGCTCGGTGACGTCGCGCGAGCGATCCAGACCGTCGGCGGCGGCGGCATCTACGTCGATCCCGTGCTCGCCGGCGCACTCGCGGCTGCAGAGACGAACGGCTCGCTGAAGCTGCTCTCCCAGCGCGAACGCGAGGTCTTGCGGCTGCTCGCCGACGGCCTGCGCAACGAGGAGATCGGTCACCGGCTGCACATCGCAGCCGAGACGGCGCGCGCGCACATTCGCAATGCGATGCGCAAGCTCGGCGCGGCTACGCGCACGCAGGCGGTCGCGCTGGCGCTTCGCCAATCGATGATCGAATAGCAGCAGGCGGCAGTGATAAGGTCGCGGCCGTGCGGATGGTCGGGCTCGTTCTTGCGGCGCTCGTGCTCGTGGTCCCGTACGCGCATGCGACCACACCGAAGGCTTCGACCGCGCCGACCACGGCGGTCTTCTACTACCCGTGGTTCGGGAACCCCGCGCACGACGGCGCCTACGACCACTGGCAGCAGAACGGACACGCGCCGGACACCGACATCGCGTCGGAGTACTACCCGTCGCGCGGCGCGTACTCGTCGAGCGACCCGAGCCTGCTCGACGCGCAGATGCGCGAGATCGAGCGCGCGCGGATCGGCGAGATCGTCGTCTCGTGGTGGGGCCGCGGCTCCTCCACCGACGAGCGGCTTCCGGGAGTGATCGCGGCGGCGCGCACACACTCGATCGAGGTCGCGGCGCATCTCGAGCCGTATGCGGGCCGGTCGATCGCGAGCGTGACCGAGGACATCGCGTACCTGCGGTCGCTCGGCATCGGCGACGTGTTCGTCTACCACGCAACCGACTTCCCGGCCACGGAGTGGCAGCCGCTCACGTCGACGTTGAGCGACGTGCGCCTCTTCGCGCAGACGCCGCTGGCCGGCTACGCGAAGACCGGCGGGTTCCAGGGGATCTACACGTACGACACGCTCACGTACCGCGGGCGCGTGTTCGCGCGCATGTGTACGGCCGCGCACAAGCAGGGGCTGCTGTGCGCGCCGTCGGTCGGCCCCGGGTACAGCGCACAGCGCGCGACGGGAGACCTGCGGAGCGTCGACCGCGCGAGCGGGCGCACGTACGACTCGATGTGGAACGCGGCCATCCACGCGGGGGCCGACATGACGACGATCACGAGCTACAACGAATGGAACGAGGGCACGCAGATCGAGCCTGCCTGCTTGCGCCCGGGCTACGCGAACTACGATGGCGCGTGGGGCTTGCGCGGCAGCGTCGCCGACCGCGCATATGTCAACCGCACGCGCTACTGGATCTCCCGGTACGTCCGCCAGCGCCGCGGCGGAGGGCAGCTGATCGAGCCGCGCTGAGCGCCGGCGCGGGGGAGATCCGCGTCGCGGCGCTTATCCTGTGACGCGTGTCCGCGCCCGCAGTGTCCGTCAGGCTGCAGCAACAGCTGCCGAACGCCCTGACGATCGCGCGGCTCGTCGTCATCCCGATCTTCGCGGCGCTGATTCTGACCTCGGATGGTGGCCGCAGCTGGGCCGCGGCCCTCCTCTTCGGCGCTGCGGCGATCACGGATCAGATCGACGGCTTCCTGGCCCGCCGCTGGCGCGTCGAGTCGAGCTTCGGCAAGATCGCCGACCCGCTGGCCGACAGGCTCCTGATCGACACCGCCGTGATCCTGCTCTGGCACGCCGGCCGGCTGCCGTGGGCGGCGCTGTTGATCCCGCTCCGTGATCTCCTGCTCCTCGCGGGGTACAAGCCCGCCGTGGAGCGCGGCTACACGTTCGAGGTGAACTTGCTGGGCAAGGCGGCGACCTGGCTGCTGTACGCCTCGCTCGGCTTCACGATGGTCACGGACAAGGGCACGCTGTGGCCGCGCGTCATCTTCTGGATCGGGTTCGGCCTCGCCCTCGCGGCGCTCGCGGCTTACCTCTGGAAAGCCCGTCGGGAGGTTCGCGCGTGAAGGCGGTCGTCATGGCCGGGGGAGAGGGCACGCGCCTGCGCCCGCTGACGTCGAACCAGCCGAAGCCGATGGTGCCGATCGTGGGCAAGCCGTGCATGGAGCACATCCTCGAGCTCCTGAAGAGCCACGGCTTCGACGACGTCATCGTCACCGTCGCCTTCCTGCCGCAGGCGATCCGGGGTTACTTCGGCGGCGGCGACGCGCTCGGCATGGACATCTCGTACTCCGTGGAGGAGTCGCCGCTCGGAACCGCCGGCTCGGTGCGCCTGGCGGCCGACCAGCTCGACGACGAGCCGTTCATCGTGATCTCCGGCGACGCGCTCTGCGACCTCGATCTCGCGGGCCTCGTCCAGACGCACCGCGACGCGAACGCCGCCGTCACGATCGGCCTCGTCTCCGTCGAGAACCCGCTCGAGTTCGGCATCGTCGTCACCGACGACGACGGCCGGATCGAGCGCTTCCTCGAGAAGCCGTCCTGGGGTCAGGTCTTCTCGGACACGATCAATACCGGCATCTACGTGCTCCAGCCGGAAGTCCTGCGGCACATCCCGACCGACCGCCCGTACGACTTCGCGAAGGAGCTCTTCCCGCTGCTGCTCGAGATGGGCCGGCCGCTCTACGGCTGCGTCCTCGAGGGCTACTGGCAGGACATCGGCAACCTCGACCAGTACCGCCAGGCCAACTACGACGCGCTCGACGGCAAGGTCGCCCTCAACATCCCGGGGATCCAGCTGCGCGGCAACATCTGGATCGGCGAGGGCGTCGAGCTGGACGACCTCGACCAGGTCGAGGGGCCGGCGTTCGTCGGGAGCAACTGCCGGATTGCGCCGGACGCGAGCATCGGGCCGCACTCGGTGCTCGGCACGAACTCCACCCTCCGCGAGCGCGCGCGCATCGAGCGTGCCGTCATCGAGTCGGGCACCCACATCGGCCGCAGCGCGATCGTCGAGGGCGCGATCGTCGGCCGCTCGTGCGACCTCCGTACGCACGTGCGCCTGCACGAGGGCGTCGCGATCGGCGACGAGGTGACGATCGGCGCCGAGAGCGTGATCTTCCCCGGCGTCCGGATCTACCCGTACAAGGAGGTCGAGTCCGGCGCGCAGATCCACTCGAGCCTGATCTGGGAGTCGCGCGGCGGCTCCCGCATCTTCGGCCGCGACGGCGTACAGGGGCTGATCAACGTCGACCTGACGCCGGAAGTGGCGCTGCGCCTCGGCATCGCCCTCGGCAGCGCGCTGAAGCGGGGCGCGCGCGTCGTGACGAGCCGCGAGGCGCCGGGCGCCTGCAGGATGGTCAAGCGCGCGCTGCTGACCGGCCTGCTGTCGACCGGCGTGGACATCGCGGACCTGCGTGTGCTCCCGTCAGCGGTCAACCGGCACCTGCTGAAGGCGGAGAACTTCGACGCCGGGGTGCACATCGGCGTCAACGCGGCCGATCCCGAGGTCGTCGCCATCCAGTTCTACGAACGCCCGGGCATCCAGCTCACAGCCGCGCTGCAGAAGGAGATCGAGAAGAACTACACCCGGCACGAGGCGCGGCGGGTGAGCGCGGCCGACGTCGGCACGATCTCGTACCCGGCCCGCGCCGCCGAGAGCTATTCGGCCGACCTGCTCTCGGGCCTCGACATCCCGGCGATCCGCGAACGCGGCTTCAGGATCGTCGTCGACTACGGCTATTCGGCCGCCTCGCTCGTCCTGCCGCTCGTCCTGGAGCCGCTCGGCGTCGAGGTCGTCGCCGCGCACGCGTTCACGACCGGCCGCCTCACGCCCGAGGTGCCGCCGCTCCACGAGTCGATCGGCCAGACGAAGAACCTCGTGCGCGCGGTCGGCGCCGAGATGGGCGTGGTCTTCGACCGCGCTGCCGAACGGGTCTATCTCGTCGACGAGCGGGCGAGGGACGTGCCTGTCGACAAGGCGCTGCTCCTCTACCTGCGCCTGATCAGCTCGGACGGGCGAAGCGGCCGGCTGGCGTTCCCGATCACGGTCACGAGCCTCGTCGACCGGCTCGTGGAGGGCAGCGGGCTCGAGGTCGTCCGGACGCCTGCCACGCTCGCGGACCTGACGAAGGCCGCGGCCGGCGACAACGTCGTCTTCGCCGGCGCTGTCGGCGGCGGGTACGTCTTCCCGGAGTTCCTGCCGGCCTACGACGCGGTAGCGAGCCTGTGCAAGCTGCTCGAGCTGCTGGCACCGGTGCGGCGGCCGCTGTCGGCGCTCGTGGCCGATTTGCCCGCGTCGACCCTCGTCCACCGCCGCCTGCACTGCCCCTGGGCGCTCAAGGGGACGGTGATGCGCCTGCTCACGGAGCGGTTCCGCGACAGCGACGTCGACCTGATGGACGGGATCAAGGTCTTCGAGGAGCGTGGGTGGGCGCAGGTGCTGCCCGATCCGGACGAGCCCGTCGTCCACATCTACGCCGAGGGCCGGAGCGACGAGGAGTCGCAGGAGCTCGAGGCGGAGTTCCGGCGGATCGTCGAGGGGATCATGCAGACGGAGGAATCCGCGGCCCTCGGCTAGAATCTCAACCTTAGCTTTAGAGTTTGTGATTCCAGCTTTAGCCTTCGACCGAAAGGACGAGTCCGTTGGAGCCGCTCCCCGACCTCGCCAGCCTCTCCGACGCCGAGCTGAAGACCCTGATCGACGAGCTGACGCGCGAGGAGCAGGAGGTCTCGTACCGGCGGCGGATCCTCCACGGCAAGATCGACATCCTTCGCGCGGAGCTCGTCGTCCGCCTCCAGAAGTCCGGGGGCAAGAGCGTCCTCGAGCACGTGGACGTCGACGCGCTGAGCGACATCCTCACCGGCAAGGCCGCGCCGCCCGCGTGAGCTACAGGTACTGCCCGGAGTGCGGCTTCCAGAATCCGGAGACCGCCAACTACTGCGCCAAGTGCGGATCGCTGCTCGTCTCGGACGAGAGCGGTGAGGCGACGATGGCGTTCACGCCCGAGCAGGCCGAGGAGCAACGCCAGGCGGAGCTGGCCGAGCTCGGCATCACCGGCCCGGCGCTCGTCGTCCGCTCCGGCGGAGGCCGCACTGGAGAGACGTTCGTACTCGAGGGCGAGGAGACGACGATCGGGCGCTCGCCGGAGTGCGACATCTTCCTCGACGACGTCACCGTCTCACGGCGGCACGCGATCGTGAGGCGTGCCGACGGCGGGCTCGAGATCGAGGATCTCGGCAGCCTCAACGGGACCTACCTCAACCGGAAGCGGATCGAGTCGTCCGCGGCGCTCTCCGACGGGAACGAGCTGCAGATCGGCAAGTACCGGCTCACGTTCTTCGCATGACAACCGCTCCGGCATCAGGACGCACGAGGCTGCTGACGATCGGCGCCGTCTGCGAGCGGCTGAAACCGGAGTTCCCGGACATCTCGATCTCGAAGATCCGCTACCTCGAGGGCGAGGGCCTCGTGACGCCGGCGCGTACCCGCGGCGGCTACCGCCTCTTCGGCGAGGAGGAGCTGGCGCGGCTGGAGACGATCCTGCGCCTCCAGCGCGACGAGTTCCTGCCGCTCAAGGTGATCCGCGAGGAGCTCGAGAAGCCGACGTCACCGGAGCGGCGCCGCCGGCGGGCGCGCGGGCTGCGGGACGCCGAGGACGAGCTCGACCAGGCGACGCTCTGCAAGCGCGCCGGGATCGACCGCAGG
>JBJMJE010000214.1:0-8543 GCA_045806505.1 Gaiellaceae bacterium
TCGGCCGCGTCCAGGGGATCAAGTTCCAGATGATCTCGGCGAGCGAGGTCGAGGGCACGAGCGTCGACGACAACTGGCAGAACATCATGGTCAAGGGGAACTCGTCGATCCGCACGCCGCAGGATCTTGCGGGTAAGACGATCGCCGTCAACGCGCTGAAGGGCGTGGGCGAGGTGATGATCAAGGCGGCGCTCAAGAAGGTCGGAGTCGATCCGAGCTCGCCGAAGCTCCTCGCGATCGGCTTCGGCGCGATGCGCTCGGCACTCAACAACGGTCAGATCGATGCGTTCTGGGCTCCCGAGCCGTTCGTCTCGCAGGGCCTGAACGTCGACGGCGACAGGATCGTGATGGCCCCGGGGCCGGTACTCGGCAAGTTCTGGCCGATCGGCGGCTACGGCGCGCTCGACAGCTGGGTCAAGAAGAACCCGCAACTCGCGAAGCAGTTCCACGACGCGATCAGCCAGTCGCTCGCGTACGCCCAGGCCCACCCGGACGAGATCCGCGCACTGCTTCCGTCGGGCACGCAGAACGTGCGACTGCCGATCTGGAGCCCGGTCGTAGACCGCGACAAGCTCGTCCAGCTCGCGAAGTACACGAAGGAGTTCGGCGTCATCGACTCGCTTCCGAACATGGCGCAGCTCGTGCCGAGCAGCGTGACCGGCGGCAAGGTGCTCCAGGCGACGGTTGCAAACGTGTTCATCACGCTGCGGCTCGACGGCAAGGCCGTGAAGACGCTGCCGCACGGGAAGTACACGCTCGTCGTGCAGGACAACTCGAAGTCGACGGGCTTCCGGCTCTCGGGGCCCGGCGTGACGAAGCAGACGAGCGTGAAGGGCACCGGCCGCAGCACGTGGACGCTGACGCTGAAGAAGGGCAGGTACGTCTACAGCTCGATCAAGCATCCGAAGCGGCGGCTCACGCTCAGGGTCACGTAGCGCCTCGGTCGTACCGGCCATGTCCCAGAGACAGCCCCTGGGACATGGCCGGAGCGCCTAGATTTCGTCCGTGTTCAACGCACCCGCGGACGCGTACGACCGGTTCATGGGCAAGTTCTCCGGGCCGCTGGCGCCGCTCTTCTGCGACTTCGCAGGTGTCGAGCGGGCGATGCGCGTGCTCGACGTCGGCTGCGGGCCGGGCGCGCTCGTCGCGGTGCTCGTTCGCCGCGTCGGCGCCGAGAACGTCACGGCCGTGGAGCCGGCCGAGCAGTTCGTGGCCGCGGCGCAGGCGCGGAATCCCGGCGTCGACATCAGCCGCGCGTCGGCCGAGGAGCTGCCGTTCGGCGGCGACGAGTTCGACGCGTCGCTTGCGCAGCTCGTCGTCCACTTCATGAGCGACGCCGTTGCCGGCCTGCGCGAGATGCGCCGCGTCACGCGGCCCGGCGGTGTCGTCGCCGCGTGCGTCTGGGATCACGGTGGCGGCGAGGGCCCACTCAGTCCGTTCTGGGATGCCGTCCACGCCATGGATCCCGATGCCCCGGACGAGTCGCGGATGGCGGGCGCGCGGCGGGGGCACCTCACCGAGCTGTTCGGCGACGCGGGCGTCGAAGGCGTCCAGGAGACGTCACTAGCCGTGAGCGTGCCCCACGCGACGTTCGACCAATGGTGGGAGCCGTTCACCTTCGGTGTCGGCCCGGGCGGCGCGTACCTCGCCGCGCTCGACGCCGAGCGGCAGGCGGAGGTTCGCGACCGCTGCCGCGACGCGCTCGGCTCCGGGCCGGTGACGATCACCGCGCGAGCCTGGGCCGCGCGCGGCCGGGCCTAGAAGTCGGCCGACCACGCGAGGGCGGCCGCGGCGGCGCCGAACGCAGCCGCGACCGCGAAGGCGCCGCGCGCGCTCACCGCCTCGACGAGCAGGCCGCCGGCGAACGCCGAGACCGAGAACGCGACGTGGGCGGCGCCGTCCTGCGCCGCGAAGACGCGGCTCCGCACCTCGTCTGCGGCGCGTGCCTGGATCAGCGTCACCGCAGCGACGTCGCCGAGGCCGCGGCCCGCTCCCGCAACTGCCATCCCCCCGAGGGCGAACGCCAGGAACGGCGCGGCGCCCGCGAGTGCCAATCCCGCCGCGCTCGCAGCGAACGCGCCGCCCAGCACGCGTGCCGCAGGCAGTCGCAGGAGCCGCGCCGCGGCAGCGGCACCGAGCACTCCCCCGCCGCCGAGCAGCCCTGTCATCGCTCCGTAGCCGGCCGCGCCGCCGCCGAGATCGAGCGACAGCGGGTACGACGCCACGTCGACGATCCCGATCCCCAGCAGCGACACCATCCCCGCCAGCACCGGGAGTCGCAGCGCCCGCTCGCGTGCGATCACTCGAACGCCGGCCAGCAGGCCCGGGTGCTCCTCCGTCGATCCGCGACCGAACGGCCTGCGGATCGAGACGACGACCGCAGCCGAGAAGAGAAACGTCGCAGCGTCGACGACGAAGAGCGCTGCCGGAGAGGCGCCGATCGCCAGCACAGCGCCCCCGAGCAGCGGGCCGACCAGATAGCCGGCCGAGCTCGTCGCTGCGATCAGCGAGTTCGCACGCGGCACGTCCTCGGCGGCGACGACCGACGGCAGAGCAGCCGCGGACGCAGGCTCGAACGGCGCCTGCGCGACCGAACTGATTCCGAGGAGCAGGACAAGCGCCGCCGGGCGCGTCGCCGCGGCTGCCATCGCCGCCGCTACGCAGGCAGCCGCGACGTCGGCGGCGATGAGGACGGCACGCCTGTCGAAACGGTCGCCGATCCAGCCGGCGAACGGCGCCGAGAGAACCGACGCGACGACGCTCGAGAAGATCGCTGCGGAGATCCAGAGCGCCGAACCGGTCTCGCCATACAGAGCTGCGACGAGCGCGATGTACGCGGCCGAGCCGCCGCTGAGCGAGACGAGGCGAGCGAGGGCGAGGCGGCGCGCGATCCGCACGCCTCATGCTCTCACCGCCGCACGTCAGCAGCCGTAGCCGTACTCGCGAGCCTTGCGGCAGAACTCGTCGGCGTCCGCGGTGAAGAAGTGGTGGAGCTTGTCGGGCTTCCGGACGTAGTAGAGGTAGTCGACGTTCGCCGGATGGGCCGCGGCCTGGATCGACGCGAGCCCCGGGTTTCCGATCGGTGTCGGAGGCAGTCCCTTGAAGCGCCGGGTGTTGTACGGCGAGCGGCTTGCGAGATTCGCCTTCGTCAGCGGCCGCGTGGCGGGAACGCGGAGGCCGTAACGCAGCGTCGCGTCGATCCCGAGCGGCATGTCGGCGTCCAACCGGTTGTAGACGACCGCCGCGACGAGAGCGCGCTCGGCGGGCACGACCGTCTCGCGCTCGATCATCGAGGCGACGATCAGCACCCCGTACGGATCGAGGCCGCGCGCGCGGGCAGCGCGCAGGGTCACCTTCCCCCACTCGCGTGAGAACTCGGCGAGCTGAAGCGCGATCAGCTCCGCCGCGGTCGTCACCGGGCCGAAGTCGTAGCGCGACGGAAAGAGAAAGCCTTCGATCGACGGCCGCGTCATCGAATGCCGGAACGCCCGCGGCGCCGGCACGCGCGCGGCCGCCTTCGCATAAGCGTGCGCCGTCAGCACCGGCTTCACGTGACGCTTGCGAATCGCGATCCTCCGCACGGCCGCGACCCGCGCCGTCATGTCACGCACGGTGTAACCCTCCGGAAAGATGATGCCGAGGCTGACCTTGGCCGGCGGCGGCGCCGCTTGAACCGCGGTCGCTCCCGCGCACGCGACTGCGCACGCGAGAGCGACCGCCGTAGACCAAGTGCTCGTGCCGCTCAGACGACCGTCGCAGTCCGCTGAGCCAGTTGCCGGCCGAACTGCTGCGCCTTCTCGAGCGCCGCCTCTTCCTGCTCGAGGTTCTCCTGCAGGAGCGCGACGACGTCCTGCTCGCCCATCGCCTCGGCCTTCGTGATCAGACCCTCGTACACCGCGATCTCATGGTGCTCCGTCTCACAGACCCCCGAGACGATGACGTGGTCGTTGAGGCTGTCGTCGACCATCTTCAGGTTCGCCTGTCCCTCCTTCTCGAGCCCCTCGATCGCCGGGCACGACGAGTCGTCGATCTCTGCGCCGAGCGCCTGGAAGGCCCGCTCGAGGTTCTGCACGTGCCGCTGCGTCTCCTGGTAATGGTGGCGCAGCGCCTGCTGCAGATGCTCGTCGTGTGCGTGCTCCTCGAGGTCCGGAAGCATCTCGAGAATCGTCTTCTCCATCTTCAGCGCCGCACCGAGCTTGTGGATGTACAGCTCCTGCGGCGTCTCGATCGTTCCGCCGAAGATCGGCATGTGCTGACCCCTTCCTGTCGTGTGTCCTCGTCCTGGTTCGGCTACCCGACGAGAACGAAGGGAAACGCTCCCTCGGCTCAGTGATCTGGGCCGCGCTTCGCTCTAGCCGCGGGCACCCGCTGCCGATCAGTGGTTCGATGATCGGGCGCCACTCCGACTCCGAGTACAGGCGGCTTCGCGCGTACGAGAGCCTGCTGGTGCTCGCCGTGGCGATCTTCATGACCGTGATCGTCGGCGGCGCCACCGTCGTCGCGGTGTTGCGCCCGCTGCACGCGGTCGCCCGCTCGCTCAGCCCGACTCCGTAGAGGGCGAACGACGGCCACGCCCGGGCGCGAACTGGGCTACCTTGCCGCGCGTCAATCCGAGGGGAAGGGGTCAATCCATGAAGGTTCTCTTGGCCGTCGCGGCCGCTGCTTTGTGCGTCTGCGTCGCGCCGGCCGGCGCTTTCGCGCTCGACCTGAAGCTGCATCCGGTCGGGCAGGGCAAGGACACGCATGCAGCTTGGATCGGCGGGGCCGGCGAGGCCGACGACACCGGCAACGCGAACCAGACGTTCCTGCTCACCAACGGCACCGCCGACGGGAACGGCTCCGCGGCCATTATCCGCGGCGCCGAGGGCGTTCCGGTGCGTCTCCTGACGAGCCTGTCCTACGAGTACCGCAAGGACGGCCGCTGCACGAAGACCGATCCGCGCTGGACGCTCTTCGTCCAGGGCAGGTCGGGGAGGCATTACGTCGTCAACCTCGGCTGTGCCGTGTCCGCGCCTTCAACCGGCAGTACGCCGGGCTGGATCCGTCGCACCGCGACGCAGACGTTCATCCGCATGGAAGCGTTCCGCAAGGGCGGCAACGACGCACTGGACGGGACGCTGACGGGGCTCGCGCTCGCCTACGACCAGACGATCGGGTCGATCCTCGTCGACAACATCAGCGTCGCCACGAAGCTCGGGTCGCAGACGTGGACGTGCGCCGCCGACAACGGCAGGGATCCGGTGACGGTCGACGCGTTCACGGCGGAGGAGACGGCTTTCCTCGCGCAGCCGTTCTCGATCGACGAGCTCACCTACGTCGACGAGCTCATCGCGTCCGCGACGGTGGACGAGTGGGCCGCGATCCAGGACACGGAACCCGCGGCGTAAGCCGTCGCAGCGGACGGCACGAGCGCCTTGCCCTCGCGCTCGTGCGCCGGACTACGGCTCGAACACGCGTGTCGGCGCGATCACGACATCCAGGAGTACCGGCTCGTCGCGTGACGCGAGCGTCGGCACGATCTCGTCCAGCTCGGTCACCAGCTCCAAGTGCGTCGAGATGCGGCGCGCCGGACAACCGAACGCGCGTGCGAGCGCGGCGACGTCGACGTCGAACGACGGCCACGGCGGCTCTCGCTCGACCCGCTCGGCGAGGCGATCCATGATCGCGTAGCCGCCGTTGGACAGGATCACGAAGAGCACGCCTACGCGGTAGTACGCCGCGCTCCAGAGCGCCTGGATGCCGTAGATCGACGAGCCGTCGCCGACGACCGCGACGACCGCCCGCGAGGGAAGCGCCATGCGGACGCCGGTCGCGCCGCCGAGCGCGAAGCCGAGCCCGCCCATCGCCGCGCTGAGGAACCCGAGCGGCTCCCGCGCAGGGAGGCGTTCGTGCAGCTCCGGGCGGTCGACGGGTGCTTCCTCGACGACGACGGCATCGCGCGGCAGCCGGTCCGCGAGCGCGGCGAGGACGTGCCCTGCGCGCAACGGTTCGGCCGCATCGGGTGCGGGCGGTGGACGGAACGGCTCGGGAGGCGGAACGTCCCGCGCCGCGACATGCCTGGCGAGCTCGCGGCAGACCGCGGCCGGCGACGCGAGCACGGCGAGCTCCGCCGGGCTGCGGTGCACCTCGTCGGCGTGCTCGCCGACGACGGCGATCCGCACTCGCGCGTCGGTGAACCTGCCCGGCGCGTATGGAGACTGGCGAAAGACAGGCGCGCCCACGGCGAGCAGCGCGTCGTACGGCGCGAGCTTCTCCCGCAACCGCGGCCGATCGGCAGGGAGGAAGCCGGCGAACAGCGGATGATCCTGCGGAAAGCCGGCGCGCGCGCCGAACGATTCCTGGAAGACCGGCACTCGAAGGCGCTCGGCAAGCTCCACGAGCGCGGCCCAGGTCTCGGCGTCGTCCGCGCCGGCCCCGACGACGAGCGCAGGCGACCGCGCTTCCGCGAGGAAGGTCGCGAGCGCATCCACAGCCGCCGCGTCGACCGACGCCGCGCGGAGCACGCGACCCGCGGCCGCATCCTCACGGTCGTCCTCCGCGGGAGCAGTCCAGTCGTCCATCGGCACGATCACGAGCGCCGGTCCGCGGTACGTCGCGGCAGCGTGGTAAGCACGCTCGATCGCGCCGGGAACCTCCTGCGGCCGCACCGGTTGCTCGACGGAGACGGGATAGTCGCCCGCCAGCCGCTCGAGCTTCCCGGCGAGGAACGGCTCGAACGCGAGATGCCGTCGATCCTGCTGGCCGACGAGCACGACGAGCGGCGCGCGGTTCACGCGGGCCGTCGCGAGTGCGCCGACCGCGTTGCCGAGGCCGGCAGTCGTGTGGACGACCGCCAGCGCCGGCTCGCCGCGCCCGATCGCGTACCCGGTCGCAAGCGCGACGACCGCGTTCTCGTGCAGTGCGAGCACGAAACGCAGGTCGTCCGGCAGCCCCGCGAGGAACGGCACCTCCGTCGAGCCGGGATTCGAGAAGAGCGTCGTCAGCCCGCGCCGGCGGAAGACGTCGAACGCCGCGTCCCGAACCGTGCGGTGCGTCAGCCCCAGACTTCCTGCGCCACGTCGACGATGAGGCGCAGCTTCGCCCACTGCTCCTCCTCGCTGAGGACGTTGCCCTCGACCGTCGACGAGAAGCCGCACTGCGGCGACAGGCACAGCTGGTCGAGCGGCGCGTACCTCGACGCCTCTTCGATGCGACGCAGCAGCTCGTCCCGCGACTCGAGCTCGCCGCGCTTCGTCGTCACGAGCCCGAGCACGACCTGCTTCTCGCCCTTCGGCAGGAAGCGCAGCGGCTCGAAGCCGCCCGAGCGCTCGTCGTCCCACTCCATGAAGAAGCCGTCGACGTCGAGCTCGTTGAGGAGCGCCTCGGCGACGTAGTCCCAGCTCCCCTCTGCCGCCCACGACGACTGGAAGTTGCCGCGACACGAATGCGTGGTGACGCTCATCTCCGGCGGCCGCCCGGCGAGCGCCTCGTTGATGTGGCGGATGTACTCCACGTGCTGGCGCTCGTGGTCGCCGCCGATCGACGCGATGTAGTCGCGCTGATGGGGGTCGTTGATGTACGCGAGGCTCGTGTCGTCGAACTGGAGGTACGTGCAGCCGAGCTCGCCGAGCCGCCGCACCTCTTCCTGGTACGCGGCGACGAGGTCCGCCCAGAACGCGTCCACCTCCGGATACACGTTCGCGTCGATCGCGGCCTTGCCGCCGCGGTAGTGGACCATGCTCGGCGACGGGATCGTCAGCTTCGGCAGCGCAGCGGTCGCGGTCTGCTGCAGGAACTGGAACGCGTCGCCGAAGATCGTCTTCGACACGCCGAGCTTGCCGTCGACGTGCAACGCCGCGGGCGTGAACTCGATGTCCCCCTGCTCGTTGTGGAACTTGACGGCGATGTGGCCGGCTTCCTTCGTGATGCCGTCGAGCTGGTAGATGAAGTCCATGTGCCACGACGCGCGGCGGAACTCGCCGTCCGTCACCGCGTGCAGCCCCACGTCCTCCTGCTTGCGCACGATCTCGCGAATCGCCGCGTCCTCGATCTCTCGCAGCGCCCCGGCGTCGATGCGACCGTTCGCGAAGTCGTCGCGCGCCTGGTGCAGCCTCGGCGGGCGCAGCAGGCTGCCGACGTGATCGGCGCGAAACGGCGGCTTCGTCCGGCGGCGGGCGGCGAGGGCCGTGGGAGCTTCGTCGCTCATGGCGCGGGACCGTATCTCAGTAGAGGATCAGCCGGTCTCGGTGCACGGCCTCGACGTTCGACGGCCGTGCTTCGAGCTCACGCGCGTCGAGGGAGCTGATGCCGCGGCCGAAGCCCCTGCCGTCGAGGCCGCAGAGCTCGACGCCGTCTCCCGCGCGGACCTCGCCCTCGCAGCGGACGACGCCCACGGCGAGCAGGCTGCTCCCGCGGCGCCGGACGGCACGCTCCGCGCCCTGGTCCACGATCAGGCGGCCGGTGACGCGCTTGCCGAAGCGGAGCCAGAGCTTGAAGGCCGACTCGCCGGTTGCGGCCGCGGCGAAGCGGGTTCCGCCACCCGCGAGCACGGCCGGCAGCGGCTC
>JBJMJE010000215.1:0-2523 GCA_045806505.1 Gaiellaceae bacterium
CGATGTCGGCGCGAAAGCCGCCGGCCTCGGCGGATACGTCGGCGACAACGACCGCTGCGCCCTCCGACGCCAGCCGGTCGACGACTGCGCGCCCGATCCCGGCGGCGCCGCCGGTGACGATCGCGACGCGACCGGCGAGATCCACCTACACCTCGAACGAGAGCACGTCGTCGAGCGTCTCGCGCCTCCGGATCACGCGTGCGTCGCCGCCGGAAACGAGGACCGCGGCCGGTCGCGGCACCGCGTTGTAGTTGGACGACATCGCGAGCGTGTACGCCCCTGTTGCGGGAACGGCGAGCAGATCGCCGCGACGCGGCTCCGCGAGGGCGACGTCGTCGATGAGCACGTCTCCCGACTCGCAGTGCTTACCCGCGACGCCGAACGTGCCGGACGAAGCCGCATCGAGTCGCGTCGCGACGACGGCGGTGTAGCGCGCGTCGTAGAGCTGCGGGCGCGCGTTGTCCGAGGTGCCGCCGTCGACAGCGACCCACGCGCGTTCGCCCGAGCGCTTGACACTCCCGACGCGGTAGAGAGTGACGCCCGCCTGCCCGACGAGCGACCGGCCGGGCTCCAGGATCACCCGCGCCTCGGCCGCGAGGCCGCCGACCAGCGTCTCGACGAACTCCGCGATCGACGGCGCACGCTCTCCCGGCTGCGTCGGCGTGCCGAGACCGCCGCCGAGGTCGACGACGCGCGGCGTCCAGCCGGTCGAGTCGAGGTAGCGGTTCAGCCAGGCGATCGTCTCGCGCGCCGACGAGAGCGCCAGCAGCTGCGAGCCGACGTGGACGTGGACGCCGTCGACGTCCTGCGCGAGCGACGCCGCCTCCTCGGGCGTGACGCCGAACTTCGAGCCGAGGTGCCCGGTGCGGATCGATTCGTGCGTATCCGCCTCGATCCCCGGGGTGATCCGCACGAGCATGCGTTCGATCCGGGCCGCCCGCGCGCGCTCCAGCTCTTCGACGGAGTCGAGCACGACGTACGCCGCCCGCGCGTCGGCCGCGGCGCGGAGCTCTTCGTCCGACTTGTTGTTGCCGTGCACGACGATCCGCTCGCCCGGGATGCCGGCGCGCCGCGCGAAGCGGAGCTCGCCCAGCGTCGAGACGTCGGCGCCGAGGCCCTCGCCGCCGAGCAGTTGCATCAGCGCGACGTTCGGAAACGCCTTCGTGCCGTAGACGACGAGCGCGTCGGGCGCGGCGGCGCGGTACTGCCGTGCCCGCGCCCGGATGGTCTCCTCGCAATAGACGACGAGCGGCGTTCCGAACTCGTCCGCGAGGGTGGACGAGCGCACGCCGCCGATCGTCAGCTCGCCGTCGGCCGCCTCCGCCGAGTCCGGAAAGAGCGTGAGGTCAATCGTCCCAGTTCCAGTTCGGGTCGGGCGCGTCGCCGTCGCCGGGCCCGGTGTTCGGCGCGCCGATCGCGATCACCTCGGCACCGTCAGGGCCGCTCTTGATCCCGCGCATGACGTGCGGCGGCACGCGGACAGCGCTCCAGGGCGTGAGCTCGATCACGTCGTCGCCGACCTTCATCGTGGCCGAGCCGTGGACGAGGACGTAGATCTCCTCCTGCCGCTTGTGCCGGTGCCCGTGCGCCTTCCGGTTCGGCGCGAAGCGCAGATAGCTGACGCCGCAGTGCTCGCAGTCGAGCGCCACGCGCGCGAAGCGGATGTTGAATTCCGACGGATCGATGCCGAGGTTCTTCGCCTGGTCTTCGACGTCGAGCAGATTGACGTGCTTGTACTCCGTGTCCACCATCAGTCCGTCCACCACCCCTGCTCCATCGGGCCGTCGCCGGGCTCGGTCTTGGGCGCGCCGAAGGCGATGATCTCCGCGCCTTCCGGGCCGCCCTCGAAGTTGCGCATCGTGTCCTTGTGGATGCGCACCGCGTCCCACGGTTTCAGCTCGAGAACCTCGTCGTCGAGCTTCAGCTTCGCGCTGCCGGCGACGAGGACGTAGATCTCCTCCTGCTGCTTGTGGTGATGCCCGAACGGGACGCGGTAGTTCGGGTCGAGGCGGAGGAAGCTGAGGCCCGAGTTCTCGAGGTCGAGCGGCACGCGCGCGCTGCGGAACTCCATCTCGTCGATGCCGAACTTCGGTGACTGGTTCTCGACGTCCTCGCGCAGGTTGAGCTTCGTGTAATTCGCCATGGCTCGACGTTAACGAGTTGCTACGCTCTCGGCCGAAATGAACGGACAGGAGCTCCTTCACTAGCGCAGGAAGCCCACGCGGCGCCGCCCGCGCGAGCTTCTCCGAGGCCTCTCATGTGAGAGGCTTTTTTGTTCCCCAATGGACAGATACGAGCCCAAGCAAATAGAGGAGAAGTGGCAGCGCGTCTGGGAGGACGAGCGCACTTTCCATACGCCGAACCCGACCGCAGGCGGCGGCGACGAGCGCCACTGGTACCAGCTCGAGATGCTGCCGTACCCGTCCGGCAACGGCATGCACATGGGCCACGTCCTGAACTACACCATGGGCGACGTGATCACGCACTTCCGCCGCCGGAACGGCTGGACGGTGCTGCGGCCGA
>JBJMJE010000216.1:0-16014 GCA_045806505.1 Gaiellaceae bacterium
CCCTCGAGGATGCGCGAGTAGTTCTCGATCCCGTTGCAGAAGCCGAGCTCCTTCAGCATCTCGAGGTCGTACTCCGTGCGCTGCCGCAGGCGATGTGCCTCGAGCAGCTTGTTCTCCGCCTCCAGCTCCTTGAGCCGCTCCTCGAGCTCGTGCCGGATCTCGTCGACCGCGCGCTCGATCGTCGGCTGCGACGTCACGTACTCCGTCGCCGGCCAGATCGCGAGGTTGTCGAGCTTCGCGAAGACCTCGCCGCTGAGCGGGTCGAAGTGCGTGATCTGCTCCACCTCGTCGCCGAAGAACGAGATGCGATACGCCGTCTCCTGGTTCGCCGGCTGGATCTCGACGACGTCGCCCTTCACGCGGAAGCGCCCGCGGCCGAGGACCGTGTCGTTGCGCACGTACTGCGAGTCGATCAGCTTGCGCAGGAACAGGTCGCGATCGTGCTCCTCGTTCAGCTCGAGCCAGATCATCCGGTCGCGCCACTCCTCCGGCGAGCCGAGGCCGTAGATGCACGACACCGACGCGACGACGATCACGTCTCGGCGCGTGAAGAGCGACGACGTCGCGGCGAGCCGCAGCCGCGCGATGTCGTCGTTCTGCGAGGAGTCCTTCTCGATGTAGAGGTCGGCCTGCGGCACGTACGCCTCGGGCTGGTAGTAGTCGTAGTACGAGACGAAGTACTCGACGGCGTTCGATGGGAAGAACTCGCGGAACTCGTTGCAGAGCTGCGCCGCGAGCGTCTTGTTGTGGGCGATGATCAGCGCCGGCTTCTGGATCTCCTCGATGATCCACGCCATCGTCGCGGTCTTGCCCGTGCCCGTCGCGCCGAGCAGCGTCTGGTAGCGCTCGCCCGCGAGGATCGACTCGGAGAGCTGCGCGATCGCCGCCGGCTGGTCTCCGGTCGGGCGATACGAAGACGATGTCTCGAGTTTGGGCATCCGGGAACTAGCGTAGCCCGTGGCCACCGCGACACTCACACGCCGCCCGCCCTACGAGGCCTATGCCGCGATCATGGGCACGTTCGTCGGCGGGATCGGGCTCGCGGGACTCGCGGCACGGATCTTCGACCGGAATCCCGCGTGTCAGACACCGCTCGACCTCGCCGTCCTCTCGCTCGCGTCGTTCAAGGCCGCGAGGACGCTCACGGCCGACGAGGTGACGAGCTTCGTGCGCGAGCCGTTCGTCCGCGGGACAGCCCACGAGGGCGACGAGGAACCGGTCGCCACCGGGGACTACCGCCAGGCGATCGGCGAGCTCGTCACGTGCAGCCGCTGCGGCGGCACGTGGGCGGCGGCGGGGCTGGCGGTCTCGCAGATCCTCTCGCCGCGGTTCGGCCGCCTGCTGACGTGGTCGCTCGCGGCCGCGGGGGCGAACGATTGGCTGCAGGCAGGCTTCGCGGCGCTGACGGCGAAGGCGAACGAGGTCGAGGAGCGCACCTAGGTCAACGGCGCTGCGACGGCGGCCGCCAGTTCGCGGCGCCGGAAGCGCGTAAGCAATGCCGCGAAAACGAGGCAGACGCACGTGACGCCCGCGGCGATGACCGTGAACGTCACGGTCAGGCCCTCGTGCTGCAGGAGAAAGCCGGCGAAGATCAGACCGAGCGGGCCTGCGACCGTGGCGAGCGTGATGATCGCGGTCATCACCTTCGGCAGCAGCGCCTCCGGCGTCCGCGTCGTGATCAGCCCGAACATCGGCGCGTTGATCAGGGGCCCGCACATCGCGGTGAAGGCAATCGCCGCCAGGATCGCCACGAGCGGAACCCGCGCCACGAGCACCCAGAGCGGCAGCGCGAATCCGAGCGCGGCGAGCGAGGCCATGACGAGCGGCTCCATGCGCTTGACGAGCTGGAACGCGATCAACGTCCCGATCAGACCGCCGAGCCCGAACGCGGCGAAGAGCCAGCCGGCCGTCCTGGCATCGCTGTAGCGGTCGAACGCGAGCACGGGCAGGGACGCGGCGAGCATCTGCGCGAGGGCGTTCAGGAGCACGACGACGCTCGCGAGCGGCCCCATCAACGAGTCGTGGAGCAGAAAACGAACCCCTGCGAGCAGCCCGCCCGACTCCTCCGGGGCGTGCGCGCGCTTGCGGGCCGGCACGAACAGCAGCACGGCGAGGAACGAGAATGCGAACGTCGCCGCGTCGACGTAGAGGACGTTCGCCGCGCCGAGCGTCGCGATCAGCACCCCCGCGAGGGGCGGGCCCAGGAGCGAGGCCGTCTGGGTTGCTCCCTCGAGCAGGCTGTTCGCCTGCGAGATCAGCTGCTGGTCGTTGCCGATCAGCTCCGGCAGGATTACGCGCTGCGACGCGAAGTAGGGCGCGCCGAACACGCCGAACGCAGCGACGAGCACGAGCAGCACGGGGAAGGAAAGAGCCCCGGCGGCGTGCAGGACGGGCAGCGACACCATCAGCGGCACGCGCACGATGTCGGAGAAGAGCATCGTCGTGCGCGCGCCGTAGCGCGACACGACCGTCCCGCTCGGGACGCCGAGCAGCGCGACCGGCGCGAGCTCGACGGCAAGGGCGATGCCCATCTTCGCCGGCGACCCCGTCGTGACGAGCACGAACCACGGCAGCGCGAGGAAGGCCATCTGCGAGCCGAGGCGCGACACGGCCTCGGCGACGAGCAGCGCGAGCAGCCCGCGGTTGCGCAGAATCACGCCGGCGCCTCTGCGGAGATCGTCCGCAGCCCACGCGACCACCCGGCGACGCCCGCGAGCGCGACGCAGGTCCCGATCGCGGCCACGCAGACGAACGACGCGGATCCCGTGAGACGGCTCGCGAGCAGCCCTCCGACGAGCGGACCGAGCGCGGTGCCGCCGACCGCAACGAGCGTCGTGACGCTCTCGACCCGTCCCTGCATCGCGTCGGGGACGATACGGACGCGGTGACCGCCGACGACGGCGTCCCACGTCGGACCGAAGAAGACCCATGCGCCGTAGATCGCGCCAAGCGCGAGGGGCGGGAGGGGAATCGCGATCAGCAGCGCCGCGATCGCGCCGAGCCATGGGTAGCCGACGACGATCAGGCGCGGCGCGACGACCCGGTGCAAACGCGTGGCAGCAACCGCACCGAGCAGGGCCCCTGCGGCGGCGCAGCTCATCATCAGCCCGATCTCCGGGGCGGATCCCCCACGCTGTCGCACGACGATGACGAGCAGGAACGAGACCGCGTTGGAGACGAAGTTCGAGCCGCCGACGAGCAACGTCGCCGTCCGCAGGAACGGCTGCGCGAACAGCCAGGTCAAGCCGCTGCGGATGTCCGTGAAATGCGTTCGCACGCTCCACGGCTCGTGCTCGCGCTCCTCGTGGAACGGCTTCCGGATCGAGAGGAGGATCGCGGCCGACGCGAGATACGAGAAGAAGTCGACCACGAACGGCAGCGAACGACGCACCGCGTACAGCAGCCCGCCGAGCGGCGGCCCGGCGAGCCATGCCGCGGAGTCGCGCGCGGTGTTCTGCGCGATCGCGGTCGGCAGGTCTTCGTCCGCGACGAGGTGCCGCAGCGCACCGACCTCTGCGATGCGGAAGAACACCGCGAAGATTCCCTGCAGCAGGCCGATCGCGAGCAGCTGCCCGTAGGTGAGACGGCCGCTCGCCAGCGCGAGGACCAGCACCGCCATGGCGAGCGCGGACGCGATGTCGCAGCCGATCATCAGCCGCCGGCGGTCGACGCGGTCGACGATCGCACCTGCCGGCAGCGACAGGACGAACCAGGCGGCCGAACGTGCGAAAGCGAGCAGCCCCGCGCGCGCGGGCGACCCCGTCAGCTCGAGCGCCAGCAGCGGATAGGCGATGTTGCCGGTGCGCGTTCCGAGCGTCGACAACGCCTCGCCGATCCAGTAGCGGCGGAAATACGACCCCTTTCCGATGCTCATGCGGGTACGGGCTCGGGCGTTCCTCGCGCGCGCTCGCGCAACGACGCAGCCGCGACGCCGAGCATCGCGATCGTCTGCACCGCGGCAAATCCGATCAGCACCGGCTGCGCGCCGAACGCTGCGAGCGCCGGCCCGGCGATGAAGAGGCCGAGCGGCATCCCGAACGCCCACAGCGTCGCGCTCGCCGTCATCGCCTTCGCGCGGATGGCGGGCGGCATGCGCAGCGTGAACGTCGTGTGGATGGTCGGGTTGCACGCACCGTTCGCGAGGCCGCTCGCGAAGACGGCGGCGGCGATCAGGGCCGCGGGCACGTCCATGCCCACGACCCAGAGGGGTAAGGCCTGAAACGGGACGGTGATTGCGACGAGCTTCAGCGCGTCCCAGCGGTCGGTGAGGATGCGGAACGAGAGGAAGTTGCCGGCGAGAGCTCCCGCTCCGAACGCGGCAAAAAGAACGCCCGCGACCTTCGCGTCGGCGCCGAAGCGCTCGATCGTCAGCACCGGCACGGCGGCGAAGAAGACCTGCCACGCCGCGTCGCCGAGGATGAACAGCGGCCCCCAGACTCTGAGCAGCGGCTCCTGCACGAGGAACTTGAGGCCGGCCAGGAGGCCGCGCGACTCCTCCGCGGCAGGCGTCGGCGCGCGCGCCGGCACGAACACGAGGACGAGCAGGAACGAGACGACGTACGTTGCGGCGTCGATCACGAGCACCGGCGCCGCGCCGAAGATGCCGATCAGCACACCGGCGAGCGGCGGCCCGAGCAGCATCGTCGTGCGTTGCGCCGCCTGCGTGAGCGCGTTCGCCTGCGAGACCGTCGACTCGTCCTCGCCCAGCAACTCCGGGACGATCACGCGTTGTGCGGCGAAGTACGGCGCCGTCAGCGCGCCGAGCAGCAGCGCGAGGAGAAGCAGCGACGGGTACGACAGGTGCCCGGTCCAGTGCAGCACCGGGACGAGGAGCATCAGAGGCGCGCGGAGCGCATCGGCGAGCAGCATCGTCGTCCGCGCGCCGAGCCGCTGCAGCACGGCGCCCGAGGGCAGTCCGACGACGCCGAGGCCGATGACTTCGGCCGCCAGGACGAACGTCATCTTCGTCGGCGATCCGGTGGAGATGAGAACGAACCACGGGAGCGCGAGCCAGGTCATCTGGCTGCCGCTCGTCGAGATCACCTCCGCGACGACGAGTGCACGGAGCGGCACGTTGCGGAGGAGCTCGGCCCGGCTCACAGGTCGAGCTCCGCTGCAAGCTCGCGCGTACCGGCGATCGGCGACGCGAGCAGCCAGATCACGGAAGACACCGCGCCGATCGCTGCGAGGAGCAGCATCGGCCGGATGCCGATCGCGCCGGCGAGCATGCCGCCGACCAGCGCGCCGAACGGGCGCGTGCCGTAGTTGAAGACGCGTGACGCGCCGGCGATCCGCGCCCGCAGCCGCTGCGGCACGGCCAGCGCCGTCATGCTGTTCGAGTTCGTGTCGAAGAGCATCACGCCGAAGCCGGAGACGAGCTCGACGGCGCAGAGGATCACGGCCTTCTCGAGCGTCGATCCGGACGCGAAGGGCAGCACGACGAGCGGGGCCGAGAAGAGCAGGCAGCCGAGCACGATCGTCGGGCCGAGCCCGATGCGCCTCCCGATCCGCGGCGCGACGAGCGCGCCGAGCAGCGCGCCTCCGGCGCCGACGCCGAGGGTGATGCCGATCACGCCCGCCGACAGGTCGAGGGTGCTACTCGCGTAGAGGACGTAGACCGCGGCGATCATGAACGTGAAGAAGTTCACGGTCGACGCGCAGCCGACCGATCCGCGGAGCAGCGGGTGGTGCATGAGGATGCGGATGCCCTCCTTCGTCCTGAGCAGCGCGCTCACGCCGCCGGACTCGTGGAAGGGCTCGTCCACCCGCGCTCCGCGAAGGAACAAAGCCGAAGCGACGAACGACACGGCGTCCGCGAGGATCGCGAGCGGCGCCGTCAACACCTGCACGAGCACGCCTGCGAGCGACGGTCCCGCGACGTAGGCCACCGCACGGCTCGTCGAGAGCCGGCCGTTCGCCGCGAGCACCTGCTCGCGCGGCACCGTCGCCGTGAAGAACGAGCTGTACGAGAGATCGAAGAACACCGCGCACGAGCCGACGAGGAAGACGACGACGTACAGCTGCTCGAGCGAGAGGGCGTCGAACGCCGCCGCGAGCGGGATCGACGCGAGCAGCGCCGCGCGCCCGAGGTCGGCGACGATCATCACGCGCCGCTTGACGCGGCGCGCGTCGACCCAGACGCCGACGGGCAGCGCGAACACGAGATGCGGCAGCCAGAAGAGCGCGGTGAGAAGTCCCATCTCCGTCGCCCTCGCGTGCAGCATCAACACTGCGGCGAGCGGGATCGCCAGTGCGCTGATCTGGTCGCCGAAGACGGAGACCGACACCGACGCCCACAGGCGCAGGAACGCGCTCTGCCGCCGGAGCGGCGGAAGCGGCCGCTGAACGAGACTCTCTGCGCTCGCCATTACGCGCGAAAGATCCGGATGTCTCCGCTCATCGACGTCGCGCGCAGTTCCACGAGCGGCGCGCCCGCCGCAGGGCGCTCGTCGCGCACCTCGAGCTCGGACGTCGCGTCGCCGCTCATCGTGCGCACGTCGAGATGCACTGCCGATCCGCGCCTGATCCCGACCTGCTGGTCGCCCGAGGCGGACTGGACGGTTACGCGGCCGGCGCTCGCAGAACCGATGCGCACGTCGCCGGACGCCGTCTGCGCGGTGATCGAGTCGGCCGCCTCTTCCACGCGGATGTCGCCGGAGGCGGTGCGGACGATCGTTTCGCCGTGCACCTCGCGGACGTAGACGTCGCCCGATGCCGTCGCGACGCTCGCGTCGTCGCCGATGAGGTCGAGAGCGACGTCGCCGCTCGCGCTCTTC
This sequence comes from Gaiellaceae bacterium, assembly GCA_045806505.1. GTDB lineage: Bacteria > Actinomycetota > Thermoleophilia > Gaiellales > Gaiellaceae > DASVFB01. Next base: position 6,777 of record JBJMJE010000216.1, read on the forward strand.
ACGTCGACTCGTCCATTCAGCTCGTCCGCGCGCAGGTCTCCGCTCGCGATCTCGGCGGAGAGAGCACCGAGCCTGCCACGGACGTCGACGTCGGCCGACGCGGTCGACACGTCGACGTCGGCGTCGTTCGGGCAGCTGACGCGCATCGTGATGTCGCCGCGGTCGAACAGCATCCCGAACCGCCGCCGCGGGCGGACGTCCACGATCACCACGTGCCCGTCACCGCGCGGCCGGATCTCGATCCGCGCCTCCTCGATCGCCTGGCGCACCTCGTCGCGGCTGCTCGACGCGTCGAGCTCGACGACCGTGTCGGCGCGCTCCGACGCCTGAACCCGAATCTCGCCCGCGGGCATCCGCAGCTCGAGCACGAGCGGCCCGGGCGTCTGGAAGGCCTCCCGCCTCAACGAGGCACTCTCGTCGCCGGGCGCCGCCGGAGCTTGCGCGGGCTGCGCGGGTCGGTGCGAACCTCGATGTGACCGAAAAGTGAGGGGTAGAACTCCATGGCTCCTGCTCCTTTCAGCTCTGGGCAAAGCCCGTGATCCGCTTGTCGGACCGGTGGGCGCGGACGGTGGTTCCGCCGCCGGATACGGCACGCTGCAACGCCCGCACGAGCCAGGCGTTGACCGACACGTTCTCGGACTCCGCCGCCGCCTCGATGGACGACTTCAGCGACTCGGGCAGGCGCAGCGTGATCCTCGCCGCGAGGGCGTCGTCGCCGGCAACCGGCTCCGAAGGCTCCTCCTCGACGTAGACGAGCTGCGGATCCTGACCCGCGAGCCGGATCTCGATGTGGCCGTTCGGCAGCTGGCTGGAGAGATCGAGCGCGACCTGTGTAAGCGCGTCGATCAGCCGCAACGTTGCGGACTGCTTGATGGCGCCGGACAGGCGCTGCGTCGCCTGGACGAGCTCCTCGCCTCCGATCTCGGCCAGCTCGCGGAGATCGGCTTGGAGCGCCTCGATGAACTGTGACATCTGCATGGCGGCACTATGACATCACAAGTGATGTCTGTCAAGCGTCAACGAGACATCCGCCAGACAGTGGCTTGACTACGGGAAAATCAGCGAAGCTCAGAGGGCCAGCTGGTGCCCCCAGACGTCGCTGTAGATCCCCTTCAGCTTCTCGACCCTGGCGACGTACGCCCGCGTTTCGGCGTAGCCGATACCCGACCCCCGGGCGAGCCAGCGGTCGACGTTGTCCTGCCCCGCGTTGTAGGCGGCCAGCGCCGTGCGCTCGTCGTCGTACTTGTCGAGCAGGTGCCGCAGGTACCAGGCGCCGTAGCGCACGTTGATCTCGGGGTTGTAGAGGTCTTCGGTCCGGAAGCGCGAGCCACCCGTGTGGACGGCGATGCCGTGAGCCGTCGACGGCAGGATCTGCATGAGGCCGATTGCGCCGGACGATGACTTGGCGTCGGCGCGGAACTTGGATTCCGTCTCGATCACCGCCGCCAGGAGCGCAGGGTTCAGGTCGTAGTTCTGGGCGTGGCCGCGGACGATCGCCTTGTAGCGCAGCGGGTAGCGGATCTTCTCGACGGTCGCCGGTGTGGCGAGCAGAAGCCACGCCGCCGCTCCGGCGACGGCAGCCACCGGCACGAGCCAGAAAAGCCGCCTCATGAGATCAGATCTTCGACAATGGACCCGACGAACCCGTCGAGCTCCTGCAGGGAGCCCGTGTTCACGTAGGCGTAGTCCGCCCGCTTCGCCTTCTCCTTGTCGTCGATCAGGCGCGTCTCGCGGTCGCCCGGAAGCGGCTCCCGCCTCGCCTCGCGCAGCGCCTTCGGCGCCGTGATGACGACGACCTTGTCGAAGCGCTCGTCTCCCCCGGTCTCGTACAGGAGCGGCACCTCGGTCACCGCCAGCGGCGCCGTCTGGCGCTCCCGCCACTCGAGGTAGTGCTTGACGACGCGCGGATGGAGCAGCGCCTCCAGCCACGCGAGCTCCTCCCGGTCCGCGAAGACGACCGCAGCGATGTCCGCGCGCTTCGTCGTCCCGTAGCGCTCGAGCAGAGCCCCTTTCACCTCGGGGTCCTCCTCGATCAGCTCGTGGACGATCTCGTCGCTCGAGATCGTGGCGGCGCCGTGGCGCCCGAACGCCCGGAGCGCTTCGCTCTTTCCGGCGCCGATGCCGCCGGTGATCGCGACGTTAAGTGGTCTCTTCGGGCTCGTCGCCCTGGGGCTCGTCCGCGACGGTTTCTGCCTCGGCGGCTGGAGCGACCTCCGCGGCAGGCTCCTCGGCCTCCGCGGCAGGCTCGGCCTCCGCGGCAGGCGCTGCCTCGACCGGAGGCGCTGCCTCTGCGACAGCCTCGCGCACGACTTCCGTCGTCTCTTCGGGCTCGTCGCCCTGATCGTCTGCCTGGGCGTCGGCGACCGCGACGGCTTCCGCGAACGCCTCGGCCACGGCCGTCGGCGGTGCGGCCCCGGCGTCGGCGAGCTGCGCCGTCGAGCCCTCCGCGAAGACCTCCTCCGAGAGGCCGAGGTTCGGCGTTAGCTGGCTGACGTCGTCCAGGCCCTCGCCGTCCTCGCCGTCGACGCGCTTCATCGAGAGCGACAGGCGGCGGCGCTCTGCGTCGACCTCGAGGATCAGCACCTTCACGTCCTGACCCTGCGAAACGACTTCGCGCGGATTCTCGACGTGGTGTTGCGCGAGCTCGGAGATGTGCACGAGCCCCTCCACGCCGGGAAGAATCTCGACGAACGCACCGAACGTGACGACCTTCGTCACCTTGCCGTCGACCACGTCGCCTTCCTTGTAGGCCTCGAGCACCTGCTGCCACGGATCGGCCTGCGTCTGCTTGAGCCCGAGCGAGATCCGCTGCCGGTCGCGGTCGATGTCGAGCACCTTCACGTTGACCGTCTGACCGATCTCCAGCACCTCGGACGGGTGGTTGACGTGCGACCACGAGAGCTCCGAGATGTGAATCAGGCCGTCCATGCCGTCGAGGTCGACGAACGCGCCGAAATCGACGATGTTCGAGATCTGCCCCTCGACGACGTCGCCCGGGTTGAGCTTGTCGAGGATGCGCTGGCGCTGGTCCTTGCGCTCCTCCTCGAGCACCGCTCGGCGCGAGAGGACGACGTTGTTGCGCGAGCGGTTGAGCTCGATCACCTTCGCGCGCAGCTCCTGGCCCAGGAACTCGTCGAGGTCCTGCACGCGCCGGATGTCGACCAGCGACGCAGGCAGGAAGCCGCGCACGCCGAGATCGAGGATCAGGCCGCCCTTCACGACCTCGATCACCTTGCCGTTGACCGGCTCCTCGGACTCGGCCGCCCGCTCGATCGCCTTCCACGCCAACTCGAAGCGCGCCCGCTTCTTCGAGAGGATCAGCCGTCCCTCGGCGTCCTCCTTGGTGAGCACGAGGGCGTCGATCTCGTCGCCGAGGCTGACCTCGTCCGCGGGGTTCACCGAGCGCCTGATCGAGAGCTCGGCGACCGGGATCACGCCCTCGGACTTGTAGCCGATGTCGACGAGCACCTCGTCCTTGTCCACGCGGACCACGGTGCCGTGGACGACCTCGCCCTCGTTGATCGTCGGGAAGGTCGCCTCGTAGTTCGGGACGCGCTCGCCGTCCTCCGTCGTCGTCCAGACGGAGGCGTCGTCGAGCTGCGTGCCCTCTCTGTTCACGGTCTCACTGGCCATCGAGAAGTCGCTCAGTATAGCCGCGTGTCGGTGTTCCGCCCTGCGCCGGAAACCGGCCTCTGTCCCCCGGTCGGGTGATGTGAGCACCGCACGAAAACTCGATGCTGTGAGTCTGAGCAGCAGAGCTGCGGCCATGAACGAGACACACGCTCACGACAACGAGGCGCGCCCTCCCGGCGCGGGCGTCGCGGCGCGCGACTTCACCTCCTCACTGCGCTCCCTGCTGGAGATCACGAAGGCGGTCCGCAGCGGCGCAGACGTCGACTCCGTGGTCGACGCGATCGCGCGCGTCGTCGGCGAGACGCTGGGCTTCCAGACCGTCGTGTTGAATGTCTACCGGCCGGAGTGGGACGACTTCTACGTCGCGACCGTCCACGGCAACGACCCGGTGCGGGACGCGCTGCTCGGCTCCGTCTACGACTGGAGCAGCTGGACGCCGCTCCTGGACGACAGGTTCGCGCGCGCGGGTGCGTACTTCATCCCGAACGACGCCTTCGACTGGTCGCAGGACCTCGGCAACCGGTTCGTCCCCGCCGGCGAGCCGGCTATCGCCGGGCCCGAAGGCTGGCATCCGAACGACGAGCTGTTCGTGCCGCTCGAGCACGCCGACGGGAAGATGGCCGGGATCATGTCGTTCGGCGACCCCGTCGACGGCCGCCGGCCCGACGACGGGCAGCTCGCGATCGCCGTGGCGCTCGCGTCGCATGCCGCACTTGCACTCGAGGCCGCCCAGGAGCGCGCGCGCTCGCAGCGCCACCAGGACGGGCTCGAGCAGCTGCTGCACGTGACCTCGCAGCTGCCGCAGACGATCTCGACCGAGGCGATGCTGACCTCGGTCTGCGAGGCGATCTCGGACGCGCTGGGGTTCGACAAGGTGCTGATCCAGCTCGTCGAGGCGGAGACGGGCAGGCTGCTGCCGGTCGCGGCGGCGGGCTTCGCCGAGGAGGAGGTCGCAGCGTCGGGGGCGCTCGAGCTCGACCGGATCTCGCGCCTGTTCGAGCCCACCTTCGAGGTCGCGGGCTGCTACCTCGTGCCGCGCGAGGAGGCCGCGCAGCGCGTCGGGGCGAGCCAGGTCGTGTACCGCTCGACGATGAACGGGCGCGGCCCGCACGCGTGGAACCACCACTGGCTCGTCGTCCCGCTGCGCGACGCGAACGGCGCCGTGCGCGGCGTGCTCTGGGCGGACGAGCCGCAGTCGCGGCTGCTGCCGAGCGAGCACGTCCTGCAGGCGCTCCGCATCTTCGCCAACCATGCGATGGAGGCGCTCGCCGTCGCGACGCAGCTCGAGGAGACACGCTTCCTGGCCGACCACGACCCGCTGACGCGCCTGCTGAACCGGCGCGCCCTGCTGCGGGAGCTGGCGGCCGCGGCTGACAAGGAGCGGCCGCTGGCGCTGGTCTTCCTCGACGTCGACAACTTCAAGGATGTGAACGACGGCCACGGCCATGCCACCGGCGACCGGGTGCTCGTGCGGTTCGCGTCGCTGCTCGTCGAGCTGGTGCGCAGCGGCGACGACGCCTTCCGCGTCGGCGGGGACGAGTTCGCGCTGCTCCTGCGCGGCGCGGGCGAGCACGAGGCGCGCGAGGTAGTGGCGCGCATCGTCGCCGCGGTCGAGTCCAACATCGACCCGCTCGTGCGCACGCTGAGCGCGAGCTTCGGCATCGCGCCGAGCGAAGGCGCGCAGGAGCCCGAGGAGCTGCTGCGAATCGCTGACGAGGCGATGTACGAAGCGAAGCGGTCCGGCACCCGAGTGGAGGTCGCGGCGTGAGCGTCGAGCCGACGCCCAGCCGGCCCGCGCCGGCCGAGCGGCCCGTCGGGCTCGCAGCCGGCTCCGAGCGGCTCTCGCGGCTGGTCTCGCTCTCGCGCGCCATCGCGGGCGAGCAGGTCTCGCAGCGCATGCTGCGCGTAGCGAGCCGCGAGCTGACGCAGCTCCTCGACGCGGAGGCCTGTCTGATCTCGCAGCTCGAGGAGGGCCTGCTGCGCGAGGTCGCAGACCACGCTCGCTCGGAGCGCCAGGTCGCGCGCGGGCTGAGCTATTACCTCGCCGACTATCCCGCGACCGCGGCGGTGCTCGAGTCGCGCCGGCCGAGCTCGATCTCGGCGGGCGACGCGGGCGCCGATCCCGCCGAGCTCTTCGTCCTGCGCGAGATGGAGATGCAGGCCGTGCTGCTCGTGCCGCTGGTCGTGGCCGGGCAGACGTGGGGCCTGATCGAGGTCTACGACGCGCGCCCGCGCGCCTTCCCGGCCCTCGAGCGGCACGTCGCGGAGCTCGCGGCGGCGCAGATCGGCGGGCTCCTCGCGGCCTTCGAGCACGAGGAGCGCGCGCAGCGGCTCTACCGCGAGACGCTCGCGTCGCTCTCCAACGCGCTCGAGGCCAAGGACGCGGTCACCAGCGAGCACACCGAGGAGGTCGTCCGGCTGGCCGTGGCCGTCGCCGCCGAGCTCGACCTCGAGCTCGAGGCGGTCCGCAACGTCGAGCTGGGAGCGGTCCTGCACGACATCGGCAAAGTCCGCGTCCCGGAGGCGATCCTGAACAAGCCGGGCCCGCTGACCGAGGAGGAATGGACGGTCATGCGGACACACCCTGAGGTGGGCGAGCGGATCCTGCAGCCGATCCAGTCGCTGCAGGGGATCCTGCCGATCGTCCGACACCACCACGAACGCTGGGACGGCACCGGCTACCCGGACCGGCTCGTCGGGCGCGCGATTCCGCTCGGCGCGCGGATCGTGGCGGTCTGCGACGCCTATCGCGCGATGACCGAGGACCGGCCGTACCGCAAGGCCCTTGCCGCAGCCGACGCGCGCCGCGAGCTCAGTGACGGGGTCGGCAGCCAGTTCGACGGCGACTGCGTCGAGGCGCTGTTCCGCGCGCTCGACCGCCGCGGCGGCACCGCCACCGTCGTCGCGCTCCGGCCGCCGCCGGTCGACAACGCCGACTGAGCGACACGTGCGAGCAGGAATCGCGTCGGTGGCGCTCCTCGCGATCGCGATCGTGATGCTTCTCGTCCGCGGCGCTGAGAACTGGTCTAGCTCGTCGTGAAAGTCGTCATGGCCGGCGAAGCCCGCCGGACTTTCACCGTTTAGCGTCGTGCCAGTCGTCGCCGACGCCGATGTCGACCTCGAGCGGCGGGTCGAGCGGGTAGGCGCCGCACATCTCGGCGTGCACCAGCTCCTTCACCGCCGAGACCTCGGCCTCCGGCACCTCCAGCAGCAGCTCGTCGTGGACCTGCAGCACGAGGCGCGCGCCCCGCCCCTCGTCGCGCAGCCGGCGGTGGATCGAGGCCATCGCCTTCTTGATCACGTCGGCCGCGGTTCCCTGCATGACCGAGTTCACCGCGAGCCGCTCGCCGAGCGAGCGCGTCTGGCGGTTCGAGGCGCGGATCTCGGGCACCGGGCGTCGCCGGCCGAGCAGCGTGGTGACGTGGCCGTCGCGCGAGGCCTGTTCGATCGTCCGCTGGATGAAGTCCTGGACGTGCGGGAAGCGCGCGAGGTAGGCGTCGATGTAGGCCTGCGCCTCCTCCCGCGGGATCTCGAGGTTCTCCGAGAGGCCGAACGACGAGATGCCGTAGATGATCCCGAAGTTGACCATCTTCGCGACGTTGCGCTCGTCCTTCGTCAGGGTCGAGCGCTCCTTGCCGAGCACCTCGGCCGCCGTCGCCGCGTGGATGTCCTCGCCGGCCTCGAACGCCTCGCGCAGCTTCGGCTCGCCCGAGACGTGGGCGAGGATGCGCAGCTCGACCTGCGAGTAGTCGGCCGAGAGCAGCTTGTGCCCGGGCTCGGCGACGAAAGCTGAGCGGATCTCGCGGCCTAGCTCGGTGCGGATCGGGATCGCCTGCAGGTTCGGGCTGGTGGTCGAGAGCCGGCCGGTCGCGGCGACGGTCTGGTTGAACGTCGTGTGGAGGCGTCCGTCCTCGCCGATCAGCGTCGGCAGCGGGCCGAGGTAGGTGTTGAGCAGCTTCGAGTACTCGCGCCACTCCTCGATCACGCCGACGAGCTCATGCTCGCCGCGGATCGAGCGCAGCACGCGCGTGTCGGTCGAGTAGCCCGTCTTGCCCTTGCGCCCGGGCGTCAGCTCGAGCTTCTCGAACAGGATGCGCGCGACCTGCTGCGTCGAGCCGAGCATGAACTCCTCGCCCGCCAGCTCGTACGCCTTCGACTCGAGCTCCTCGACGCGGTCGGCGAGGCGGGCGGTGATCTCGCCCATGCGGTAGGTGTCGACCTTGACGCCCGCGCCTTCCATCGCCGCCAGGACCTCGGTGAGCGGCAGCTCGATCTCGCGGTAGAGCGGCTCCTCCCCGCGCTCGCGGACGCGCTCGAGCAGCGGCTCGCGCAGGCGTAGCGTCGCCGCCGCGTGGCGGACGAGCGCCGCCGTCTCCTCCTCGGCCTCTGGCACCGGCACGAGCTCGACCCCGTACTCCGCGGCGAGGTCGTCGAGCGCGTACTCGGCCCGGCCGGGCTCGATCAGGTACGCCAGGATCATCGTGTCGTCCGCGGCTTCGACCCGCAGCGACTTCGCGTCGTGCGCGATCAACTCGCCCTCGAGCCGCTCGGGCCTCGGCGAGACGACGACCTCCTCCCCGGCCGCCACGGCGACGCGCTCCTCGTCCCCTGCGACCGCGACCGCGCCCCGGCCTTGTAACAGACTGTTACTTGATTCCTCGCGCCACGGCACCTCGACGCCGGTCGGCGTGAGCGCTGCGGCGGGCAGGGCCTCGTCGAGCTCGTCGACCCGGTTCAGCAGATTGCGGAACTCGAAGCGCCGGAACATCTCCTTCAGCTGCGAACGGTCCGGTGGCGAGAGCACGAGCTCGGTCGGGTCGGAGTCGAGCCCGAGGTCGCGCCGCATCGTCGCGAGCTCCTTCGCTGCGCGGGCCTGCTCGGCGTTCTCCGTGACCGCCTTCGAGCGCGCCGGCGTCAACTCGTCGGCGTGCTCGAGGACGTCCTCGAGCGATCCGTACTGCGCGATCAGCTGCCCCGCCGTCTTGTCGCCGATCCCGGGAATCCCCGGGATGTTGTCCGACGGGTCGCCCTTGAGCCCGATGAAGTCAGGCACCTGGTCGGGCCGGATCCCGAGTCGGGCCTCGACGCGATCGGGGGTGTAGACGGGGACGTCCGACACGCCGCGCGGCGTCATCATCAGGCAGACGTTCTCGGAGACGAGCTGAAAGGCGTCGCGGTCGGTCGAGACGACGCACGTCTTGATGCCGGCGTCGTCAGCACGCGTGGCAAGCGTCGCGATGACGTCGTCCGCCTCCCAGCCCTCGAACTCGAGGTTCCGGTAGCCGAACGCCTCGACGATCGGCCGGAAGTACGGGAACTGCTCGCGCAGGAGGTCGGCCATCTGTTTCCGGCCCTCTTTGTAGACCTGCGTCGTCGCGATCGCGGCGCGCGCGGTCGGCCGCGTGTCCCACGCGACTGCAACGGCCTTCGGCTTGTAGTCCGTCAGGAGCTTGAAGAGCATGTTCGTGAAGCCGAGCAGCGCGTTCGTGGGAAAGCCGTCGCTCGTCGCCAGCTCTTCCGGGAGCGCGAAGTAGGCGCGGTACGCGAGGTTGTTGCCATCGACGAGGAAGAGATCACACGCGCGCACAGGCCCGTCGTCGAGCTG
>JBJMJE010000217.1:0-7540 GCA_045806505.1 Gaiellaceae bacterium
TCTCGAGCGCGGACGAGATCGACGCGGCGAAGTCGTCGGTCTTCGCGGCCTCGGCGACGATGCGTTCGATGACGCGGTGCTCGCCGATCGAGCGGCCGATCATCTCCGGCAGCGGACCGGCGAGCAACTCGTCGACGGTCAACTCGGCCGCAGGCGCGACGCCGACGGAGCCGGCGAGCGCGCGCGCCGGACGCATGACGAGACGAACGCCGCTCGCGAGCAGCGAGCCGCCCTCGCCGCCGTCGTCCCCGCTCGCGCTCAAGCGGTCACGAGTTCAGACGTCTGCGTGGGAAGGTCTGCGTGCGGAGGCCGGCTGCGCGTGGTGCCGATAGCGTCTCCGACCGCGCGGACGGACTCATCACCCCGAGCGGATGATCGACCCGTGCCCGTGGTCGCGCCCGCCTGACTCATCCCGACGGGGTGAGCAAAGGCGCACGTGTGGCCTGCGAGGATGATCGTGTGAGCGCGGTCGCACCAGAAGCGCCCGCCGTCGTCGAGGAGAAGGGTCGGTTCCGGCCGAAGCGCATCCTCGTCGGCGCTCTCGTGGTCGTCGTCCTCGGCGCCGCCGCGAACATGTTCGGCTGGGACCTTCGCGGCTGGTTCTCGAACCTCTGGGACACGCTCTCGTCGATCTCGCTGGCGTACATCGTCGCCGGTTGCGCGCTCAAGACGGTGCAGACGTCGCTGACCGCGTACGCGTGGTACGCCATCCTCCACTTCGCGTACCCCGGCCGCGTGCGCTGGCGCGAGATCCTCGCCTGCTACGCCGCCTCCGTCGCGCTGAACGGCTTCCTGCCCGCGAACATCGGCACGCTCGTGATGCTGCTCATGTTCACGACGATCATCGCCGGCGCCACGTTCGTCGCGATCCTCGGCGCGTACGCCGTCCAGAAGATCTTCTTCACGCTGATCGGTTGCTTCGTCTACCTCTATCTCTTCCTCAGCGTCAGCGGCTCGTTCGACATCAAGTTCGCGTTCGTGCACGAGCACCCGTGGGGGACGGCGATCTTCCTGCTCGGCTGCGCCTACATCCTGTTCCTGCTGCTGCGCCGCCTCTGGCCGCGGGTGCTCAAGTGGTGGGAGCAGGCAAAAGACGGCGGTGCGATCCTCAGCCGTCCGCGCACGTACATCGTGCGCGTCTTCACGCCGTCGCTGCTCGCGTGGTTCGCCAGCCTCGGAGTGATGGCCGTGTTCCTGGCCGCGTACGACATTCCGGTGTCGTTCGACACGCTCATGCGGATCGCCGGCGGGAACTCGATTGCGAACGTCACGTCGGTGACACCCGGCGGTGCGGGCGTCAATCAGGCGTTCAACGTCGCCTCGCTGAACGGCGTCACGGATGCGACCACCGCCACTGCATACTCGGTCGCGCAGCAGCTCGTGACGACCGCCTGGAACATGATCTTCGCGATGATCGTGCTCGTGTTCGCCTTCGGGTGGACGGGCGGCAAGGCGCTGCTCGGCTCGTCGTACTCCGATGCGAAGGAGAAGGCTGCCGAGCAGAAGGCCGCGCGCGACGAGCGGAAGAGGGCCAAGAAGGACGCCGAGCCCGAGGCCGTCTAGTGCGGCGCTGACTTGGGCTGGATCGACGCCGAGCTCGTCCTCGTCTCGCTCGCGGCAATGCTCTCGCCGACGACGCTGACGTTCTCGACCCTGACGCTCGTGCTGAGCGAGCGGCCGCTGCGCACCGGCCTCTGGTTCTACCTCGGAGCGCTCTCCGCGACGCTCGCGATCGGAGTCGTCGCGGCGTTCGTCCTCGGTGACGCAGCCGCATCGTCGGATCCCTCGACGCCGAAGACGTGGGTCGCGATCGTCGACGTCGTCGCCGGAGCTCTGTTGCTCGCTTGGGTCGTCCGTGCACTGCGGCGGCCGCGGGACCCGCGCAGGCAGGCGGCGATGATGGAGCAGATCCAGAAGGTATCCGCGTCCCCCGCGATCGCGATCGTCGGCGCGGGCGCTGCGCTCGCGAATCCCGGCGGCTTCATTCCGATCGCGCTGAAGAACATCTCGGAGCTCGACCCGAGCCGGGCGGGATACGTCGCGGCATGGCTGTTCTTCTCGCTCATGTCGCTGCTGCCGCTGCTGACGGCTCTGGTGCTGCTCGCCCTCGCGCGCGAGTGGACCGCGCGCCTGCTCGAGAACGCGAGGACGTGGCTCGAACGCAACGCGCGCACGATCGCGGCCATGATCCTCGTCGTGCTGGCGGCAGCGCTGATCCGCAACGGGATCGCGGGGCTTCTGGCCTAGGCCTCCGGGTCGCCGCGGCCTACCCGCATCCGAGACACGAGGAGCGCGAGCACCGTCACGAGGTAGAGCTGGCCCATCAGCGCCTCGAGGATCGCGAGCGAGTGGCCGAGATTTCCCGCAGGCGTATAGTCGCCGTAGCCGAGTGTCGCGAGCGTCACGTAGCTGAAGTAGAGGCGCAACGCGCGCGTGCCGTCGGTGCCCTGGGCGAAGAAGTCGCTCGAGCCGAGCAGCGCGACGGCGCCGTACAGGAACATGAAGAGGATCCCCGCGAGCAGGTAGATGCATACCGCGCCGGTGATCGACTGCGCGTTCACCTCGTCCTGGTCGACCACGCCGAGCGCGATTGTCGCGATCGTCGTGACGGCGAGCACGGCGGACGCAATGCCTGCCGCTGCGGTCACGCCGTTCTCGTCGGCGATCGGCACGGCGACGGCAAGGAGGACGGCTCCCGAGACCAGCGCGATCAGCAGCTTCGAATCGGCGTGCATCAGGCCGGACGTCCACATCGCCGCGCCGAGCGTCACGGCCTGGAGCAGAAGCAGCGTGCTCGTCGTCCACCGCGCATCGCTCGCGAGTGACGCGAACACGAACGTGGCCAGGATGAGCGCGAGCACGTGCCGATAGGTGTGCGAGGCGCGGCGCCGCGCGACGCGCGACCTGATCAGGCGGCGACTCCCTCGAGTCGCCGCCTTCGTCTTTCGTCTCTCGGTTGCCCGTTCGAGCAGGCGAGGCATGCGTGCGCTAGCTCGTCGACGCCGCCGCGCGCTCAGCGGCGAGGGCGCCGACGGCGAGCAGGTCCTTCGGGTGGATCCACTCGTCGGCGAGCGTCGATCCTCCGGCTGCGACGAGCTTGTCCCTGAGCGGGATCGCCCACAGGTGCTCGATCAGCGCGATCGCCGCGCTGCCTCCCTCGGGAATCGCATCGGCGAGGTACCACACCTCTGCGTCGCCGAAGAAGTGGCCGTCCTCGAGCTCCTCGGCGCCGGCGACGGCTGCGCGGTACGACACCTCCTCGTCGCCCGTGCCGAGGCCGACGAGTGCGCCGACCAGTGCGCCGAACTCGATCGCCTCGTCCTCGCCGAGGTCGCTGCGCTGCACCACCTCGAGCTCGCCGCCGACCGGCTTGCGGACGAAGAGCAGGTCGAGCAGCCGGACGGTGCCCGCCTCTTTGAGGCGCTCGAGCTCCGGCATGATCTCGCCCTCGAACTTCGTCCGGTCGAACTCGACGACGAGCATCTGCACCGGTCCGAACGTCGCCTCCGGAGCGTTCACAGGCCGAGGATCTTGGCCTTCTGCGACGCGAACTCTTCGTCCGTGAGGATGCCCTGCGCCTTCAGGTCGGCGAGCTGCTTGAGCTGTTCCATCGCGTCGGGGGAGATCCCCTGGTTCGGCGCGGGCGGCGGCGGCGGCGCGTAGGCCGGCGGCGGCGCCTGGTACTGCTGTTGCTGCTGTTGCTGCTGGAGGTCTTCGATCTGCTGGTTCTGGTACTCCTCCTGCTCACGTCCCTGCTGCGTCTTCTTGCCGGCGTGGTAGGCGACGCCGCCGACCATTGCGGCCCGCATCAGCGGCCGCCTGCGTCTCATCATCATCTTCGCGGTCTCCTCTCTTGCTGTGTTCGACTTTTCCGCCAGCACAAGCCTTGCGCGGGCGGGCGCGCGGAGCATCGTCCCCTTCGGGTGAATGCGAACCTCAGATCACCCCGCGCGGATGACGCGCGGGCGCGGCCGAGAGACGAAAGTCGGAATCGCCGCCCACCGCCCGAGGAGGTTCAGGTCATGGCCAGCGAACACGTCGCACACCCGCCGGATGCAGCGGCGAAGCCGCAGCAGCGCGAAGCGACGACCGCGGTCACGGGCTGGCGCCGCTGGACGCCGTGGCTGCTGATCGTCCTCGCCGCGATCATCGCGCTCGCCGCAGCTCTCAACGTCTGGGTGAAGCGCCAGGCGCTGAACACGGACAACTTCACGAGCGCCAGCTCGCAGCTCCTCGAGGACGACGACATCCGGAGCGCTCTCTCCGTCTACATCGTCAATCAGCTCTACGAGAACGTCGACGTCTCGAAGGCCATCGAGGAGCGGCTGCCTCCGGCGACGAAGCCGCTCGCCCCTACGGTCGCCGCGGCGCTCCAGCCGGCGCTCGTTCGAACGACCGACACGATCCTCGGGAGGCCGAGAATCCAGCAGGCATTCGAGGCGGCCGTTCGCCGGGCGCACGAGCTGTTCATCGCCGTGCTCGACGGCAAGCATGGCGTCCTCGTCTCGACGAACGGGAACGTGGTACTCGACTTACGACCGATCCTGGAGGAGGTCGTCAACCAGACCGGCATCGGTGAGCGCGTCCTGCAGCAGCTGCCGTCCGATGCGGGCGAGATCACGGTCATGAAGGGGAACCAGCTCGACACGGCCCGAAAGAGCGTCAAGCTGATCCGCGCGGCGAGCTACTTCCTGCTCTTCCTCGTGCTCGCGCTCATCGCGGCCGCGATCTACCTCGCACGCGGGCGCCGCCGGACGATGCTGTTCGCCGCGGGCGCCAGCTTCGTGATCGTCGGTCTGATCGTCCTGCTCGTGCACCGGCTCGCGGGCTCGTACGTCGTCGATGCGCTGACGAACAACCCGGACGCCGAGAAGCCGGTCGACGCCGTGTGGACGATCGAGACGGAGCTGCTCCGCAACGTCGGCATCAACGCGATCATCTACGGGATCCTCGGCATTCTGGCCGCCTGGATCGCCGGCGCGTCGCGGCCTGCGACATACCTGCGCCGGGTCGGCCTGCACGAGCGCCCGCTGCTCGGTTTCGGCGCCGTGGCGATCGCGCTGCTGATCCTGCTCGTCACCGGTCCCACCGACGGTGACCGGATCTACCCGTTGCTCATCGTGGGCGGCGTGGCGTTCGTCGGGCTCGAGGTGTTACGCCGGCAAACGGATCGCGAGCTCGAGGCCGCGCCGGCTCCGAGTGGTTAGGAGCGGTGTCGTCACGCTGCTCGCCGTGCTCGCGGTCGCGCTCGCGGGCTGCGGTGGGTCGGACGAGCAAGCCGACTCGTCAACCACGACGCAGGCGGAGCAGCAGTCGGCGTTCGCCGACAGTCTCTGCGGCTCGCTCGCGGACTGGAAGAACAGCCTCACGTCGGTCTCGACGACGCTGCGGGGCGGGAGCCTCACGAAGGAGAAGCTCGAGACGGCTGCGAACACGGTCTCCGACGCGAACAAGAAGCTCGCCGACGATGTGGAGTCGCTCGGCGCGCCGAAGATCGCGGGGCCGGAGGCGAAGGCGGCGCTGAACACGCTGTCCGACGAGCTCGAGGCGTCGGCCCAACAGATCGAGGAGGCGGCCAAGGACGTCACGACTGCACAGTCGGCTCTCGCGGCCGTGAGCACGGCGAGCGGTGCGCTGCTCAAGATGTCGACGGACATCTCGACGACGCTCACGCAGCTCCAGGGCCTGAACGTGGCCGAAGGGTGGAAGCAGGCCTTCGCGAACTCGGCTACGTGCCAGTCGCTGGGCAAGAGCTAGTACCGAAGCCCCGCCGGAACCGGCGGAGCCTGATCAAGCGGGGAGCGTTCATCGCGCTGAGCGTCGGCGTGATCGTCGCGACATTCGCGTTCTTCCTTCCGTCGATCGCGAACTACGCGGACGTCTGGAAGGTCGTGCAAGGGCTGTCGTGGCAGTGGGTCGTCGCGCTGCTCGTCGTGACGGCGATCAACCTCGTGACGTTCGCGCCGCCGTGGATGATCGCGCTGCCCGGCCTCGGGTTCATCCGCGCGATGGAGCTCACGCAGGCGTCGACTGCACTGACGCTCGTGTTCCCCGGCGGCGCGGCCGTCGGGATTGCAGGCTCGTACGGGATCACGCGGCGCTGGGGCTTTCCGGGGCGTGACGTTGCGCGCGCCGTGACGCTCGTCGGCCTCTGGAACCAGCTCGTCAACCTTGCGTTTCCGATCGTTGCGGTCTTCCTGCTCACGATCGAGGGGGACGAGGCGAGCGCCGCGCTCGCGACGGCGGCGTTCATCGGCGTGGCCGTGCTCGGAGTCGTCGTCACTGGCCTGGTTCTCGTGCTTCTGAGCAACAGGCTCGCGCGCGAGCTCGGCAACGTGGCGGCGCGGTTCACGAGTTGGGTGCTCGCCAAGGTACGTCGAGGGCCCGTCGCGTGGGGCGGCGAGAGCTTCAAGCGCTTCCGCGACGAGGTCGGCGACTTCCTCGAGCGCAAGTGGCCCTGGCTGACGCTCGCGGCGCTCGTCGGGAACCTCAGCGTGTTTGCGGTGCTGCTGGTGTCGCTGCGCGCGCTCGACGTGCCGGCGTCGGAGGTCACCGTAATCGAGGCATTCGCGGCGTGGGCGCTCATCCGGATCATCGGCTCGATTCCGATCACGCCCGGCGGTGTCGGGATCATCGAGCTCGGCCTGACCGGTGCGCTCGTCGGCTTCGGCGGCTCCAACGCGAGCGTCGTCGCCGCGGTACTCGTCTACCGGTTCCTGACGGTAGTGCCGACACTCACGCTGGGGCTGATCGCAGCGTTCACGCTCCGGCGGAAGGGGCCGGAGGCTCATGTTCGGCAACAACCCGAGTTCCCGTCGCCTTGAACGACGCGTAGACCGGCTGCCCAGGCCGTAGGCCGAGGCGCGCGAGCGACTCGGCGGTGATCTCGGCACTGATGGGTCCGACCGCGAGCCGCACGCGGCTGCCGAGCCCGGCGACGCTCCGGATCGGCGCGTGGATCACGTTCAGCGCCGAGTCGTGTGGAGGCGTCGTCGCGAGCGTGATGTCCCACGGGTAGACGGCGAGCGCGACGCGGCCGTGTGCGCGCTCGGCGGTCGCGACGACGGTGCCGTCGTCGAGCCGGACGCGGGTCGAGCCCGCGTGGGTCTCGGCTTCGCCCTCGAGGACGTTCGCGCCCGTGAAGGACGCCACGAACGCGTCGGCGGGCTCGGCGACGAGTTCGCCCGGGGCGCCCGTCTGCCGCAGACGTCCTTCGACGATCACGCTGACGCGCTCCGCGAGCGCCGCTGCGTCCTCGAAGTCGTGGGTGACGAGGAGCACCGGGATGTCGAGCTCCGCGAGGAGGTCGTGCAACTCGGCGCGCACCGTCGTCTTCGTATGCGCGTCGAGCGCCGCGAGCGGCTCGTCGAGCAACAGCACCTGCGGGTCGCGCGCAAGAGCGCGCGCGAGGGCGACGCGCTGCCGCTCCCCGCCGGACAGGTTCCCCGGGCGCGTGTCCGCGAGGTGCGAGATGCGAAAGCGCTCCAGGTACTCGTCCGCGGCATGCCTGCGCGCGTACTCGACGTTCTGCCGCACCGAC
>JBJMJE010000218.1:0-19957 GCA_045806505.1 Gaiellaceae bacterium
GTGACGGCCATACGGATCGGCATGAACGCCTGGCCGGGCTTCAGCCCGAGCTCCGCGGCGAGGTCGCGTAACGCCGCCTCGATCGACGCCGCTTCCCAGCTCTCGACGGCTGCGAGCACCTCGTGCGCACGCGAGATCACCGTCGGATCGAGCAGCGACGGATCTTCCGGCTCGACGTCGTCGCGGAAGTAGAAGTTCGCCCAGCGCGGGAACTCGCCGAGGCGCGTGAGCTTCTCCTGCATGAGCGGCGCGATCCGGCGCACCTTCTCCGCATCCCAGTTCGGGCCCAGATATTCGATGAGAGCCTCTGCGTACTCCTCGGGCGAGAGCGCGCGGAGGTAGACGCCGTTCATCCAGTCGAGCTTCTTGTAATCGAGGGTTGCCGGGCTCGGCTGCACGCGCTCGAAGGAGAAGCGCTCTATCAGCTCGTCGCGCGACATGATCGTCGTCTTGTCGTCGTAGCTCCAGCCGAGCAGCGCGAGGAAGTTCATCAGCGCGGGCGCGTAGTAGCCCATGTCGTGGAACTCGTCGAGCGACTGCGCGCCGTGCCGCTTCGACAGCTTCTTGCCGTCGTCGCCGGCGATGTTCGGCATGTGTCCATAAAGGGGCGGCTCGGCGCCGAGCGCGCGCAGGATGTTGATCTGCCGCGGCGTGTTCGAGACGTGGTCGCTTCCGCGGATCACGTGCGTGATCTCGTCAAGCCAGTCCTCGACCGGCGACGCGAAGTTGTACGTCGGTCGCCCGTCGGAGCGCACGAGGACGAGGTCGTCGAGCACGTGGTTCGGCGTCTCGACCGTCCCGAGGACGAGGTCGTCATACGCGGTCAAGCCTTCGTCCGGCATGCGGAACCTGATCGCGCCCTCGTCCTCGTACGCGTGGCCGGACTCGACGAGCCGCTGCGCCTCCTCCTGGCAGCGGTGCATCCGGTCGAGCTGGAAGCTGAGCGCGTCCCAGTCGAGGCCGAGCCACGTGAGCGAGCGCTGGATCTGCTCGGTCGCGCCCTCGACCTCGCGATTCATGTCGGTGTTCTCGATCCGCAGGAAGCACTCGCCGCCCTGCTGGCGGGCGAACAGCCAGTTGAAAATGAACGTGCGGGCGGTGCCGACGTGGAGAAAGCCCGTCGGCGACGGAGCCATGCGGACGCGGACGGACATGCGGGCCATTGTCCCAGGCACAGTCCCCGGGACAGCGCCGTTAACGTCCATGCGTGTTCTTCGGCGCGCACGTCTCAGCTTCGGGCGGGATCCACACGACGCTCGACCGGGCGAAAGCGATGCGCGCGGATGCTGTCCAGCTCTTCACGCAGAGCCCGCGCATGTGGCGGCCGACGAACCACGATCCCGCGAATTTCGAGGCGTTCAAGCGCCGCCGTAAAGAGCTGAAGATCGCGCCCGGCGGCGTCGTCGCGCACGCGCTCTACCTCGTCAACCTCGCCGCTCCGGACAAGGAGATCCACAGGAAGTCGCGCGCCGCGCTGCGAAACACCACCGAGGTCGCCTGTGCAATCGACGCGGACGGCGTCGTCTTCCACGTCGGCTCGCACCTCGGCGCCGGCCTCAAGGCCGGGATGAAGCGATGCGTTCCCGCGATCAAGGAGGCGCTCGAGCTCTGCACCGGCACGACATGGCTGCTGATGGAGGACTCCGCAGGCGCGGGCGGCACGATCGGCCGTTCGCTCGACGAGCTGGCGCAGCTCCTCGACGCCTGCGACGGGCACGAGCGCCTCGGCGTCTGCCTCGACACGTGCCATCTGTTCGTCTCGGGCGTCGACATCACCAAGCGTGAGGTCGTGGACGAGCTGCTCGAGGAACTGGACGATCTGATCGGACTCGACCGGCTGCGCGCGCTGCACGTCAACGACGCGCGCGATCCGCTCGGCTCGAACCGCGACCGCCACGCGAACATCGGCGAGGGCGTGCTCGGCAGCAAGCTCGGCGTCTTCCTTTCGCATCCGAAGCTCCAGGGCCTGCCCGCGTTTCTCGAAGTGCCGGGCGCGGACGACCACGGCCCGGACGCGAACGAGCTGAAGAAAGTGCGCCGCCTGCACAAGCGCTGGTGCACCTCGCGCCCCTGACCGCCGCCCGCTCCCGGCCGGCGGAGCCGGCCTCCGCGAGCGGCTCGCCCCGCTGGCGGCGCTCTGTCGGACGCCCCGTGCTCCTCGCACTGTGACGTCCTCCGACGCTTGCCAGCGGAGCGTCAGGAGCGCGAGATGAACAGATATCGCTGGCTGATCCTGGCCGCGGGCACGCTCGCCTCGACGAGCCTGTCCGCGGTGCAGATCGGCATCAGCGCGATCGCGCCCGCGATCCGGTCGGACTACGGGCTGAGCCTCGCACAGATGGGCGTCGTCCTCGCGGCGACGAACATCGGCATGACGCTGACGCTCCTGCCGTGGGGGATCGTGAGCGACCGCATCGGCGAGCGGCTGTCGATCGTGATCGGGCTCACCGGCGCCGCGTTCGCACTTGCGACCGCGGCCGAGACCACCGGCTTCGGCGCGCTCGTCGCCGCACTCGCCGCGGCCGGTGCGCTCGGCGCTGCGGTGAACTCCGCGAGCGGTCGCGCGGTGATGCACTGGTTCGCGCCGACGGAACGAGGGCTCGCGCTCGGCATTCGCCAGGCGGCGATCCCGCTCGGCGGATTCGCCGGCGCGATCGCTTTGCCCGCGCTCGTCTCGGCAGGCGGCGTGCACGCGGCATTCGTGGCGCTCGCCGCGAACGCGATCGTCTGGGCGGTGCTCGCCGGCGTGGTGTTGCGAGAGCGACACGTCGACGAGGACATCGCCGGCGAGTTCGTCAGCCCGTTGCGCGACCTGCGGATGTGGCTGCTCTGCTCGGCGAGCGCGTTAGTGCTCGCGGGACAGCTCGCGATCATGGCGTTCGTCGTCCTCTTCCTCCACGACGCGCGCGGCTTCTCGATCGCGCATGCCGCGCTCGTGCTCGCCGCGGTGCAGGTCGGAGGCGCGGCGATGCGAATCGCCGTCGGGCGCCGTTCCGACCGCGAAGGCCGGCGCGTGCCGCTGTTCATCCGTCTCAGCGCCGTGCTCGCCGTCGCGCTCGCCACGGCGGCGGCACTCGTCGCGGGTCCCATCTACGTGCTCGTGCCGCTGCTCGTCGTCGCCGGCGTCTTCGGCATGAGCTGGAACGGCCTGTCGTTCACCGCAGCCGCGGAAGCCGCCGGTCCGCGCCGCAGCGGTGCGGCCATCGGCTTCCAGCAGACGGTCCTCGGCGTCGGCGGCATCGTCATCCCGATCACGTTCGCCGCAGTCGTCGCCGGCACGTCGTGGCGCATCGCGTTCTTCGCCGCGGCAGCAACCGCTGCCGCCGGCGCCGCGGCGCTACGGCCGCTCGTCGACCTGTAGTCGCGCGAAGACCTTGAACGTCGGCGAGCCGACCGGCAGCTCGTTGAACTCGGGATTGATGCATCCGAGGTCGTCGAGGCGGCTCTCGTAGCACGCGTCGACCGTCGTCGTGCACATCGGCAGCGGATGACGCATCGCCTTCACCGCGCCGAAGCCGCTGCGCGTCCGCTCTGCCGCTGCGAGGAGGTCGACGTCGATCTCGACGTCGAACACGTTCTGCATGCAGCCGACGTAGCGGTGCCCGAACTCCTCGATCGCATAGAGGAACGGGCACGCCTTCTCGATGCACGCCGCCGGGTACACAACCTTGTCGCAATGCACGTCGCACCGCCGGCACTCGACCTCATCCTGGGGCCGAAGCGGAAGCTCCGAGATGTGCATGCGCGTCTCCATCTGCCGAATTGTGGTTACCCGGTGACGCGCTCTGCAACCTTGACTATCGCTACGACCGGTGGTAACGCCACGCCATTAGTCTTGCCGCGTGGCGCGAAAGCTCCTCTGGGGATCGCTCGTGCTCGCGCCCGTCACCTTCGTCGCGAGGTACGTGCTGGACGCCGACGAGACGGTTCTGTTCGTCCTCGCCGCGGCGGCCCTGATCCCGCTCGCGTGGCTGATCGGAGAAGCGACGGAGCACGCGGCCGAGCACACGGGACCGGGCATCGGCGGCTTCCTCAACGCGAGCTTCGGAAACGCGCCGGAGCTGATCATCGCGCTCTTCGCAATCAGCAGCGGACTACCGAATGTCGTGCGCGGCTCGCTCGCGGGAAGCATCGTCTCGAACATCCTGCTCGTCCTCGGCCTCGCGATGCTCATCGGCCCGGATCGCGCGCGTCTCGACCGGCGCTCGCTCGTCCTGCAGCTCGCACTCGTCGTCCTTGCCGTGCTGCTCTTCCTCGTGCCGTCCGTGCCCGGCTTCCACGGCGACCCCGACCGTCACTCGCTCGCATTGCTCACGCTTCCCATCGCGATCGTGCTGCTCGCCGTCTACATCGGCGTGACGTTCTGGAACCTGCGGCAGCACCGCGCCGCGCACAGGGAGGAGGCGGACGAGCATGCGTGGAGCATGAAGCGCTCGCTCGTCGCGCTCGGCGCGGCGACCGCGGTCACGGCGCTGATCAGCGAGATCCTCGTCCACTCGCTCGACGCCTTCGGGCACGCGGTCGGCCTCTCGGAGTTCTTCATCTCGTTCGTGATCGTCGCGATCGTCGGCAATGCGGCGGAGCACGGCGGCGCGGTCGTAATCGCGCACCGCGGGAATCTCACGCTCGCCTCCGAGATCGCCGTCTCGTCGAGCGCGCAGGTTGCGCTTTTCGTCGTCCCCGCAGTCGCGCTCCTCTCGTTCCTCGTCACCCCCGCGCTGCCCCTGACTTTCCGGCCGATCGAGTTGATCGCCATGGGCGGAGCCGCCGCGGGAGTGGCGTACGCGGTGCGTGACGGCGTGTCGCGCCGCTGGGAAGGGGGCTTGTTGATCGCCATCTACGGAGGGGTCGCGCTGGCGGCGTTCCTGGTTGGAGATCGTTAGGTAGCCTGGCCCACGTGACCGAGGTCGCCGTCCAACCGGCCACTCAAACCGTCGTCTCCGCACGAGGCGTCACCCGCCGCTACGGCGAGGGCGACACCGCCGTCGACGCCCTGCGCGGCATCGACCTCGACATCGAGCGCGGCAAGCTCACGGCGGTGATGGGCCCGTCGGGCTCCGGCAAGTCGACGCTCATGCACATCCTCGCGGGCCTCGACAAGCCGACCTCCGGCGAGGTCGAGATCGACGGCACGAGCATCACGAGGCTGAGCGACGCCGACCTGACGAGGCTCCGCCGGGAGCACATCGGCTTCGTCTTCCAGTTCTTCAACCTGCTCCCGATGCTGAACGCCGAGGAGAACGTCCTCCTGCCGCTCTCGATCGCGGGAACGAAGCCGGACAAGGACTTCTACGAAGGGCTGCTCGAGGCAATCGGGCTGGCCGAGCGGCGCAAGCATCGGCCGTCCGAGCTCTCGGGAGGGCAGCAGCAGCGCGTCGCGATCGCTCGCGCGCTCGTCTCCCGGCCGACGGTCGTCTTCGCCGACGAGCCGACGGGCAACCTCGACACCAACACCGGCGGCGAGATTCTCGATCTGCTGCGCCACTCGGTGGAGGAATACGGGCAGACGATCGTGATCGTCACGCACGAGGCGCGCGCGGCGTCCTACGCCGACCGCATCCTCTTCATCGCCGATGGACTCATCGTGCGCGACCTCGGCCGCACGAGCGCCGGCGAGGTCTTGCGCGTGATGGACGAGCTCAATCTCGGGTGACCAAGTTCGCACTGAAAGGGCTGCTCGGGCGCAAGCTCAGGACCGCCCTCACGTGCATCGCGATCGTCCTCGGCGTCGCGATGGTCACCGGGACGTACATCCTCACGGATTCGATCAAGGGCGCGTTCGGCGGCATCTTCACGGAGATCTACAGCGGCACCGACGCCACGATCACAGGCAAGTCGGCGTTCAACCTGAGCAACGAGAACAACACGACGGCGCCCCCGTTCGACGAGTCGCTGCTCGACAAGGTCCGCGGGCTACCGGATGTCTCGGACGCCGTGGGCGGCGTCGGCGGCGAGGCGCACCTGATCGGGCGCAACGGCAAGGTGATCGTCTTCGGCGGCGCGCCGAACCTCGGCTTCAGCGTCGACCCCGCCAGGCCCGCGTTCAACACCCTCACGCTGATCAACGGCTCGTGGCCGTTCGCGAACGAGGTCGTGATCGACCAGTCGACGGCGAAGAAGAAAGACCTCAAGGTCGGTCAGACGATCGGCGTGCAGGCGAACGGCCCCGTGCGGCAGATGCGCATCTCCGGGCTCGTGAAGTTCGGCGGCGCCTCGAGCCTCGGTGGCGCGACACTCGCGGGCTTCGATCTCGAGACGGGCCAAGAGCTGTTCGAGAAGCCGGGGAAGCTCGACCAGATCCGCGCCAAGGCGAAGCCGGGCATCAAGCCGCAGCAGCTCGCACGCGAGATCGAGCAGATCCTGCCGCCGACGACGCAGGTGCGCACGAGCGACGCGCAGGCCCGGGAGGACGCCAAGGACACCGAGAGCTTCCTCAACTTCCTCCAGGACTTCCTGCTGGCGTTCGGCGGCATCGCGCTGTTCGTCGGGAGCTTCGTGATCGCGAACTCGCTGTCGATCACCATCGCGCAGCGCACGCGCGAGCTTGCGACGTTGCGTACGCTCGGTGCGTCGCGGCGGCAGGTGCTGCGCTCGATCATCCTCGAGTCCCTCGTCATCGGCGTGCTCTCGTCGATCGTCGGAATCCTCGTCGGCCTCGCGCTCGGAACGGGACTGTTCAAGCTGTTCGACGCGGTCGGCTTCACGCTGCCGAACAACGGGCTCGTGCTGCATACGCGCACGATCGTGGTGGCGATGCTCGTCGGCGTCCTCGTGACGCTCGTCGCGAGCCTGCGCCCCGCGTTCCGCTCGACACGCGTGCCTCCCATCGCCGCGGTGCGGGAGGGCGCGACGCTGCCGGAGGGGCGTTTCGCGCGCTTCCGTCTGCCGGCCGCGATCGTGCTGACGCTCCTCGGCTTCGCGGCGCTCGCCTACGGCCTCTTCGGGAAGGACCTCGGGACCACGAAGATCCTGCTCTTCATGGGCCTCGGCACGCTGCTGATCTTCTTCGGAACGGCTCTGCTCTCGTCGCGCTTCGCGCGCCCGTTCGCACACGCGCTCGGCTGGCCCGCGACGAAGATCGGCGGCGCCGCCGGGGCGCTCGCGCGCGACAACGCCCAGCGCAATCCGCAGCGCACTGCGTCGACGGCGTCCGCCCTGATGATCGGTCTCGCGCTCGTGACCGTGGTGTCCGTGATCGCCGCCGGCATCACGAAGAGCTTCAAGGGCGCCGTCAACGATCTCTGGACGAGCGGCTACGCCGTGACCGCGGTCAACAACTTCTCGCCGATTCCGATCGCGGCCGGGGAGGCCGCCGGGAAGACGCCGGGCGTAGAGGCGATCGCAAACGTGCGCGCGGGCGATGCGGCCGTCTTCGGGCATGTGATCCAGGCAACCGCCGTGAACCCGGAGTCCGTGGGGATCTTCAACCTCGACTGGACGAACGGGTCGGAGCAGGTGCTCGCCAACCTCGGCGCACACGGCGCGTTCGTCGACGACGGGTACGCGAAGAACCACAACCTGAAGGTCGGCTCCCCGCTCACGCTGACGTCGCCGAACGGCACTCGGCTGCCGGTCGAGGTGCACGGCATCTTCGACCCGCCGACCGGCGGCTCTCCGTTCGGCCCCGTCACGATCTCGGACTCCGCCTGGGACAAGATCTACGACCAGCCGCAGAACATCTACTCGTTCGTGCAGATGCAGGGCGGCGAGACGGACGCGAACAAGGCGGCGCTGGAACAGCAGCTCTCGACGTTCCCGAACGCGAAGGTGCAGACGAAGCAGGAGTTCATCGACAACCAGATCGGGCCGCTGAACGCGATCCTCAACGTCCTCTACGTGCTGCTCGCGCTCTCCGTCGTCGTCAGCCTCTTCGGCATCGTCAACACGCTCGTGCTGACGGTGTTCGAGCGGACGCGCGAGCTCGGGATGCTGCGCGCAGTCGGCATGACGCGGCGGCAGGTGCGGCGCATGATCCGCCACGAAAGCGTGATCACCGCACTCATCGGCGGCGCGCTCGGCATCGCGCTCGGGCTCGTGCTCGGGGCACTGCTCGCCGCGCGCGTGGAGTTCATCGTCTTCACGCTGCCGGTGACGCAGCTGATCGTGTTCGCCGTCGCGACGATCGTCGTCGGGATCGTGGCCGCGATCTTCCCTGCGCGCCGCGCGTCGCGGCTCAACATCCTCGAGGCGCTGCAGTACGAGTAACGGCGCGGCGCTACGCGCCCGTGACCCGGTGCTCGCGGTCGAACGGGTACGTCGCCCAGTACATCCGCGTGACGCGGCCCTCGTCGTCGCGCACGAGCTCGAGCGGCTCGCCGCGCTCGCGGCCGAACGCGGTGCGGAAGCGGTCGCCGTCGACCCGCTCGAAGCGCGTCCACGGCACCCACGCGGCCGCCCCCGCCCAGCGGCACTCGAGCCTGCCGTCGTGCCAGCGGAAGACGAACTCCGCTCCCTCCGACCACCAGCGGCCGAGCGCGCTCGCGAGGTCGCCGGGCGGCGGCGGTCCCGGCCGCCACGCCTCGTTTTCCGGCGGACGCTTCTCACGTACCTTGTCGACGAGCGCGAGCGTCACCTCCGCGGGGCTGACGTTCGACGCGTTCACGAGGACGGCACCGCCGAGTCCGCTGTCGCGGTCGACGAGCACGTTCGCGAGGTAGCCCGGCATGCCGCCGTCGTGCCCGCAGTAGATGCGATCCCCACTGCGGACGAGCATCAGCCCGACCCCCCACGCGAGCGACCAGCGGTAGGGGTCCGCCATCGACTGAACCGACGTCATCAGCTCGAGCGACTCCGTCGAAAGGACGTCCGGATCCGGCGACGCGAGGAACGCGGCCCAGCGGCAGAGGTCGCCGACGGTCGACCACAGCTGACCGGCCGCCGCGATCCCGCCGGTGCGCTCGACGAGCATCGGCTCGCGCTGGACGACGTCCGTGTACGGCTCCACCGAGTACGCGACGGCAGTCGGCGGCTCCGGCGCGAAACTCGTGCGCGTGAGGCCGAGCGGCTGCAGGATCCGCGCCTCGACGTAGTCCTCGTACGCCATGCCGCCGAGCTTCGCGATGACCTCGCCGAGGAGGATGAACGCGAGGTTCGAGTAGTGCCACCGCTCGCCGGGAGCGAGCACCATCTCCGCCTCGGCGAGCGTCGCGAAGAGCTCGTCCGTCGACTTCGGGAACTCGAGCGTCTCCCACAGGTTGCCCGGCAGCTCGCGCTGCAGTCCCGACCCGTGCGAGAGCATGCGCCGGAGCGTCAGGTCTCCGCGCGCCGGCACGTCCAGGTGCTTGTCGAGGCGGTCCTCGAGGTCGAGCTTGCCGGCGTCGCGGAGCTGCATCACGCCGACTGCGGTGAACGTCTTCGTGATCGACCCGATGCGGTACTGATGCTCCGGCGTCGCGGCCTCGTCGGCGTCGGCGTCCGCGAGCCCCACGGCGTCGGCCCAGATGACCTCGCCCTCGCGCAGGACCGCGCCGGCGACGGAGGGCAGCCTGTTCTCGGTCTGCGACTGCGCGAGTATCGCGCGGAGCTCGACCGCGAGCTCGTCAGACGCGGGCAAGAGCTCCGAGCGCTCGCGGGATTGCGTCGATCGCCGCGTCGATGTCGTCGTCGTCCACGTCGAGGTGCGTCACGGCGCGGACCTTCGTCGGCCAGACCGTGGTGGAGACCAGGACGCCGGCTTCCTTCAGCCGCGCCATCGCCTCCGCGCGCGTCAGCCCGAGCGGCGCCGCGTCGACCTGGACGAAGTTCGTCTCGACCTGCTCGAGGTCGACGGGTACGCCCGCCTCGTGCAGCGCCTCGCCGAGGCGGCGGGCCCGCGCGTGGTCGTCCGCGAGGCGCTCGACGTTGTGCTCGAGCGCGTAGACCCCTGCCGCGGCGACGATGCCGGCCTGGCGCATCGCGCCTCCCATCAGATGCTTGCCGCGCCGCGCCTTCCATGCCAGCTCCGAGGAGGTCGCGAGGATGGCGCCGAGCGGACAGCCGAGGCCCTTGGAGAGGCAGAGCGTGACGGTGTCGAACCTCCGGCCGTATTCGGCGGGCGCGATTCCGGTGGCCGTGGCGGCGTTCAGCAGCCGTGCGCCGTCGAGGTGCAGCTTCAGGTCGAGCTCCCGCGCCGTCGACACGACGTCGTCGAGCTCCTCGAGGCGCCAGCAGCGCCCGCCGGACGAATTGTGCGTGTTCTCGACGGCGACCAGTCGCGTGCGAGCCATGTGCATCGACGTGCGGTCGCGCATCAGCGCGCGGACGTCGTCGCCGGAGAAACGCCCCGCGAGCGTACGGATAGGCCGCGTCACGAGACCGCTGTGCACCGCCGGCCCGCCCTGCTCCGAGAGGAGGATGTGCGCGTTTTCCTCGGCGAGCAGCTCGTCGCCGGGCTCGGTGAGGATCCGGCACGCGATCTGGTTCGCCATGCTCGCGGTGGGCAGGTACACCGCATCTTCCTGGCCGAGGAGCTCCGTGGCGCGGCGCTCGAGCTCGAGCACGGTCGGGTCCTCGCGCTTCTGCTCGTCGCCGACCTCGGCGCTCGCCATGGCGGCGCGCATTTCTTGTGACGGCTTCGTCGCGGTATCGGAGCGGAGATCGATCACCGCGGAGAATCTAGCGACACCACGTCGTGTAACCGAGTTGTTACGCTTCAGCCATGACCGACGGCCGCTGCGCCCTCCGCCTCAGCCGCCGCTACGACGCGGCGCCCGCCGAGGTCTGGACCGCCCTGTCCGATCTCGATCGCTGGCTGGCGCCGCCGGACGGAGTGACGGTCCGCCGCGCGGAGCCCGAGCGGCGACTCGAGCTCGACTGGCGTCCGCACGGCGAGCCGCCGTCCGAGGTGGTCGTCGAGCTTCGTACGGAGGGCGCGCAGACGGTCGTCGTCATCGAGCACACGCAGATCGACGCGACGCACGGCATGAGCTACATCGCGGCCTGGGGCCGCGCCCTCGATCGGTTCGAGGCGGCACCGTGAACGCGCTCGCCGCCCTGGCCGACCCCACCCGGCGGCGGATCGTCGAGCTGCTCGCCGAGGGCGAGCGAAGCGCAGGTGAGCTCGCCTCCGAGTTCTCGGGCAAGCGCCCCGGCGTCTCGCGCCACCTGAGGATCCTGCGCGAGCACGGCCTCGTTCGGTCGCGCGTCGACGGCCGCCGGCGCGTGTACTCGCTCGACCCGGGGCCACTCGACGAGCTCGACGCGTGGCTCACGCACTACCGCGCGTTCTGGCAGAACCGGCTGGACGCGCTCGACACCGACATCCGCCGACAGAGGAGGAACCGATGACGCAGACGATCTACCCGTACCTGCTCTACCACAGCTGTGAGGACGCGCTCGAATGGCTGTCGCGCACGTTCGGCTTCGAGGAGACGCTCCGCTACACCGGCGAGGGGGGCTATGTGAACCACGCCGAGATGAAGCTCGGCGACGCGCGCATCTTCATGGGCAACCCGGGCGAGGGCTACCGCAACCCCAGGGAGCAGGGCGGCGAGACGATCGGCCTGTACGTCTACGTCGACGACGTCGACGCGCACCACGAGCGCGCGAAGGCGGCCGGTGCGGAGATCACCGAGGAGCTCGTCGACCAGGAGTACGGGGACCGCCGCTACACGGCCGTCGATCCCGAGGGCCACAAGTGGTTCTTCGCCACGCAACTCAAGCAGGTCGCACCGCAGGAATGGGGCGCTACCGTGGCGTGAATGGACAAGACGCTCCTCGACGACGCACTCGCCGGCGAGCCGGCGTTCCGCGCGCGGCAGGTCTGGGAATGGGCCGCGCGCGGCGCCGCCGGCTACGACGAGATGACGAACGTCCCGGCGCCGCTGCGAGCGCGCCTCGCCGAGACCGTGCCGTTCTCCGCGCTGACGCTCGAGCACGAAGCACACTCGAAGGACGGGACGCTCAAGGCCCTCTTCCGGACCCACGACGGGCATCTGGTCGAGGCGGTGCTGATGCGCTACCGCGACGGACGCCGCTCGGTCTGCGTCTCGTCTCAGTCCGGCTGTCCGTTGACGTGCACGTTCTGCGCAACGGGGCAGATGCGCTTCGGCCGCAATCTCACGGCGTCGGAGATCCTCGACCAGGTGCTCCACTTCCGCCGCATCGAGCCGCTCAACCACCTCGTGTTCATGGGAATGGGCGAGCCGATGTTCAACGTCGACTCGGTGGTCGAAGCGGCGCGGCGGCTGCCCGACGTCGGCATCACGCACCGGCGCACGACGGTCTCGACCGTCGGCTGGCTGCCGGGGCTGCGGCGCTTCGTGGACGACGTCGAGGAGCCGATCCGGCTCGCGCTCTCGCTGCACGCGCCGAACGACGCGCTCCGCAGCGAGCTGATGCCCGTCAACGACCGCTATCCGCTCGACGAGGTGCTGGAAGAGTGCCGCCGGTACTTCGCGTTGCGCGGCCGCAAGGTCTTCGTCGAGTACGTGATGCTGGCCGGCGTCAACGACCGCGTCGAGCAGGCGGCCGAGCTCGCACGAACGCTCGACCGGAGGATCTTCAAGGTGAACCTGATCCCGTACAACCCGACAGGCAGCTTCGGGGGATCCGGTCGCAACGCGATCGCGGCCTTCGCCGCGGTGCTCGAGCGCGAGCGCGTTCCCGTGACGGTGCGGCTCACGCGCGGTCGGGACATCGCCGCAGCGTGCGGGCAGCTCGCTGCTACGCGCGGGCCGGTTTCGGCCGAGGCATGAGCCCCGCCGAGGGAGCGTCGCGCCCCTCGGGCTTCATCGGGCTCGGCCGAACCGGTTGCGGGCGCGGATGCGACCCGTTGTCAGGGCGATCGGCCATCGACACGAGTCTAGCTCGCCGTCGCGATCGCTCTGACCCACGCGATCACCTCTGCGGCGAGCACGAGTGACCCCCACCGCAGCGCGACGATGAGCCACTGCAGCCGACGTTCGTTGTCGTCGTAGCTGTTCTCCATGTGCAGCGCCAGGTCCCGATGGATCTCGATGAGCGGCAGCGGCTCGTCGGCCTCGACGTAGGTCGCGATCAGGCGTCGCGGGCCGGCGACGAACTCCCAGTCCTTGCGCAGCCAGAGGATGAACAGCGAGCTAGAGCGTCGCCAGATCCTTCGCGAGCTGCTCGCGGTCCTCTTCGTCCGCGACCGGCACCTCGCTCGCGAGCTTCTTGTACGCCTCCGCCTCGGGAAGCGCACCCGCGGTCTTGTACCCGCGCGCCACCGCCTCGTACGCGTACGCGAGATCCCAGTCACCGAGGCCGTGCTGTTCGCAGATGTCGAGGCAGCGCCGCGCATGACGCAGCGCTGCCTCGTGCAAGCCGACGACGGTGTAGACGCGCGACACCTGCCACTCACCGCGGGCGAGGTTCTCCGGTTTGGAGACCGGAGCCTCGCCCCAGTGATACCGC
The DNA here is from genome assembly GCA_045806505.1 of Gaiellaceae bacterium. GTDB lineage: Bacteria > Actinomycetota > Thermoleophilia > Gaiellales > Gaiellaceae > DASVFB01. The sequence continues at coordinate 13,354 of JBJMJE010000218.1, forward strand.
GAAGCGTGCGCCGCATGGACCATGCGGTCGTCGTCCTCGCGGGTCCCGATCAGACGCCACACCTCGTTGAAGAGGTCGACGCCGAGCTGCCGGTGGTCAAGCGTCAAGCGGTGCGCGCGAGCGCAGGCGTGCAGCTCGAGCGGCCGCGCTTCTCGAGGTACTGCTGGTGATAGTCCTCCGCCTCGTAGAAGGTCGGCGCCGCCTCGATCTGCGTGACGATCGGCTTCCGGTACCGGGGCTGCTCGCTCTCCTTCGAGCGCTCCGCCGCCTCGCGCTGCTCCTCGTCGTGGAAGAACACCACCGAGCGGTACTGGTCGCCGACGTCCCAGCCCTGCCGGTTGAGCTGCGTCGGGTCGTGCTTGTGCCAGAAGACGTCGAGCAGCTGCTCGTACGACACCCGCTCCGGGTCGTACGTCACCTCGACGACCTCGGCGTGGCCGGTCGTGTGCGAGCACACGTCCTCGTACGTCGGCTTGTCGAGCTGCCCGCCGGCGTAGCCGACGCGCGTCGCGTCGACGCCCTCGAGCTGCCGGAACGCCGCCTCGACGCCCCAGAAGCAGCCGGCGCCGAACGTTGCCTTCTTCGTCACTCCTCCTCCAATCTGAGCGCTGCGGAATTGATGCAGTAGCGGATTCCCGTCGGATGCGGCCCGTCGGGGAACACGTGGCCGAGGTGCCCGCCGCACGCGGCGCACATCACCTCGGTCCGCACCATGCCGAACGTCGTGTCGGTCTCTTCGTCGACCTTGTCCTCGGCCGCCGGCGCAGAGAAGGCCGGCCAGCCGCATCCGGAGTCGTACTTCGCATCTGAGCTGAAGAGCTCGGCGCCGCACCCGGCGCAGTGGTACGTCCCGGAATCGAAGACGTGGTCGTACTCGCCCGTGAACGGGCGCTCGGTGCCCTTCTCGCGGAGCACGTGGTACTGCTCGGGCGTCAGCTCGGCGCGCCACTGCTCCTCTGTTTTCTTGATTTTCTCCACGCCTTGTCGTCTCCAGAAGTTGGAAATCGTTACAGACCAGGCTAGTCTGCGCGCGTGGGCCGGGTCGCCCTCGCCGCGGCAGTTGCCGCTGCGTTCCTCGTGAGCGCGAGCGCCGCAGATGCGGACGTCGTCGCGCGTCCGCAGACCGGCCGGGTCGTGCTCCGCGCCGCACCGGGTGGCGCAGTCGTAGCCCGCCTGAACGGCCGCACCGAGTTCGGTTCCTCGCTCTTTTATTCGGTCAGGGCCAGACGCGGCCACTGGCTCGGTGTCATCGCGCCGCAGCGGCCGAACGGCGTGCTCTCGTGGATCGACGCCCGCACCGTGCGTACCTGGAGGACGACGGTGCGGATCGAGGTGTCGCTCTCGCGCCGCACGCTCGAGCTGATCCGCGGCGGCACGGTCGTGCGGCGGGTTCCGCTCGGGATCGGCGCCGCCGGCTCGCCCACGCCGACCGGCGAATACGCGGTCACGGACAGGCTCGCAGGCGCCGAGCTCTCGTCCGCCTACGGCTGCTGCATCCTCGCGCTATCCGGCCACCAGGAGCATCCGGCGCGCACGTGGTCGGGAACGGGCACACGCATCGCGGTCCACGGCGGCGCGCTCGGCGCGATCTCGAACGGCTGCCTGCATGCGCCGCAGGCCGCGCTTCGGTTCCTGATGACGCACGTCCCGCTCGGGACGCGCGTCACGATTCGCGCGTAACGCCCGCGGGCTCCTGCACCCGGCTCGGGTGCTCGTCGAAGAGGTAGCGCACGACCGGCTGCTTCGCGGCCTTGACCTCGTCGGCGCGGCGGATCGGCCGCGACGTCGGCGCCGCCTTGACGACCTCGGGCTCCTCCGCCGCCTCGCGCGCGATCGCGATCATCGCGTCGGCGAATGCGTCGAGGTTCTCCTTCGGCTCGGTCTCCGTCGGCTCGATCATCAGCGCCTCGGGGACGATGAGCGGGAAGTAGACCGTCGGGGGATGGAAGCCGTAGTCCATCAGCCGCTTCGCGACGTCCGCAGCCGTGACGCCGTGCTCGCGCTTCAGCGATCGCGCCGAGAGGACGAACTCGTGCATGCACAGGCGGTCGAACGGCAGGTCGTAGGTGTCCTTCAGCCGCGCGAGGAGGTAGTTCGCGTTCAGGACTGCGATCTCGGACATCTCGCGGAGCCGCGGCCCGTAGCTGCGGATGTACGCGTACGAGCGCACGAACACGCCGAACGGCCCCGTGAAGCCGCGCACCTTGCCGATCGACTTCGGCCGGTCGTGGTCGAGCCTGAACGCGTCGCCGTCGCGCACGATCGCCGGCACCGGCAGGAACGGCTCGAGGACGTCACGCACCGCAATCGGACCGCCGCCCGGGCCGCCGCCGCCGTGCGGCTGCGAGAACGTCTTGTGCAGGTTGATATGCACGATGTCGAACCCCATGTCGCCGGGGCGCGAGATGCCGCAGACGGCGTTCAGGTTCGCGCCGTCGTAGTACATGAGCGCGCCGTCGCGGTGGAAGATGCTCTCGATCTCCTCGATGTTCTCGTCGAAGAGCCCGAGCGTCGACGGGTTCGTGAGCATCAGCCCAGCCGTGTGCTCGTCCACCTTCCCGCGGAGATCCTCGACGTCGATGTTGCCGCGCGGGTCCGTCTTCACGGGCGTCACCTCGTAGCCGGCCATCGTCACGCTCGCCGGATTCGTCCCGTGCGCGGTGTCGGGAATGACGATCTTGCGCCGCTGCTCGTCCTCGCCGCGGTCGGCGAAGTACGCGTGCATCAACATCAGCCCCGTGATCTCGCCCTGCGACCCCGCCGCCGGCTGGAGTGACACCGCGTGCAGCCCCGTCACCTCCGCGAGGATCTCCTGGAGCCGCCACATCAGCTCCAGCGCGCCCTGCGCCCCGTCCTCCTCCTGGTGCGGATGCAGATGCGCGAAGCCCGGCAGCCCGACGAGCCGCTCGTTGATCCGCGGGTTGTACTTCATGGTGCAGGAGCCGAGGGGATAGAAGCCGGTGTCGATGCCGAAGTTCCGGTTCGAGAGCGCGGTGAAGTGGCGGAGGATCTCCGGCTCGCTCAGCTCCGGGAGGCGCGGCGGCTCCGCACGCTTGAGGTCGTCCGGCACGTCGGCGCGCGGGAGGTCGTCGTAGCGGGGCGGCTCGCCTCCGCGCCGTCCCTGCTGCGAGCGCTCGAAGATCAGCTTCATGCGGCCACCTCGTGCAGCACCTCCGCCAGGCGCTCGACGTCGGCGGGCGTGCGCTTCTCCGTCACGCAAACGAGCAGCGCGTCGTCGAGCCCCTCGTAGTCCCGCCCGAGCGCGTAGCCCGGATGGACGCCGCGCGCGCGGGCGTCGCGGATCACGTCGCGCGCGCTCCGTCCGACGTGGACCGCGAACTCCTTGAACGTCGGCCGATCCGGGTAGACGAGCTCGAGCTCGAGCTGTTCCTGCGCGTACGCAGCGAGGCTCATGCAGGTCTCCCCCACGTCGCGGATTCCCCGCGGTCCGAGCCACGAGAGCGTCACGAGTCCCTGCAGCGCGAGCAGGGTCTGATTGGTCGTGATGTTGGACGTCGCCTTCTCGCGACGGATGTGCTGCTCGCGCGTCTGCAGCGTCAACACGTACGCGCGCTCGCCTTCGAGGTCGGTCGTCTCGCCGATGATGCGGCCCGGCATGCGCCGGATGAACTCGTTGCGGGCGGCGAGAAAGCCGTAGTGCGGGCCGCCGTAGGCCGGGTAGTTGCCGGTGCCCTGGCCTTCGCCGATCGCGATCGCGCAGCCGTACGCACCCGGCGCCTCGAGCACGCCGAGCGACATCGGATCGACGTGCGCGATCGCGAGCGCGCCCGCGTCGTTCGCGGCCGCCGCGAGGTCGGGCGCAGGTTCGAGCACGCCGAAGAAGTTCGGCTGCTGGAAGATCACCGCGGCGGCGTCCTGCGACGCCGAAGCCAGCTCGTCGGCGTCCGTCGCGCCGGCGCGGTGCGGGACCTCCACGACGTCGAGGCCGAAGCCGCGCGCGTACGTCTTGACGACCTGGCGAACCTGCGGGTTCGTCGCCTCGGTCACGACGACCTTCGAGCGCCCGGTCGCGTGCTTGGCGATCAGGCAAGCGTCCGCGGCGACGACGGTGCCGTCATAGCCGGAGGCGTTCGAGACGTCCATGCCCGTGAGCTCGCAGATGACCGTCTGGTACTCGAAGATCGCCTGCAGGATGCCCTGGCTCATCTCGGGCTGGTACGGCGTGTACGCCGTCAGGAACTCGCCGCGCTGCAACACGGCGTCGGCGATCGCGGGGACGTAGTGGTCGTAGATGCCGGCGCCGAGGAACGACAACTCCTTCGTCGTATCGACGTTCCGCGCTGCGAGCGCCTCGAGATGCCGTTGCAGCTCGAGCTCCGTCAGCGGCGGCTCGAGGTCGAGCGTGCGGTCGAAGCGCATCCCCGCCGGGATGTCGCGGAAGAGCTCGTCGACGGAATCGACGCCGATCTCCGCGAGCATCGCCTCGCGGTCGGCGTCGGTGAGCGAGAGGAAGCTCACGCGTCTTCGAGGACCTTCTTGTACGCCGCGGCGTCGAGGAGCGCGTCGACTTCCGACGGCTCGCCGACGCGGATGCGAACGAGCCACCCCGCGCCGTACGGATCCTCGTTCACCGTCTCCGGCGCGTCGACGACCGCCTGGTTCACCTCGAGCACCTCCCCGGAGAGCGGCGCGATCACATCGGAGACGGCCTTCACCGACTCGACCTCGCCGTACGACTCGTCCTTCGAGATCGTCGAGCCCTCGTCCGGCGCCTCGTAGTGGACGAGCTCGCCGAGCGCGTCCTGTGCCCACCAGGTGATCCCGAGCGTCGCCTCTCCGTCCTGGATGCGCGCCCAGTCGTGCTCGGCGTGGTACTTGAGGTCGTCGGGGTAGGACTCCTGCGCCGCCACTACGACTGCTCCTCTCGTTTGTAGATCGGTTTCTTCACGACACGTGCGCCGCGCGGCCGGCCGCGGACGTCGATCGTCAGCTCCGTCTCGGGCTCTGCCAGCGCCGCGGGGACGTAGCCCATGCCGATGCCGACGTCCAGCATCGGGGAATGGCTTCCGGACGTGACGACGCCGCCGCCCTCGATGGCCATCCCCTGGCGCGGGACGGCCTTCTCGGTCATCACGAACGCCACGAGCTTCTGCCGCGGCCCTTCGCCCTTGATGCGCCGCAACTCCTCGACGCCGGTGAAGTGCGTGTCGAGAGCGCACGTCCAGCCGAGCCCTGCGGAGATGGCGTCTGTTTCCGGCGTGATGTCGTTGCCGTGCAGCGGATAGCAGACCTCGAGACGCAGCGTGTCGCGCGCGCCGAGGCCGCAGGGCTTCGCGCCGCGTGCAACGACTGCGTCCCAGAGAGCCGGCCCGTCCTCGGCCGGCGTCATGAGCTCGACACCGCGCTCGCCCGTGTAGCCCGTGCGGTTGACCATCACCTCGACGCCGTCGATCTCGCTCATCGCCCACGTGAAGGGCTTGCCGTCCGCGAGGCCGAGCCGTTCGAGCGAGCGCGGGCCCTGCACGGCGAGGAGTGCGAACTCGTCGGAGACGTCCCGGACGTCGGAGCCGGGAACCTCGCGCTCCTTGAGCCAGCGGAAGTCGGGGTCGCGATTCGACGCGTTGACGATCAAGAGATAGCGGTACTCGTCCGTGCGATAGACGATCAGGTCGTCGACGATCCCGCCGGCCTCGTTCGTCAGAAGCGTGTACTGCGCGCCGCCCACGTCGAGCTTCGCGACGTCGTTCGACAGGAGCGACTGGAGCAGCTCGAGCGCGTGCATGCCCTCGACCTCGAGCTCGCCCATGTGCGACACGTCGAAGACGCCGCAATCGGATCGCACGGCGCGATGCTCCGGGATGACGCCGTCGTACTGCACCGGCATCTCCCAGCCTGCGAACGGCACCAACCGCGCACCCGCCGCAACGTGGCGCTCGAAGAGCGGCGTGCGCTGAAGCGTCTGCGCCATCACGGCCGATGCTAACCGCCAGCCTCCGCCGCCAGAGAACCTGTGCGCGCAGCTTCCGCGTTCGTCACTAGATGGCCACGTCGGCGAGGACCGGGACCAGGTCGCTGCGCGCCACCGTCTCACCGGCACGCCGGTGGGTCCGGCGGCTCGGCACGACACTGCTCGTGTGCGGCGCGGCCGCGGTCGTGTGGACGGTGACCGTGTGGCTCTGGCAGGACCCCGTCACCGGGCTGTACACGTGGTACGAGCAGCGCAAGCTCTCGTCGTCGCTCGAGCAGCAGTTCGCCGACCCGCTCAACCGGCTCGACCTCCACGGCGCCGGCAGCACGAGCGTTGCGGCGGAGGAGCGAGCGGTTGCCGCGGCGGCGGCGCGTTACCGGCGTTCGGCGCACGCGGGTCAGGCGATCGGCCGCATCGTGGTGCCGCGGCTCGGCCTCCACATGGTGCTCGTCAACGGCACCGATCACGACTCACTCACGAAGGGCCCCGGCCGCGACCGGCGCACGTACATGCCGGGGCAAGGGCGCCTCGTCTACGTCGCCGGCCACCGCACCACCTATCTCGCGCCGTTCTCGCACCTCGAGCGGCTGCGGCGCGGCGACCGGATCAGACTGGAGATGCCGTACGCGACGGTCGTCTACGCCGTCACCCGCCACCGGATCGTCTCGGCCGACG
>JBJMJE010000219.1:0-11882 GCA_045806505.1 Gaiellaceae bacterium
GACATCCGCGGCCACGTCGGCTCGAAGCTGTGGATCGAGCGCGCGTCCGAGATCGCGAAGGAGTACTACCTCTCCGTCACGTTCGACCGGTCGGAGAAGGCGCCGCTCTTCATGCTCACCACCGAGGGCGGCGTGGAGATCGAAGAGGTCGCCGCGACGAAGCCGCAGGCGCTCGCGCGCCTGCACGCGAATGCGCTCGAGGGGTTTCAGCCGTACCAGGGCAGGCGCCTGATCTACGGCGCGGCGATCGACGATGCCGGTGAACAGAAACAGGTTCTCGAAATCATCGCCAAGCTCTACGCCTGCTTCGAGGCCTCGGACGCGATGCTCTGCGAGATCAACCCGCTGATCGTGACGCCGGACGGAGTCGTCAAAGCCCTGGATGCGAAGGTCACGATCGACGACAGCGCGCTCTACCGGCACGCGGACATCGCGGAGATGCGCGACATCTCCGCCGCGGACCCGCTCGAGGCGTTCGCGCGCGATAAGGGCGTGACATACGTGAAGCTCGACGGCTCGGTCGGCATCCTCGGCAACGGCGCCGGGCTCTCGATGTCGACCGTGGATGTCGTGGTCGTCGCGGGCGGACGGCCGGCGAACTTCTGCGACCTCGGCGGCGGGGGGGACGCGCAGGGCGTGGTCGACGCGCTCGAGGTGATCGTTCGCGACGAGGACGTACGCTCGATCTTCTTCAACATCTTCGGCGGCATCACGCGCTGCGACGAGGTCGCGCGCGGCATCCTCACGGCGCTCGAGCAGATGTCGATCGACCTGCCGATCGTCGTGCGGCTCGACGGGACGAACGCGGACGAGGGGCGGCAGATCCTGCGCGACGCCGCGCCGCCGAACCTCTACGTCGAGCCGACGATGCTCGACGCGGCGCGCCGCGCGGTGGATCTGGCGGCAGCGGCGTGAGCGATCTCTGGAGCGGCCGCGCGGAGGCGTATCGCACGTCGACGACGCACATGCAGGGCGACGACCTCGAGGCCGTGATCGCGATGTGCGAGCCGGAGGAGGGCGTCAAGGCGCTCGACGTCGCGACCGGCGGCGGCCACGTCGCGCGGCGCCTGCGCGAGGAGGGCTGCGAGGTCGTCACCGTCGACAGCTCCCCGGGAATGCGGCCGGACGTGCTCTCGCGCGTGGAGGATCTGCCGTTCGCCGACGGGTCGTTCGACGTCGTCGTCTGCCGCATCGCCGCGCACCACTTCGCCGACCTCGAGAAGGCCGTGGCCGAGATGGCACGCGTCGCGAACCGGCTCGTCGTGATCGAGGACACGCTCTACATCTCCGACCAGCAGGAGGAGGCCGAGCGCCTGCGCGACCCGTCGCACGTCCGCTCGCGCTCCGAGGACGAGTGGAAGGAACTGCTGACCGAGGCGGGCCTCGAGGTCGAGCAGGTGGAGTTCTTCGAGAAGGTGCACTCACTCGACGACTGGCTCGCGCGCACCGGCTGCGAAGGCGAGGAGGCTGTGCGCGTGACCCAGCTGCTCGCGCCGCAACTGCTCGACGACGGCTCCGCGTGGCGCGACACGAAGATCCTGCTGAAAGCACGGAAGTCGCAAAGCTGATGGCGATCGTCGTCGACAACGAGACGCGCCTTGTCGTGCAGGGGCTGACCGGAAGCGAGGGCCGCTTCCACGGCCTGCGCAACCGCAACTACGGCACGAACGTCGTCGCGGGCGTGACTCCCGGCAAGGGCGGACAGGACGTCGAGGGCATTCCGATCTTCAACACCGTCGCCGACGCCGTCGCCGAGGCCGGTGCGAACACGACACTCATCTTCGTGCCGGCACGCTTCGCCGTCGACGCGATCTACGAAGCCGTCGACGCCGGGATCGGAACGGTCGTCTGCATCACGGAGCACATCCCCGCGCACGACATGCTGCGCGTCTACACCTACGTCCGCGGGCTCGGCGTGACGCTGATCGGGCCGAACTGCCCCGGCGTCCTCTCGCCCGGGAGAGCGAATGTCGGGATCATTCCCGCCGAGATCTTCGCCGAGGGAAGCATCGGCCTCGTGTCGCGGTCCGGGACGCTCACGTACCAGATCGGCCACGAGCTCGCGCAGCTCGGGCTCGGCAACTCGACGATCGTCGGCATCGGCGGCGATCCCGTCGTCGGCTCGTCGTTCATCGACATCCTGGAGAAGTTCGAGGCCGATCCCGAGACCGAGTACGTGGTGCTCGTCGGCGAGATCGGCGGCAACGAGGAGGAGAAGGCCGCGGCGTTCATCGACGAACGAATGACGAAGCCGGTCCTCGCGTACATCGCCGGTTTCTCCGCGCCTCCCGGCAAGACGATGGGGCACGCGGGCGCGATCATCTCGGGCACCTCCGGCACCGCACAGGCGAAGAAGGAAGCACTCGAGGCGGTCGGCATCTCGGTGGGTACGACGCCGACGGAGGTCGCGCAGCTGGTCGCGGATCGCGTAGGAGCGCGGACGTGATCTCGTTCTCGCGCGGGATCCCGGCGCCGGAGTGCCTGCCGGTCGAGGAGCTCGCCGAGTGCGCGCGCGCGGTGCTGCTCGCCGACGGACGCACGGTTCTCTCCTACGGGTCGCCCAGCGGGTACGAGCCGCTGCGGGAGTGGATCGCGCAACGGCACGGCGTCTCCGTCGAGCGCGTCTTCGTGACGAACGGCGGCCTCCAGGGCTTCGTCTTCTTCGCGCAGAGACTTGCTGCGAACGGCGAGCGCGTGCTCGTCGAGCAGCCGACGTACGACCGCCCGCTCAAGATCTTGCGCGAGGCGGGCGCCGAGATCGTGCCGCTCCCGATGGACGAGGAGGGGCTCCAGCCGGAGGCGCTGGAGCAGGCGCTGTCGTCGGGCCCGAAGCCCGCGTTTCTCTACACGATTCCGACGTTCCAGAACCCGAGCGGCCGGACGCTGTCGCTCGAGCGCCGCCGGCGGATCGTCGAGCTGGCGGGGCAGCACGACCTGCTCGTGCTCGAGGACGACCCCTACGGCCTCGTCCGCTTCGAGGGCGCCGCGCAGCCGTCGCTGCTCGACCTCGACGAAGGAGACCGCGTCGTCTACGCGTCGTCCTTCTCGAAGACCGTGGCCCCTGGCGTCCGAGTCGGCTACTTCGTCCTGCCCGCCGCGCTGCGGGCGGAGCTCGAGGCCGCGTCGACGTCCACATACATCACACCCGGCCTGATCGGGGAGGCCGCCGTGTACGAGTTCATCCGCAGCGGGCGTTTCGCGAGCAACCTCGAGCGGGTCCGGCAGCTGCTCGGTACTCGCCGCGATGCGATGCTCGAGTCGCTCGACGCGGAGCTCGCGGGGACGGGCGCGACGTGGTCGCGGCCGGAGGGCGGCTACTTCGTCTGGCTGGACGTCCCCGGCGCGGACACGGTCGAGCTGCTCGGCCGCGCCACGAAGGCGGGCGTCTCGTTCGTCGCCGGCGCCGACTTCGGCGGCGCGCCCTCGACTGCGCGCCTCGCCTACAGCTTCGTCTCGCCGGACGAGATCCGCGAAGGCGTCCCGAAGCTAGCCGCGCTGCTTCCGGCCGCGGCGGCGCACTAGCTGCGAGAGCAGCAGCCCTGCCACGAGGCCGATCACGAGGGTGAACAGGATCACCCAGATGACGGACGTCTCTGCCGAGAAGAGCACGAAATGCACCGTCACCTGTTTGTTGTTCTCGGCGATGAAGGCGACGACGTAGGCGCCGATCAGGACGAGGCCGACCACCGCGAGCCAGAGCCGTGGCTGAAAGGTCTCGCGCGTCTCCGGGTCGATCCCCTGGCGACGCAGTCTCATGCCGCGAATCTACGCGGCGGCGGGCTGCGGTGTGAGCGTGAGCGGGCGCCGCGGGATGAGCGGAGCCTGCAGCGAAGGCGCGAGGGCGCCGGTGGCGTAGGCGCGAAAGGTCGGACACGGCACGTCCGTTCGAAGGGCGCAGAGGCCGGCCCTCCGGAAGTAGCAATCTGCGCACGTCACCTGCGACCGCTTGGCCATGATCTCCTCGCTCCCCTGTTCTCGACCCCCGTGGACCTGCCGCCCTCGGTGGTGGATCTTAGGGCCGCGTCCGTTCGATGCAAGGCCCAACCGAGACGAAAACGCAGCAATTTCCTGGAGATTCGAGGCGGAAGAAATCTGCCTTTAAGCAGCAGATTTTGCCAGCGTTGCCAGGCTCCGCAACGCCTGTCGAAAACTCTTCACAGGGACAATCCGCATCCCGTCCGCATACCGGCGCGCCTCGGCGGCGTTATCCCCAGCGGGGACGAGGAAGACGCGGATTCCCGAGTTGCGCACGCCGATCGTCTTCTGCGGAATCCCGCCGACCGGCCCGACGCTGCCGTCGAGGTTGATCTCTCCGGTCGCGGCGATCCTGCGGCCGTGGTCGACGTCCTTGCCGAGCCGCTCCAGGAGATCGAGTGCGAAGGCGAGCCCCGCGGAGGGACCGCCGATGTCGCCGGAGTCGATCTTCACCTTGAGCGGGAGCTTGATCGAGGCGGCGGGCGCCACGAAGATTCCGATGATCGCGCGCGTCGGATCGTGGGGGTCGGCGATCGTGTCCACGGTCAGCGCCGCCTGCTCCTTGCCCCGCCGCACGGCGAGCCGCACCGGCGAGCCCGGCCTGACGCTCCCGATCGCGCGGCGCAGGTCGGCCGGCGACTGCACGCGCTGCCCGGCTGCCGAGACGATGACGTCCGTCGGCTGCAGCTTCCCCGCTGCGGGAGCGTCGCTCGCGACCTGCTCGACCAGGGCTCCGATCGGGTTCGCGCGGACGCGGTAGCCGGCCGCGCGAAGCGCCACTGCAGCGGCGATCTCCTGCGACCGCGTCATCTCGCGCAAGGCGGCGGTCTGGCGCTGCTCCTCGCTCGTCCCGGGAGCCAGCAGCGCGGCCTTCGGGACGATCTCCGCGCCTTCGTGGAGGCCTGGCCACAGGCGCTCGATCAGCGACGCCTTGCGGACGAAGATGTCGACGAAGTAGATCCCGCCGCCCTTCGGCTTCTTGCCGCCCTGAACGCGCACGAGCGGATCGACCGGATGCGCGCGGTCGGGAAGGAAGATGTACGAGCCCGACGGGACGAGCCACAGCACGAATGCCGCGGCGACGACGAGCGTGACGCCTGCGACGGCAAGCCGGAACGGCGTAGAGGCGCGGCGCATCCTCAGAGCAGCCCGCGGTACAGGCCCCCGTCGACGGGGATGTGGGTACCGCTGATGTACGAGGCGCGCGTCGAGCACAGGAACGCGACGAGATCGCCGAGCTCGCGCGGCTCGCCCAGGCGCTGCGCCGGGATACGCGCGACCTCGTCCGCCGGCGGCCCGTCCTGCCCGTACAGCTCCATCAGGCGCGGGGTCATCAAGCGGCCCGGGCCGACGGAGTTGACGGTGATCCCATGGCGGCCGAGCTCGTTCGCGAGCGACTTCATGTAGCCGACCACGCCGGGCCGGACAGAGTTGGTCAGAGCGAGGTTCGCCGACGGCTCGCGCACTGCGAGCGAGCTGATCAGGACGATCCGTCCCCGTCCGCTGGAGATCAGGTGCGGCAGCGCGAGGTTGACGAGGCGGACGACCGGGAGGAGCAGCAGCTCGACCGCTGCCTGAACGTCTTCCGCGCTGATGGTCTCCGCGCGCGAAGGCGGCGGCCCGCCGCTGTTCGGCACGAGGATGTCGATCCCGCCGCCGGCCTCGATCGCCGTATCGACGAGGCGCGCGATGTCGTCCGGCTCGCGGACGTCGCCGACGACGGGAATGCCGCCGATCCGCTCCGCCTCGCGCTCGAGCACGTCGCGTCGGCGCGCGAACATGACGACGCGCGCTCCTTCCTGCGCCAGAGACTCGGCCGTCGCGAGACCGAGTCCGGAGGAGGCGCCGCCGACGATCGCCATCCGGCCGCTGAGGCCGAGGTCCACTGCTTAGGCGGCCGTCAGGACGCCGACCACGTCGCGCACTGCGTCCGCGGACTCCTGCAGCCACGTGCGCTCCTGGTCGCTCAGGTCGAGCTCGACGATCTCCTCGACACCCTCGGCGCCGAGCTTCACCGGGACGCCCATGTAGAGATCGTCGATGCCGTACTCGCCCTCGAGCAGCGCCGTGCACGGCAGCACGCGCTTCTCGTCCAGGGCGATCGCGTCGGCGATCTGCGCCGCGGCGGCGCCGGGCGCGTACCACGCGGACGTCCCGAGCAGGTTCACGATCTCGCCGCCGCCCTTGCGCGTGCGCTCGACCATCGCGTCGATCCTGTCCTGCGCCACGAGCTTCGTCAGTGGCACGCCGCCGACCGCCGTCGCGCTGACCACCGGGACCATCTGGTCCCCGTGGCCGCCCAGCACCATCGCCGTCACGTCCTTTACGGACGCACCGGTCTCCCAGGCGATGAACGTGCGGAAGCGCGCGGTATCCAGGATCCCGGCCATGCCGAAGACGCGCTGCTTCGGGAATCCCGATACGCGGTGCGAGACGTGGCACATCGCGTCGAGCGGGTTGGAGACGACGACGATCACGGCGTTCGGGCTCGCGGCGACGACCTCCTCCGTGACCGAGCCGACGATCTTCTCGTTCGTCGTCACGAGGTCGTCGCGGCTCATCCCCGGCGAGCGCGGCAGGCCGGCGGTGATGACGACGATCTCCGAGCCGGCCGTCTCCTCATAGCCGTTCGAGCCGACGACGGACGGCTCGTAACCGAGCACGGGGCCCATCTGATTGATGTCGAGAGCCTTGCCCTGCGGAAGGTTCTCCTTGATGTCGACGAGCACGACGTTCGCGTAGTCGCGCGTCGCGAGCACCTGCGCGCACGTGGCGCCGACGTTTCCGGCGCCGACGACGGTGATCTTCGTGCGCTCGGCCATCGGCGGATCGTAGCGGCCGCTAACGTAGAGGCGGCTTGCCTGCGAAGAAGTCCGTTCAGCTCTCGGGAGTCGTCGTCGCGCAGACGTCCATTTGCTCGATCGACGCGGACCGCGGCGTTCTCATGTATCGCGGCTACGACATCGCGGACCTCGCGGAGCATGCGACGTACGAGGACGTGGCGTGCCTGCTGCTCGAGGGCGAGCTTCCGTCGAGCGACGCGTCGGCCGCGTTCCATGACGAGTTGTCGGCGCGCGAGCTGCCGCCGCCGGCTGCGGCGATCGTCGACCGCGGATCACGTGAGTCGGCGCCGATGGAGATGCTCCGGACCGCCGCCTCGTCGCTCTCGTTCACCGATCCGGCCGAGGCGGCGATCGATCGCGAGAACGAGCGGCGCAAGGCCGCGCAGCTGATCGCCCGGCTCCCGACGATCGTCGCGCGCTACCACCGGCTTCGCCAGGGCCTCGACCCGATCGCGCCGGACCCCTCGCTTTCGTATTCGGAGAACTTCCTCACGATGCTGCGCGGCGAGTCGCCAACCGAGCAGGAGGTGCGCGCGTTCGACGTCGCGATGATCCTCCACGCGGAGCACGAGATGAACGCGTCGACGTTCACGGCGCGCGTCGTCGCGGGGACGCTCTCGGACGTCCACTCGGCCGTCGTCGCCGCGATCTGCGCGCTGAAGGGGCCGATCCACGGCGGCGCGAACGAGAAGGCGATGGCGTTCTTCGAGGAGATCGGCACACCCGAGAGGGCGGCGGACGCCGTTCGCGACCGTTTCGCGCGCAAGGAGACGATCTACGGCTTCGGCCATCCGCTGTACACGACGATGGATCCGCGCGCCGTCATTCTGAAGCGCTGGTCGCGCGACCTCTCCGCGGATGCCGACGGGCCGAACTGGTTCGCGATCACCGACGCGGTCGAGAGCGCGGTCATGGAGCAGAAGGCGCTGTGGCCGAACGTCGATCTCTACTCCGGCTCGGTCTACCGCTACCTCGGCATCCCGACGGATCTCTTCACGCCGCTCTTCGAGTGCAGCCGCGTTGCCGGCCAGGCGGCGCACGTCCTCGAGCAGCACGCGGATAACAAGATCATCCGGCCGGGCGCCGAGTACGTCGGCCCCGAGCCGCGCGCGTACCCGGTCGCATCGCCGCGTTGACGCTGGCGGAGGCGGCTGCCGAGGCGCAGGAGCTCGCGGACGCGGGCGACGAGCGCGAGCTCGCGAACCTTCGCCGGCACTGGGACGACGAGGTCGAGGGCGCGGCGCGCGACGGCGACTACCGCGTGCGCGCTGTCGCGTACCGCGCGATCGGTCAGTTCCGCTACCGGCAGAAGCTGGAGTTGCTGCAGCGGGGGCTCGAAGACGAGAGCCCGGCCTGCAGAGGATCGGCACTGGTGTCGATCGAGCTGTTGTCGCGGGACAGCCCCGGCGTCATCAACACGACGCGCCGCACGCTCCACGAGCTGATCGGCGGCGACCCCAACGGCGCCGTGCGGCGGCTCGCGATCGTGTGCCTGAAGAACGGCCCGGCGGCTCGAGAGACGATTGCGCTCCTGCGCGGCCTCGCGGAGAGCGACGAGGAGGACAAGCAACTGCGCGACGCTGCGGAGAAGATCGGCGCGCAGCTGACGAAGAAGGCGAACGTCGAGGCTAATGCGCGTCGCAGCGGCGGCCGCTGATCACGCGGCCGCACGAAGGACAGATCCGCCGCCGATGCTTCGGCTCCAGTGCGTTCTTAGCCAGTCCCGCTTTCACCATCAGGTAGCCCACGCCGGCTGCCGAGAGAACGAGGGTCAGGGAGTGGGTCATCATCTCGTCTGGGTCGGCGCCGCCGCGCGTGCGGGTGCGCTTGGAAGTACAACTCCCGTCGCCTCCGATCGGATACGTGGGTGTACAGCTCCGTCGTCGAGAGATCCGCATGCCCGAGCATTTCCTGGACCGAGCGGAGGTCGGCGCCACCCTCGAGCAGATGCGTCGCGAAGGAGTGGCGGAGCAGGTGCGGGTGCACGCGCGCCGGGTCGAGCCCGGCCTTCTCGGCGCGGCGCTTGAGGATGAGGAAGGCTCCTGCGCGCGTGAGCGCGCCGCCTTGCGCGTTGAGGAACAGCTCCGGCCGGTGGCGCCGGTCGAGGTGCGGCCGCCCGCGCGAGAGGTAACGCCGGACCGCCTCGACGGCCTGGCGTCCGATCGGCACGATCCGCTCCTTGTCGCCCTTGCCGACGCAGCGGACGAGGCGCTCGTCGAGCGAGATCGAGGCCTTCTGGAGGGAGACGGCCTCGGAAACGCGGAGGCCGGCGCCATAGAGGAGCTCGACGAGGGCGCGGTCGCGCAGGTCGCGCGGCTGCGTGCCGGCGGCGGCCTCGATCAGCCGTTCGGCCTCTCCGGGCGAGAGCGTCCGCGGCAGCTTCGGGCGCCGGCGCGGGAGGTCGAGCTCGGCGGCGGGATTGTCGGCGCGTTCGCCGAGCAGCTGCTGGTGGCGATAGAACGTGCGGAGCGCGGCCGTGCGCCTTGCGAGCGTCGACGGCGCGAGACCTGCGGCGCGGAGCTCGGCGAAGTAGCGCTCGAGATCGTCCGTCGTCGCGGCCGCGGGCGAGGCGCCGAGGAACGCGGACACGTGCTCGAGGTCGCGGCGGTACGCGTCGACGGTGCGCGCCGCGCGCCGCGTCGCGAGCAGGGCGAGGAACCGCTCCACCTCCGGCGTCACGAGCGCGGGTGCGCCCGGTCGTAGACGCGGCGGAGGCGCTTCCCGTCGACGTGGCTGTAGATCTGCGTCGTCGACAGCGACGAGTGGCCGAGCAGCTCCTGGATCGTGCGCAGGTCGGCGCCGCCGTCCAGAAGATGCGTCGCGAACGCGTGGCGCAGCCGGTGCGGGTGCGGTGAGATCCGCCTGAGCGTGCTCGTGTCCAGCCGGCGGCCGCGCACGGAGACGAAGAGCGCGGCGTCACTGCCCGCCGCGAGCCGGGGCCGCGCGTGCTCGAGGTAGCGCGCGAGCCACCAGGCGGCCTCCTCGCCGAGCGGCACGACGCGCTCCTTGCCGCCCTTGCCGCGGATGCGAACGTGCTCCTGCTCGAAATCGACGTCGTCGAGGTCGAGACTCACGGCCTCGGCGCTACGGAGGCCCGCGGAGTAGACGAGCTCGAGCAGGGCGCGGTTGCGCAGCGCGAGCGGGTCGTCGCCTTCGAGCCCGCCGAGCAGCTGCTCGATCTCCGCCGCGCGGGGTGGATCCGGCAGGCGCCTCACCCGGCGCGGCGCGAGCGGCGCGTCGGGCACCCGCGCGGCGCCGAGCGTGAAGCGCAGGAACGATCGAACAGCAGCCAGCCGTCTCGCCACGCTCGCCGGTGCCAGACGCGAGCGGGCGCGGCCGAGGTCCGTCGCATAGCCGGCGAGCTCGCGCACGCCGAAGTCGTCGAGGCTCAGGCGGTGTGCGTCGAGCCAGCGCGCGAAGTGCTCGAGGTCGACCCGATACGTGCGACGCGTCGTGTCGGCAAAGGACGCACTGCTCAGGAAGCGGTCGATCTCGCGCTCGAAGGCCACAAGGATCGGTTCGCGCCGCCGGTTACAGCTCCTCGCGCAGTAGCGACCACATGACGAAGTCCGTCCGCCTGCCGAGCCGCGCGTTGTAACGCTGCGCGCGGAGCACCCCCTCGCGCGTGAAGCCGGCCTTTTCCGCGACGCGATTCGACGCGACGTTCTCCACGTCGGCGCGAAGCTGGATGCGCGCCAGTTCGGGCACCGCGCCGAAAGCCCACCGCGTTGCGGCACGCGTCGCCGCCGTCGCGACGCCGCGGGCCCGCGCCTCCGCGGCGACCCAGTAGCCGATCTCGGCGCAGCCGTCGTCGAGGTCGGAGAGGAAGCGGACGCCGATGCCGCCGACAACTCCTTCGAAGGTGTCGATGTGAATGCCGAACGTCGCGTTCGTCCCGCTGCGCCAGCCCTCCGCCGTCATCGCAAACCAGTCGTGCGCGTCGGACGGTGCGTACGGATGCGGCACGAGGTCGAGGTACGCCGCGATCTCCGGATCGTTGATGCGGCGCACGAGCGCGTCGGCATCGTCCGCGCTCCACGGGCGGAGCGTGACGGTTCCATCGACGACGGCTGTCGGTGTCAAATGCGGCATGAGCAGCGGCCCCTCACTACGATAGGCGCGATGGCTGCCACGGTTGAGCGCAGCGAAGCTCTGCTGCTTTCGGAATACGGGCTCGAGCCGAAGGGCCGCATCCACCGGAATCCGACGACCGCGATGCTCTACACGCACGCGCTCGCGAACAAGGAGGGCGTGCTCGCCGAGGGTGGGCCGCTCGTCGTCGACACCGGCGTCCACACGGGCCGCTCGCCGAAGGACAAGTTCATCGTCCGCGAGCGCGGTTCGGAGGACCGCATCTGGTGGGGCGACGTCAACCGCCCGCTCGACGAGGAGAAGTTCTTCGGGCTTCGTGACAAGGTCATCGCGTACCTCAACGTGCAGCCGGTGCTCTACGTGGTCGACGCCTTCGCCGGCGCGGATCCCGCTCAGCGAATCGGCGTGCGCGTGATCACCAACCGCCCGTACCACGCGCTCTTCGCGAAGACGCTCTTCATCGAGCCCAGCGACGACGACCTCGACACGTTCGAGGCCGACGCGCTCGTGCTGCACGCGCCGGCGCTCGAGGCCGAGCCGGAGGAGGACGGCACGCGCACCGGCACGTTCGTCGCCGTGCACCCGTCGCGCACGGAAGTCCTGATCGGCGGCACGCAGTACGCCGGCGAGATCAAGAAGTCGATCTTCACGGTGATGAACGACCGCCTGCCGCTCGAGGGCATCCTGCCGATGCACTGCTCCGCGAACGTCGGCGACGACGGCAGCGTCGCCGTGTTCTTCGGCCTCTCCGGAACGGGCAAGACGACTCTCTCCGCGGATCCCGAGCGCTGGCTGATCGGCGACGACGAGCACGGCTGGAGCGACAGTGGAATCTTCAACATCGAGGGCGGCTGCTACGCGAAGGTGATCAGGCTCTCGGCAGAGGCCGAGCCCGACATCTTCCAGACGACGAAGACCTTTGGCACGGTGCTCGAGAACGTCGCGGTGAACGAGCGCGGGGTGATCGACCTC
>JBJMJE010000220.1:0-8336 GCA_045806505.1 Gaiellaceae bacterium
GGCGGAGGCCATGCGGCGCGAGGCTCACGTGGAGGCGCGCGAGGAAGCGGTGAAGCTCCGTGCGCAGATCGACGAGGAGGTCAACCAGCGCCGCGCGCAGCTCGCGCGCGCAGAGGAGCGTCTGCAGTCCCGCGACGAGGAGCTCGAGCGGAAGCTGCTCGAGCTGTCGCGCCGAGAGCAGGGGCTCGCCGACCGCGAGGATGCCTCGCAGGCGCTCCACGCGGAGCTGAAGGAGACGAAGCAGCGCGAGCTCCGCGAGCTCGAGCGGCTGTCAGGCATGACAATTGCGGAGGCGAAGCAGCATCTGCTCGAACGATCCGAGGATCTGATCCGCCACGAGCTCGCGCGTCAGGTCCGGCAGATGGAGGAGGAGGCGCGGACCGAGGCGAAACGCCGCGCGCGCAACCTTGTCGCCGACGCCCTGCAGCGTGTCGCCGCCTCCCATGCGTCGGAGACGACCGTGACGCTCGTCGAGCTCCCCTCCGACGACATGAAGGGGCGGATCATCGGCCGTGAGGGCCGCAACATCCGCGCCCTCGAGCACCTCACCGGCGTCGACTTCATCATCGACGACACGCCGCAGGCCGTCGTCCTGTCCTCATTCGACGGCATCCGCCGGGAAACGGCGAAGCTGACGCTCGTCAAGCTGATCGAGGACGGGCGCATCCATCCCGCCCGCATCGAGGAGATGTACTACCAGTCGAAGTCGGAGATCGAGGACTACATCCGCCAGGCCGGCGAGCAGGCGGTCTTCGAGGCCAACTGCGGCGACTTCCACGAGGAGCTCGTGAAGATCCTCGGCCGCCTGCGCTACCGCACGAGCTACGGCCAGAACGTCCTCAAGCACACGCTGGAGGTCGTGCACCTGTGCGGCGTGATGGCCGCCGAGCTCGGCGCGGGCGTCAAGACGGCGAAGCGTGCCGCGCTGTTGCACGACATCGGCAAGGCGATGACGCACGAGGTCGAGGGATCGCACGCACTCATCTCCGCGCAGCTCGCCCGACGCTACGGCGAGACGCAGGGCGTCGTCCACGCCATCGAGGCGCACCACCACGAGGTGCAGCCGCAGACCGTCGAGTCCGTGCTCCTGATCGCCGCGGACGCCATCTCCGCCTCTCGGCCGGGGGCGCGCGGCGAGAGCCTCGAGAACTACATCAAGCGCCTCGAGTCGCTCGAAGAGCTCGCGGCGTCACGGCCCGGGATCGAGAAGGTCTATGCCCTGCAGGCCGGCCGCGAGATCCGCGTCATCGTCAAGCCCGAGGAGGTCGACGACGACACGGCGACCCTGCTCTCGCACGAGATCGCCCGGGAAATCGAGGACCAGCTCGAGTATCCCGGGCAGATCAAGGTGACGGTCATCCGCGAGAGCCGCGCGACCGACGTGGCATCCAACCGGCTCGACGTAGGTCGGCGCGACGCGCCGGCGCATATAGACGCCGCCTAGCCGGCGGCTCGCTTCGCTCGCGTCTTCGCGCGAAATGCTTCGCATTTCGTGCGACAAGACCTTGCAGGCGCGCTTCGCGCGCGTGCAACTTTGGCTCCCTTGGAGGGTTGGATTGCTCCTTGGGTGATGGGGAGCAGCCGGGCGAAGCCCGGCTGCCGCCGAAACCGTCAGTTGCGTTTCGTCAGCGCAGCAAGGGTGCCCAGGCCGATGAAGACGGCGCCCGAGCCGTAGCGGAACGCTTTGCGGCGGCGTCGGAAGGCGCCCGCGATCGTGCCTGCCGCCAGCGCGTACAGCGAATCGGTCATGAAACCGAGCAGCATGAACAGGACGCCGAGGACGAAGACCTGTGACCACGTCGCGCCGCGGCCGGGATCGACGAACTGGGGCAGGAACGCGAGGAAGAACAGGGCCGTCTTCGGGTTGAGCACGTTGACGACGACGCCCTGCGCAAAGAGCCGCCGCTGCGTTCCCTGCCGCACGCGCAGCGGGACATCGCGCTCGAGCAGCTTTCGGATCCCGACGTAGATCAGGTAGCAGGCGCCCACGAGCTTGACGGTCGTGAACGCCGTCGCCGACGCGACGATCAGCGCGGACAGACCGACCGTCGCAGCAACGATGTGGACGATCGTGCCCACGTGAACCCCCGCGACGGACGCGAGCCCCGCGCGGCGACCGTGCTCGGCGCTTTGCGCGACGACGTAGAGGACGGCCGGACCTGGAACCAGCAGCAGCGCAATCGACGCGATGGCGAAGACCACGACGGCGGAGAAGCTCGGAACGACCACGGGCTACGATTGTGCCCGTGCGCCGGTACTTCGTGACCACCTTCGGGTGTCAGATGAACGCTCACGACAGCGAGCGGATCAAGGGCATGCTCGAAGACCTTGGCCTCGGCGAGGCGCCGTCGCGCGAAGCCGCGGACGTGATCGTTTTC
Source organism: Gaiellaceae bacterium (assembly GCA_045806505.1). Taxonomy (GTDB): domain Bacteria; phylum Actinomycetota; class Thermoleophilia; order Gaiellales; family Gaiellaceae; genus DASVFB01. Next base: position 2,379 of record JBJMJE010000220.1, read on the forward strand.
AACACCTGCACGATCCGCGAGAAGCCGGACACGAAGTTCGCCGCGTACATCGGCGATGCGATCGCGCAGAAGCGCCGGCAACCCGAGACGGTCATCGCCGTCGGCGGCTGCTACGCCGAGGCGCAGCGCGAACGGCTGTTCTCGCTCTATCCCGAAGTCGACGTCGCGTTCGGCCCGGGCTCGATCCCGCACCTCGGCGAATGGCTCGGCGCAGGCGGGTTCGGTGTTCCGCGTAGTTCGTTCGGAATAGCCGACGAACGTCGCTTCGCGGCGACGCTGCCGACGCACCGTGAGCGCCGCTTCCAGGCGTGGGTGCAGATCTCGATGGGCTGCAACTCGAAGTGCGCGTACTGCATCGTGCCGTCGGTGCGCGGGCGCGAAGTGTCGCGGCGTCCCGGCGAGATCCTGGCCGAGGTGGAGCGGCTCGCCGCCGAGGGCGTTTGCGAGATCACGCTGCTCGGCCAGAACGTCAATTCGTGGGGGCGCGAGCTCGGCACCGAGTTCGGTGCGCTACTGCGCGCCTGCGACGCCGTCGACGGGATCGAGCGCATCCGCTTCACATCGCCGCATCCGAAGGATTTTCGCCGGCCCGTGATCGAGGCGATCGCCGAGTGCGACGCGGTGTGCGAGCACGCGCACCTGCCGCTGCAATCGGGTTCGACACGCGTGCTGAAGGCAATGCGGCGGACGTACTCGCGCGAGCGCTACCTCCGGCTCGTCGAGGATCTGCGCGCCGCCGTCCCCGACCTCGCGCTGACGACGGACATCATCGTCGGCTTTCCAGGCGAGACGGAGAACGAATTCGGCGAGACGCTCGAGGTCGTCCAGGAGGTCGGCTTCGACGGCGCGTACACGTTCGTCTACTCACCGCGGCAGGGCACCGAAGCGGCCATGTCCCCGGATCAGATCCCCGACGAGGTGAAGCACGAACGGATCGAACGGCTCGTCGAGACCGCGCAGCGCGTCGCTCACGCTCGGAACCAGGAGCGGATCGGCCGCCTCGAGGAAGTTCTCGTCGAGGGGCCTTCGCGAACAGACCCCTCGCTGCTTCGCGGACGTACGCGACGCAACACGACGGTGAACTTCCGCGGCGCCGCCGAGCCCGGAGAGCTCGTCGACGTGCTCGTCGAGGGAGCAACGTCGCAGACGCTTCAGGGCACGCAGCGCGCCGCCGTTGCCGCGTAGCCGCGACCTCGTCTGGGACGGCTGTCTCAACGTCCGCGACCTCGGCGGGCATCGCACGACGGACGGTGCCGAGACGCGGTTCGGCGAGATCGTGCGCGCCGACAGCATCCGGCAGCTTTCCGACGACGGGTGGCGCGCGGCAGTCGACTACGGCGTGAGGACGGTCGTCGACCTGCGCATGGATGCCGAGCTCGAAGCCGATCCGCCCGCAGAGGTTCCGGTCGATGTCCTCCACCTTCCGTTCTTCTACGACGACGAGGAGGCGTTCGCCGAAGTCGAAGCCGCTTCCGTGGCTGCGCCGGACGCGGCCTCGGCAACCCGAGCGGTCTACCTCGTGTTCCTCGAGCGCTTCCGCGCGAACGTCGCCGCTGCTTTTGCCGCGGTGGCGCGCGCGCCGGAGGGCGCCGTCGTCGTGCACTGCATGGGTGGCAAGGATCGGACCGGCCTGCTCGTCGCGCTGCTGCTTCACGTCGCCGGCGTCGACGACGCGCAGATCGCCGCCGACTACGCCCTCAGCGAGGAGCGGCTGCGACCACGGCACGAGGCGTGGCTCGCGGAGGCGGGAACGGAGGCGGAGCGCGAGCGGATCCGCCGGATCTCCGCGACGCCCGCCGGCGCGATGCTCGGCGTCCTCACGGAGCTCGAGGATCGTTACGGCAGCGTGGAGGCCTACCTCCGCGCCGCCGGCGTCGGCGACCACGAGCTCGAGCTCGTGCGCAGACGGTTGCGTGGCTGACGCAGTCATCGCGATCTACGGCCCGACCGCGAGCGGCAAGACCGCGGTCGCCGAGGCCGTCACGAAGCTCATTCCGGCCGAGGTCGTCTCGGCCGACGCCGCCGCCTTGTTCCGGGGGCTCGACATCCTGACGGCCGCGCCCGAATACCCGGCGCGCCTCGTCGGCGTCTTCGACGTCGAGCACGAGGTTTCGGTGGGCGAGTTCCAGCGTCTGGCGCACGAGGCGATCGACGACGTCCTCGCACGCGGTCGGACGCCGGTCGTCGTCGGCGGTACGGGCCTGTATCTGCGCGCGGCGCTCGCCGACCTCGAGCTGCCGCCGCCGCCGGCCGAGGGCGCGCGCCGGCGGTGGGAGGCGTTCTACGACGAGCGGGGCGGACTGCACGCGCACGGGCGCCTCCAGACGCTCGATCCCGTGGCCGCCGCGCGGGTTCACGCGAACGACCGGCGCCGCGTGGTGCGCGCGCTCGAGCTCGCGGAGGCGGGGTCGACGCTCGCGGGCGACGACCTGTGGAGCGGCGACACGCGGCATCCGACGCTCGTCTTCGGGCTCGACGTTCCCGCCGACGTGCTCGAGCAGCGCATCGACAGACGTGCACGCGCGATGCTCGAGCACGGCGTCGTCGACGAGGCGCGTGCGGCGCTCGCGCAGCCGCTCTCCCGATCGGCGCGCAAGGTGATGGGGCTCGTCGACTTCGCGGAGCTCCCCGCCGACGACGCGCGCGACGCGCTGATCGCAAACAACCGGCGCCTGGCGCGATACCAGCGGAAGTGGATGCGCCGGATTGCGGGTGTCATCCGGCTCGACGGCACGCGCGCACCCGACGACGTCGCGGCCGAGATCGTGGAGACGGCGCGTCTGCGTGGAATGCTGCAGCCGTGATCAAGGAGATCGTCGAGCACGACTGGGCGCGGCTCCGCGACGTTCGCCTGCGCGCCCTTGCGCAGGATCCCGCCGCGTTCATCGAGACGCACGCGGACGCGTCTGCGTTCCCGGACGAGCGGTGGCGTGAGCGAGCGACGCCGGGCGAACGACAGGCCTCGTTCGGCTTCGAACGCGACGGGCGCTTCGACGGCCTCGTCAGCTGCTTCGTCGCGGACGACCCGGCGACGGTCTTTCTCGTGGCGATGTGGGTGGCGCCAGAACTGCGCGGCACCGGCGCTGCGCGTGAGCTCGTCGAGTCGGTCCTTCAGTGGGGGCGAGAGAAGGCAGCGGCGCGCGTCTGCCTCTCGGTCGAGGGCGACAATCCGCGGGCGGCGCGCCTCTACGAGAAATGCGGGTTCGTGGAGACGGCCGATCCGCCTCCGTTCCCGTACGAGGCGAACCCGGGCAGCCGCTTCTACGTCTACGACCTGTGACGATGGAGCGGTGGAGCGCGCACGGGAACGTCTATCTCGTGACGGAGGAGCCGCTCGAAGCGGAGCGTGTCCGTCGCGACGTCGGCGACGCGGACGGCATCGCCGAGGTCACCGCGCACGGCGACGACTGGGCCGACGTCGTCATCTGGAACCCCGACGGCTCCACCGCCGAGATGTCGGGCAACGCGACGCGAATCGTCGCAGCCTGGCTCGGCGCCGAGCGCACGCGCGTGCGTGTCGGGGAGCGCGAGGTCGTCGCGCGCAAGACCGCCGACGGACGCATCGAGCAGGAGCTCGCGGTCAAGGTTCTCGGGCCGGAGAGCGTCGACGGGATCGACCTCGTCACGGTCGACGTCGGCAATCCGCACGCCGTCGTCGTCGGTGACCCGGACGACCTTCCTCGCCTCGGGCCGCTGCTCGAGAGGCACCCGCGCTTCCCGGCGCGTACGAACGTCCAGGTCGCGCGGGTCGAGTCGCCGGGGCGCGTGACCGCGCGCGTCTGGGAGCGCGGGGTGGGGGAGACGAGCGCGTCCGGGACGAGCGCCGTCGCGGTGGCGGCGGCGACGCACGGCCAGGGCTCGGTCGTCGTCTCCTTCCCCGGCGGCGAGCTGGACGTGCGCCTCGACGGCGAGCGGGCGTGGCTGACAGGACCGGCGGAGCGCATCTCGTGAGCGCATGATCCGCGCGCCGAACATCCTGCTCGTGATGGCCGACCAGCTCGTGCCGTTCCTGACGGGCGCGTACGGCCACCCCGTCGTCCGTACGCCGTCGCTCGATCGCCTCACGGCCACGGGGGTCCGCTTCGACGCGGCCTATACGCCCTACCCGCTCTGTTCGCCGGCGCGCGCCGCGCTCCTCACCGGTCGCTTCGCCTCCGACCTCGGCTGCTGGGACAACGCGTCGATCCTTGCCGCCGACGAGCCGACGGTCGCGCATCACCTGACGAACGCGGGCTACGAGGCCGTCCTCAGCGGCAAGATGCACTTCGTCGGTCCCGACCAGCTGCACGGCTTCCGGCGCCGGCTGACGACGGACGTGTTCCCGGCGGGGATGGACTGGGTGCCGACGCAGGATCCGGACGGGCGCTTCGTCCGCGGCGGGCACGCGCGGAGCTACGTGCCGCCGCGCGTCGGCGTCACGACCTGGACGAAGTTCCTGACCTTCGACGAGGAGACGCACTTCCGCGCGCTCGAGTACCTGCGCGAGCGGGCGCGCGAGCCGGCCGACGAGCCTTTCTTCCTCGTCGCGTCCTACCACCACCCGCACGATCCCTTCCTCGTGACGCGGGAGCTCTGGGACAGCTACGACGGCGCCGAGATCGCGCTTCCCGAGCGGCGCGATCCCAACTACACGGCGATGGACCGGTGGGCGAACGAGGCGCACGAGACGGATGCCGTCGACCTCGACGACGAGGCGAATCTGACGGCGCTACGCCGCGCCTACTACGCGCTCGTGACGTACGTCGACCGAAAGCTCGGCGAGCTGCTCGACTGCCTCGAGCAGACGCGTCAGGCGGACGACACGCTCGTGATCTTCACGAGCGACCACGGCGACATGCTCGGCGAGCGGCGTATGGTGCAGAAGCGGTGCTTCTACGAGTGGGCGGTGCGCGTGCCGCTCGTCGTGCGGCTCCCGGGAGAGGAGGACGCCGGGCTCGTCGTGGAGCGGCCGGTGTCGCTGCTCGACCTCGTTCCGACGCTCCTCGACGTCGCCGGCGTGCCCCACGCCGACCGACTGTCGCTCGACGGGACGAGCCTGCTCGACCGCGGTGACCGGCCGGTCTTCGCCGAGTACCACGTCGAGAAGGTGCGCGCGCCGTGCTTCATGGTGCGCAGCGGACGCTGGAAGTGCATCCACGTCCACGGCCACGACGCGCGGCTGTTCGACCTCGATACAGACCCCGGCGAGTGGAACGACCTGTCCGGTCGCGCGGAGCTGCGCACGACGGAGGAGCACCTCCGCGACTCGATCCTCGCGCGGTTCGAACCCGACGCAATCGCCGCCGCCGGTGCCGCAAGCGTGGCCCGGCGGGATCTCGTTCGACGTGCCATGGAACGCAACGGCACGAGCTGGGATTACCAGCCGTTCGTCGACGCGCGGCAGCAGTACGTGCGCTGAACTCCGGCTGGGTCAGCCCGTGCCGATGCCGTACTCGCGCAGCGCGTCGTTCAGGCTCGTACGCAGATCCGTCGACTCCTTGCGCCGGCCGATGATCAGCGCGCACGCGAGCTGATACGTGCCCGCGGGAAAGTCCTTCGGGCGCGTGCCCGGCACGACCACCGACCGCGGCGGCACGTAGCCCCGATGCTCCACCGGCTCCCGGCCGGTCACGTCGATGATCGGCACGGTCGCGCTCAACACGACCTGCGGCGCGATCACCGCCTGCTCGCCGACGACGACGCCTTCGACGATCACCGCGCGCGACCCGACAAACGCGCCGTCCTCGACGACGACCGGTCGGGCTCCGACGGGCTCGAGCACGCCGCCGATGCCGACGCCGCCGGCGAGGTGGACGTCGGCGCCGATCTGCGCGCACGATCCGACCGTGGCCCACGTGTCGACCATCGTCCGCGGCCCCACCCACGCGCCGATGTTCACGTAGCTCGGCATCAGCACGACGTCGCGCGACAGGAATGCACCGAACCGCGCGGTCGCCGGCGGCACCACGCGCACGCCCA
>JBJMJE010000221.1:0-9102 GCA_045806505.1 Gaiellaceae bacterium
ACCCTGCCGCTCTCGGCGTTCCACGAGAGCGCCTTCGACGAAGGGCTCGGCTTCGACGGCTCGTCGATCCGTGGCTGGCAGGGGATCTCGGAGAGCGACATGCTGCTCATGCCGCAGGCCGACACGGCCCTCCTCGACCCGTTCACCGAGGTGCCGACGATCTCCATCCTGTGCGAGATCATCGATCCGATCACGCGCGAGCCGTACGCGAAGGACCCGCGCTGGGTGGCGCGCAAAGCCGAGGCGTACCTGCGCGGCAGCGGGATCGCCGACACCGCGTACTTCGGGCCGGAATGCGAGTTCTTCGTCTTCGACGAGGTCTCGTACGAGCTCGGGCCGAACCGATCGCACTACTTCGTCGACTCGTCCGAAGGTCACTGGAACTCCGGCAAGCCCGGCGCCGGCTACACCATCCGCGAGAAGGAGGGCTACTTCCCGCCCGCGCCGCACGACACGCTGCACGACCTGCGCACGCAGATGGTGCTGACGCTCGAGCGGCTCGGGATCCCGTGCGAGTTCCACCACCACGAGGTCGCGTCGGGCGGCCAGTGCGAGATCGACCTCCGCTACCAGACGCTGACGCGGATGGCGGACCAGGTGATGATCTACAAGTACGTCGTCAAGAACGTCGCCCGCGCGGCGGGCAAGACCGTGACGTTCATGCCGAAGCCGGTCTTCGGCGACAACGGCTCGGGCATGCACACGCATCAGTCCCTCTGGATGGAGGGCACGCCGTTGATGGCAGACAGGTCGGGCTACGCAGGACTGTCGCAGCTGGCGCGTGGCTACATCGGCGGCTTGCTCGCGCACGCACCGGCGCTGCTCGCGTTCTGCGCGCCGACGACGAACTCGTACCGCCGGCTCGTGCCCGGCTTCGAGGCGCCGGTCAACCTCGTGTACTCGCAGCGCAACCGCTCGGCGTGCATCCGCATCCCGATGTACTCCGAGTCGCCGAAGGCGAAGCGCGTGGAGTTCCGTTGTCCCGACGCCGCGGCGAACCCCTATCTCGCGTTCTCGGCGATGCTGATGGCCGGGCTGGACGGCATCGAGCGGGGCCTCGACGCCGGCGCGCCCGCCGACTACGACCTCTTCGAGGAATCTCACGCGGACGTGCCGCAGGTGCCCGGCTCGCTCGACCAGGCGCTCGACGCGCTCGAGGCCGACCACGAGTTCCTGACGCGCAGCGGCGTGTTCAGCGAGGAGCTGATCTCCACCTGGATCGACTACAAGCGCGAGAACGAGGTGGACGTGGTGAGCCTGCGTCCGCATCCCGCCGAGTTCGGGTTGTACTTCGATTGCTGACCGCAACTGCACTCGAGTTGATCGTCCGCGACCTCCGACCTGACGACTGGGCGGAGGTCGCGGCGATCTACCGCGACGGGATGCGCGGCGGCATGGCGACCTTCGAGACGGAGGTGCCGCGGTGGGGCGCGTGGCACGAGGCGCATCCGCTGCGCGTCGTGGCCGAGTTCGACGAGCGGATCGTGGGTTGGGCCGCGCTGGCGCACACGTCGGCGCGTTGGGCATATCGCGGCGTCGGCGAGTCGAGCGTCTACATCGCGCGCGACGAGCGTGGGAAAGGCGTCGGCCGCTCGCTGATGGAGGCCCTCATCGCGAAGAGCGAGCAGGCGGGATTCTGGACGCTGCAGGCGTCGATCTTCCCCGAGAACGAAGCGTCTCTGAAGCTGCACAGCCGCGTCGGCTTCCGCGTCGTCGGCGTCCAGAAGCAGATCGCCAAGCGCGACGGCCTCTGGCGCGACACCGTCCTGATGGAACGACGAAGCGAGGTGATCGAATGATCAAGGTCGAGGCCGTCGTCATCCGCGAGCGCATCGAGACGGTGATCGACGCCGTCGAGGACGCGACCGGACACGTGGGAGTGACGGTGATCGAGGCCGTCGGTCACGGCCGGCAGCGCGGCATCACGCACGAGTACCGAGGCCGCATCTTCGAGTCCCGGTTCCTGCCGAAGGCGATGCTGATCTTCGTGGTCGAGGACGACATCGTCGACCGCGTCGTCGCCGCGATCACGGACGCCGCACGGAGCGGCTACGAGTCCGGCGACGGGCTCGTGTGGACGACGCCGGTCGGCCACGTCATGCACAACCGGACCGGGATGCCCCTGGAGGAGGTGGAGGTCGGATGACCAGGCACGAGCTTGCGATCGCGGCCAGCACGACGTGGGTCGTCTTCGCCGCGGTGCTCGTCATGTTCATGCAGGCCGGCTTCGCGTTCCTCGAGGCGGGGCTGACGCGCATGAAGAACGTCGGGCACGTGGCCGCGAAGAACGTCCTGATCTTCGCGCTCGCGTCGGTCGTCTACTACCTCGTCGGCTTCGGCATCGCGTTCGGCGACGGCGGCAACGGCCTCGTCGGCGGCTCCGGGTTCGTGCCGTCGGCCGACTCGCTGCTCGCGGTCGGGCAGGCGCCGTTCAGCTGGTTCAGCGAGATCCCCGGCGCGGCCGGCTACCTCTTCGAGGTCGTCTTCTGCGCGGTGTCGCTGGCGATCGTCTGGGGCGCGATGGCCGAGCGGACGCGGCTCTGGGTCTACTTCGCGTTCGGGATCGTTTTCACGCTGATGTACTCGCTCGTCTCGCACTGGGTGTGGAGCCCCGACGGCTGGCTGTTCTCGAAGGGGATGCAGGACTTCGCCGGCTCGACCGTCGTCCACTACCAGGGCGCGCTGGCGGGCCTCGCGGGCGCGTTGATCCTCGGCCCGCGCATCGGCAAGTTCGACCGCGACGGAAAGCCGAACGCGATCCCCGGCCACAACATGGCGTACACCACGCTCGGCGTGATCATCCTCTGGTTCGGCTGGTTCGGCTTCAACCCCGGCTCGACGCTCGGCGTCGACTTCGGCGGCGTCGGCTTCTTCGCCTACGTCGCGCTGAACACGAACCTCGCGGCAGCCGCGGGCGTGATCGGCGCCGTGATCACGTCGTGGCTCGTGATCAAGAAGCCGGACCTCTCGATGATGCTGAACGGCGCGATCGCGGCGCTCGTGGCGATCACCGCTGCCTGTGCGTTCGTCGCACCGTGGGCGGCGATCGTGATCGGCCTCGTCTCCGGCGCGATCGTCGTCTTCGGCGTCCTGCTCGTCGAGCGGCTCGGCATCGACGACCCCGTCGGAGCGGTCGCCGCGCACGGCATGTCCGGCGTCTGGGGCACGTTGTCGCTCGGCTTCCTCGCAGTGCCGAGCCTCGCGACGAGGCTGGACACCGGCCAGGGCGGCCTCTTCTACGGCGGCGGCTTCCACCAGCTCGGCGTGCAGGCGCTCGGCCTCGTTGCCGTCGGCGCGTTCACCTTCAGCGCGTCGTTCGCGGTGCTCTGGACCTTCCACAAGACGATCGGCATCCGCACCGAGCCGGAGGTCGAGACGGCCGGCCTCGACGTGAGCGAGCACGGCATGTGGGGCTATCCCGAGTTCTACATCCCGGTCCCGGGCGGTTACGGCACGGAGTCGCATGGGCATCTCGGCCCTGCGCACGCGCACAGTCCCGCGGCACATGCTCTTGCCGCGGTCGCGACGCCGGCGATCGAGCCGACAGCCTGACCGTTACGGCCGTGTCCCAGGGACTCTCCCGGGGACCCGGCCGTTTCGGAGCCACTCGTCGACGGCGCGGGCGCAGCGCCGGCCCTCGTCGATCGCCCAGACGATCAGCGACTGGCCGCGGCGGGCGTCGCCGGCGGCGAAGACTCCCTCTGCCGAGGTCGCGTAGGCAGGCGCGTCGGCGTTCGAGCGGGCGCCACGTTCGACTCCGAGTTGCTCGAGCAACGCCGCCTCGGGACCGAGGAAGCCCATGGCGAGCAGCACGAGCTCCGCCGGCCGCGACTCCTCCGTGCCGGCTATCGGGGCGAACGGCGGCGCGCCCGCGTTCTGCACCCACTCGATCTGCTGCACGCGTCCGTTGCCGCCGAAGCCCGTCGTGGTGATCGCGAAGTCGCGCTCGCCGCCCTCGTGGAGTGCGTACGACGTGCGCAGCTTCATCGGCCAGACCGGCCACGGCGTCACGTCGTCCGGCCGCGCCGCGGGCGGTTCCCCGAGCAGCTCGATCTGCGTCACCGAGGCCGGGCCTTCGCGGTGCGCGTTCCCGACGCAGTCGGCTCCCGTGTCCCCGCCGCCGATTACGACCACGTGCTTGCCGGCGGCCGAGATCGCGCTCTCCGGCGCCGCCGCGCCCGCGACGAAGCGGTTGCGCTGGTAGAGGTAGTCCATCGCGAAGTGAACGCCGTCGAGCTCCCGCCCCGGCACGGGGAGATCGCGCGGCACGCGAGCGCCGGTCGCGACGACAACTGCGTCGAACTGCGCGCGCAGCTCCTCCGGGTCGACGTCACCGCCGACGTCGACGCCGTAGCGGATCTTCACGCCCTCTTCCACGAGCTGCTGGACGCGGCGCTCGACGAGCCACTTCTCGATCTTGAAGTCGGGAACGCCGAACCGGACGAGCCCCCCGGCCGCCTCGTCTCGCTCGAACACGGTCACCAGGTGGCCGGCGCGGTTCAACTGCTGCGCCGCGGCGAGCCCCGCCGGGCCGGAGCCGATCACGGCAACGGTGCGCCCCGTTCGCGTGCGCGGCGGCTCCGGGACGATCCAGCCTTCGTCCCATGCCCGGTTCACGATCGCGACCTCGATCTGCTTGATCGTCACGGCGTTGCCCTCGTTGATCTCGAGCACGCACGCGGCCTCGCACGGGGCGGGACAGAGCCGGCCTGTGAACTCCGGGAAGTTGTTCGTCCGGTGGAGCTGCGCGATCGCCTCGGCGAAGTTGTCGCGGTAGACGAGGTCGTTCCAGTCGGGGATCAGGTTGCCGAGTGGGCAGCCGCTGTGACAGAACGGCACGCCGCACTCCATGCACCGCGCACCCTGGGCCCGCAGCTCGAGCAGCGGCAGCGGGCGGACGAACTCGCGGTAGTCGCCGACGCGCTCGGCGGGGTCGCGCTCGATCGTCTCCTCGCGGTCGTATTCGAGGAAGCCGCGAAGCTTGCCCATCAGGCGAGCCCCTCCGACTCGGTCGTGAGGAAGCCGTCGCCGCCACTCGACACCGTGAGCGCGGCAAGCTCGACGAGCGCGCGCTTGTAGTCGCGCGGCATCACCTTCACGAACTGCGGCAGGTGCAGCTCCCAGTGGTCGAGCACGACGCCCGCGAGCTTCGAGCCGGTGAAGCGCAGGTGCGCCTCGACGAGCTCGCGCACCGTGTCGACGTCCTCCTGCTCGAGTGCCTCGAGCTCGACGAGGTCGAAGTTGCAACGCGTCGCGAACGAGCCGTCGGTGTCGAGCACGTAGGCGATGCCACCGCTCATCCCCGCGGCGAAGTTGCGGCCGGTCGCGCCGAGCACGACGACGCGGCCGCCGGTCATGTACTCGCAGCCGTGGTCGCCGACGCCTTCGACGACCGCGCTCGCGCCCGAGTTGCGCACGGCGAAGCGCTCGCCGGCACGACCGGCGAAGAACGCGTGGCCGGCGGTCGCCCCGTAGAGCACGGTGTTGCCGACGATCACGTTCTCCTCGGCGACGAAGGTGGCGCGAAGCGGAGGCCGCACGCTGATCACGCCTCCGGACAGGCCTTTCCCGGCATAGTCGTTCGCGTCGCCGAACAGCGTCAGCTCGATTCCCGGAGCGAGCCACGCGCCGAACGACTGCCCGGCGGAGCCGTGGAGCGCGTAGCGGATCGTGCCGGGCTCGAGGCCGCGTGCGCCGTGCCGCTTGGTCAGCTCGTGCGACAGCAACCCGCCGACGGTCCGGTTGACGTTGCGGATCCCGAACTCGCCCGTCACCGGCAGCCCCGACTGGAGCGCCGGCAGCGCCGCCTCGATCAGCTCCCAGTCGAGTGCGTCCGCGAGCGGCGATTCCTGCGCGCGCGTGCGCCGCAGCGGCACGTCGTTCGCCGGCGCGTGCAGGACGCGCGACAGATCTATCCCGCGCGTCTGCCAGTCCTCGATCGCCGCGTCGGGCTCGAGCAGGTCGACCCGCCCGACGAGATCGTCGAAGCGGGAGATGCCCAGCCGAGCCATGATCCGGCGCGCCTCTTCCGCGACGAAGAAGAGGAAGTTCACGACGTGCTCGGGAGTGCCCTTGAAGCGGCGGCGCAGCTCGGGATCCTGCGTCGCGATGCCGACCGGGCACGTGTTCAGGTGGCAGGCGCGCATCATCACGCAGCCCGTCGCGATGAGCGGCGCCGTCGCGAAGCCCATCTCGTCCGCGCCGAGCAGCGCCGCCACGACGACGTCACGGCCGGTCTTGAGCTGGCCGTCCGTCTGCACCCAGATCCGCGAGCGCAGGTCGTTGAGGACGAGCGTCTGCTGCGTCTCGGCGAGCCCGATCTCCCACGGGATGCCGGCGAAAAGGATCGAAGAGAGGGGCGACGCACCGGTGCCGCCGTCGTGCCCGGAGATGAGGACGTGGTCGGCCTTGGCCTTGGCGACGCCGGCGGCGACGGTTCCGACGCCCACCTCGGCCACGAGCTTCACCGAGATGCGCGCCCTAGGGTTCGCGCACCGCAGGTCGTAGATCAGCTGCTTCAGGTCCTCGATCGAGTAGATGTCGTGGTGCGGCGGCGGCGAGATCAGGCCGACGCCGGGCGTCGTCAGGCGGACGCCGGCGATGTAGCGGTCGACCTTGTGTCCCGGAAGCTGACCGCCCTCGCCCGGCTTCGCGCCCTGCGCCATCTTGATCTGCAACTCGTCCGCGTTCGTCAGGTAATGGACGATCACGCCGAAACGGCCCGACGCGACCTGCTTGATCGCCGAGCGGCGCGAGTCGCCGTTCGCGTCCGGCGTGTACCGTGCGGGATCCTCGCCGCCTTCACCGGTGTTCGAGCGGCCGCCGATCCGGTTCATCGCGATGGCGAGCGTCTCGTGCGCCTCGCGCGACAGCGAGCCGAGTGACATCGCGCCGGTGGAGAAGCGCTTGACGATCTCCGACGCGGGCTCGACCTCGTCGAGGGGGATGCCCCCGTCGTCGCGATACGTGAACGCCAGCAGGCCGCGGATCGTGCGCCGGCGCGCGTTCTCGGCGTTGACCGTCCGTGAGTACTCCTCGTAGGTGTCCCAGCCGCCGTGGCGCACGGCGTGCTGGAGCAGGGCGATCGTGTCGGGGTTCCACTGGTGGTGCTCGCCGTCGCGGCGCCAGGCGTAGAGACCGACGACGGGCAGCAGCGCGTCGGCCGCACCCGGATACGCGCGGGCGTGCCGCGCTAGCGTCTGCTCGGCCAGCGTCTCGATGCCGATCCCGCCGATGCGCGACGCGGTGCCGGTGAAGTGGCGCTCGACCAGCTCGGGTGCGAGCCCGACGGCCTCGAAGATCTGCGCGCCGCAGTACGAGGGCATCGTCGAGATGCCCATCTTGGACATCGTCTTGAGCAGGCCCTTGGCGATCCCCTTGACCGCGCGGTGCTGCGCCTTCTCCCTCGTCATCCCCTCGGGCAGGCGCCCGAGATCCACGAGCTCGCGAAGCGTTTCGAGCATCAGGTACGGATTGATGGCGGCCGCGCCGTAGCCGACGAGCGTGGCGACGCTGTGCACGCTGCGCGCCTCGCCCGACTCGAGGACGAGGCCCGCCTGGAGACGGGTGCCGGCGCGCACGAGGTGGTGGTGCACCGCCGAGACGGCGAGTAACGAGGGGATGTGCACGCGGCCAGGCCCGACGCGGCGATCCGAGAGGATGAGGATGTTCGCCCCGGCCGCCAGCGCCTCGTCCGCTTCGCGGAAGACGCGCTGCAGCGCGCGTTCCATCCCGGCAGCTCCTTCGGCCACAGGCCACGTGATGTCGAGCGTGTGCGACTTGAAGATCGCGGAGCGCACCTGACGCAGCTGCTCGAGCTCGGAGTCGAGCAGGATCGGGTTGTCGATCACGAGCTGGCGCGCGTGCTCCGGCGTCTCGTCGAGGAGGTTCCGCTCCGAGCCGACAGCCGCCTGAACGCTCATCACGACGGCCTCGCGGATCGAGTCGATCGGCGGGTTCGTCACCTGCGCGAAGAGCTGCTTGAAATACGAGTACAGGAGCGGCTTACGGTCGGAGAGCACGGCGAGGGACGTGTCGTTGCCCATCGACCCGACGGGCTCCTCGGCGTTCCGCGCGAGCGGGGCCAGGATCACGTTCATGTCCTCCTGCGCGTAGCCGAACGCGAGCTGGCGGTTGCGGAGCGTCTCGCGCGGCAGCTCCTGCGGCTCCGGCTCGGGCAGATCGGCGAGCCGCACCGACTGCTCGAGGTACCAGCGGCCGTACGGCCGCCGCCCGGAGACCTCGCGCTTGATCTCCTCGTCCTCGACGACCCTTCCGCGGTCGAGGTCGACGAGGAACAGCTTGCCCGGCTGGAGCCGGCCCTTGCGGACGATCTTCTCGGGCGCCTCGTCGAGCACGCCGGTCTCGGAGGCCATGACGACCCAGCCGTCGTCCGTCTCGTACCAGCGGCCGGGGCGCAGACCGTTGCGGTCGAGCGTCGCGCCGATCAGGCGGCCGTCGGTGAACGCGATCGCCGCCGGCCCGTCCCAGGCCTCCAGCAGGCACTGGTGGTACGCGTAGAAGCCCTTCAGCGCGTCGGGCAGGTCGTCGCGGCGTTGATAAGCCTCGGGGATCATCATCATCACCGCGTGCGGCAATGAACGTCCCGCGAGCAACAGCAGCTCGAGGACGTTGTCGAACGTCGCGGTGTCGGATCCGCCGGGGCGCACGACCGGGAGCACCTTACGGAGGTCGTCGCCGAAGAGATCGGACGCGAGCTGCGACTCGCGTGCGCGCATCCAGTTGACGTTGCCCTTGACCGTGTTGATCTCGCCGTTGTGGCAGATCAGCCGGTACGGGTGGGCCAGCTCCCAGCTCGGGAAGGTGGTGGTTGAGAAGCGGCTGTGCACCAGCGCGACCGATGACTTCACGCGCGCGTCGTTCAGGTCGGGGTAAAAGGCCGGCACCTGCGGGCTCGTGAGCATGCCCTTGTAGACGATCGTCCGGCAGCTGAAGCTCGGGAAGATCAGCTGGTCGGCAGCCTGGGCCTCGATGACGCGGCGGATGACGTAGAGCTTCCGCTCGAAGGCCAGCTCGTCGGCGCCCGCCGGCAGCGTCGAGCCGACGAAGACCTGGCGGACCACCGGCATGACCTCGGCCGCG
>JBJMJE010000222.1:0-2935 GCA_045806505.1 Gaiellaceae bacterium
CGGCCAGCCTCACAGCGCCGCCAGCCCTGCATCGAGCCGGGTCAGCCCGGCGGCAACCGCCGCCGAGACCGTGTGCTCGAAAATCTCGTCCTCGGAGAAGCCGGCGTCCTTCAGCGACTGCACGTCGGCGTCGGTCACGCGGTACGCGTGGAGTCGCACCTTCTCGAGATACGGCTCTAGCTCACGCGGTGTCGGCCGCTCGGGACGCGCCGCACGGCGGAGCTCCTCGATCAGCTGGTCGTAACGGGTCACGCGGGCACCGTCACGGTGTCGCCGTCGACGCGGAGGAGGCCGTCTCTTGCGAGCGCGGCGATCGCCTCTTCGTCCTGCGAAGCGCCACCTGCGAGGATCGCGCGCAACGCGTGCGCGCGCCGCTGCCGGAACGAGCCCTCGAACGGCGACTGCTTGCGGAGAGGCTCATAGCGGCGGCCGCTGGCGGGGCACCGCTCCGCCAGCGGACACGCGCCGCAGCGCGGTACGCGCGCGAGACACACGGTCGCACCGAGATCCATCAGCGCTTGCGCGTTGCCGGCTTCGAACGTGTGGCCCGTGCGCTCCTCGACGCGGCGCACGTTCGTGTCCCGCGGGAGCACGTCGTGGCCGAAGGCGAAGTTGCGAACCGCCGCGGCCGTGTACTCGCCGACGCCGGGCAGGCTCGTCAGATCGTCCGGCCAGCCGCCGGTGTCGACGGCTCGCGCCGTACGCTGGAGGTTCAGTGCGCGGCGGTTGTAGCCGAGCCCCTGCCACTCGCGCAGCACGTCCGCCGCCTGCGCTGCCGCGAGCGCCGCGACCGTCGGCCAGCGCTCGAGCCACCGCAGGTAGCGCGGCACGACGCGCGAAACCTGCGTCTGCTGCAACATGACCTCGCTGACGAGGATCGCGTACGGATCGCGCGTTTGCCGCCACGGCAGGTCGCGCCGGTTGCGTCTGAACCACTCCGAGAGGAGTCCGTCCACGTGGCCGAGACTACTTCAGCGGCACCTCGTTGCCAGAATAAAATCCTTCGGGAAAGGGGGCGAATGAACCAGGACATGGGGCAGGAGGCACGCGAGCTCGCGGCAGCGCTCGAGGCGGCGGAGGTGCAGATCGAGCAGCTCGAGACGGCGCTCCGCTCGCGCATCGTGATCGAGCAGGCCAAGGGCATCCTGGGCGAGCGCTTCGGGTGGACGGTCGAGGAGGCGTTCGAGGTTCTTCGCTACGGCGCGCGAAGCTCGCGCTCGAGCATCCACGCTCTCGCGGAGCAGGTCGTGGAGTCGAGCGATACGCCGCTCGCGATCACGGTTGCGATCGCACGAAGCAGCCGCTGGCGCGCCGCGCACTATCGCGAGGTCGCCGAAGCCCAGCGTGAGCGTGCCGCCGAGCTCGCGGAGCGGCTCCAGGCGCTCGAAAGCGAGAAGCACGCGCGGGATTCGCAGCCGTAGGGAGGAGCGAGCCGGCCGGGGCCGAAAGAAGTCGGCCTTGAAGTTAAGGGTGTTCTTCGTCGTAGGGGTCGCGGCGATGGTGTTTGCATCGCCGGCCGGCGCGTACGTCAATGCGCAGCACGCGGGACTCCAGGTCGCGCTGCGTGCGCTCGGCCTCTACCACGGCCCGATCGACGGGCTCGTCGGGCCGCAGACCGTTGCCGCGGTTCGCGCCGCCCAGCACCGCGCGCATTTGCACGTGACCGGCCTCGCCGATAAGCGCACGCGCTGGTCGCTGGGGCCGCTCGGCCGGCCGCTCTTCGGCTCCCGGATCATGCGGCCTGGCCTGTTCGGCTACGACGTCTCCGTGCTGCAGTTCCTGCTCACGCGCCACGGCATGTACAACGGGCCGCTCGATGGTTACCTGAGCACGGCCACGGACAAGGCTTTACGGCGCTACCAGCGACAGGTTCGCCTTGCCTCCGACGGCGTCGTCGGGCCGAAGACCGTGGCCGCTCTCGTGCTGCAGGACCGGCTGCCGGTCCGCCCGCAGCGCGTCTCGGTCTCGACATCGCTCTCGCGCACGTATGTCGTGAAGCCCGGCGACTCGCTTACCGCAATCGCGCAGCGGTTCCACGTGTCGCTGCGCACGCTTGCGCGCGCCAACGGCTTGAGCTCGAGGCGCGTCCTGCTGATCGGCACCAAGCTGCGCATTCCCGGCTACACGCTCGCGTCGTCGACATCGCCGGCGCTGACCGCGTCGCCGACGGAGGTGCGTGCGCGGCTCGACTACTGGGCGGGTCACTACGGCCTCTCGCCGCACCTGCTGCGCGCATTGGCGTGGATGGAGTCGGGCTACCAGCCGAACGTCGTCTCGAAGGCCGGCGCGCGCGGCGTGCTGCAAACGCTGCCCGTCACGCGTGAGTTCGTCGAGCAGGTCCTCGTCGGACACGCGCTGCCGAAGAGCCTCGACGGCGACATCGAGACCGGAGTGCTCTACCTGCGCCACCTGCTCGGCAACTTCCGCGGCAGCGAGCGGCTTGCGCTCGCCGCGTGGTACCAGGGCGAGAAGGCCGTGCGGGAGCAGGGGATCTTCAAGGTGACGAAGCCGTTCGTCTCGGGCGTCCTCGCGCTCAAGGCGCGGATGTAGCGCGCACCTCGAACGCTCCGAGCTCGAGCAGCTCGCGGCATGCCGCGACGGCCGCATCCGTCGGCCTCAGCTCGCGTAGCGGACGCCCGTCCAGCTTGCCGAGGACCGCAGCGGCGCCGAGGGACACCTCGAGTTGCGACCAGATCCCTTCCTCGAGCGTCACGCGCGCGCGCCGCGACAGCGTCTCCACACGTAGCGTCTCGACCGGCTCCAGCTGCGCCTCGAGCAGGTCGTGCCCCTCGAGCGCCGCGCGCGCGGCGAACGCGCGCCTGATCTGATGGTCCGCCGCGTCGAGCTGGTCCTCGTCCACCTCGTCGATGCGTGCGGTGTTGTGGCCGTCGCGGCGGTGGAGCAGGATGCCGCCTTCCGTCACGACGCCGGCGCC
>JBJMJE010000223.1:0-25288 GCA_045806505.1 Gaiellaceae bacterium
CGGTAGCACGGGTTCGGCTCCGTGCGCCACCACGGCGACTCGACGGCGCGGCCGCGGTAGGGCGTGACGATCAGATCGCAGCCCGCCTCGTAGAGGCCCTTCCAGAGCTGCCACCAGGCGGGCGTGCACCCGTAGCGGAAGTCGAGGTCGGCGGCCGACGCGACCGCCACGATCTTCGGCGTCCTAGTAGGCACCGCGTCGACTCGCCACCGCGGGAAGGGTCTTGGCAAGGATCGTGATGTCGAGCCAGACCGACCAGTTCTCGACGTAGTAGAAGTCGAGGCGAACGAGGTCGTCGAACGTGAGCGACGACCGCCCCGAGATCTGCCACAGGCCGGTCATGCCCGGGAGCACGCGGTACCGTCGCCGGTGCCACTCCTCGAGCAGCAGGTAGTCGCGCACGGGCAGCGGCCGCGGTCCAACAAGGCTCATCTCGCCGCGCAGCACGTTCAGCACCTGCGGGATCTCGTCGAGCGAGAAGCGCCGCAGCACACGCCCGACGCGCGTCACCCGCGGGTCGTTGCGAATCTTGAAGAGCGCGCCGCCGACCTCGTTCGCGCGCTCGAGCTCGCGCT
Source organism: Gaiellaceae bacterium (assembly GCA_045806505.1). Taxonomy (GTDB): domain Bacteria; phylum Actinomycetota; class Thermoleophilia; order Gaiellales; family Gaiellaceae; genus DASVFB01. Next base: position 576 of record JBJMJE010000223.1, read on the forward strand.
GCCGCTCGGCAGCGTCCGCGAACATCGTCCGGAACTTGAGCATGTCGAACTCGCGCTCGCCGAGGCCGACACGCCGGTCCCGGTAGAACACCGGCCCGGGCGACGAGAGCTTCACCGCGATCGCGATCGCGATCCACAGCGGCAGCCCGATGACGAGCATCGCGGCGCTCACGGCGAGATCGAAGCCGCGCTTGACGAGCCAGTCCGTACCTGCGAACACCGGCGGGCGCAGCTCGAACAGCGGCACGCCCTGGCCGGGCACGAACTCGACGCGCTGCGTCAGAACCTCCGTCGTCTTCGCCGCAATACGAACCGTCACGCCGCTGCGATACGCCTCGTCGCTCAGCCTGAGCAGCTGCGCGGAGTCGAGGTCGGAGTCGGTGACGATCAACTCGTCGACGTCGTACGCGTCGAGCACGTGCGAAAGCTCCTCGAGCGTGCCGAGCACCGGAACGTCGACGCCTTCCTGCTCGGGCGCGACCGCGCCGAGGAAGCGGTACTCGACGCCGCCGCGCGCGCGGCCCAGCATGCGATGCAGGTCGGCGACGTTGCCGCCGGCGCCGACGAGCACCGCGCCTCGCGTCAGGCCGGTCATCCGGAAGATGTCGCGCGTGACGAGGTCGTAGCTCGCACGCAACGTGCCGATGAGCACCGTCGAGAGGACGAGCGCCGTCGGGAAGATCGCGAACGTCGAGAAGTGGTAGCCGGTGCCGACGCCGAAGGCGAGCGCGAGAACGGCAACGACGACGAGCCCGGAGACGACCTGCCCGAGGCCGCCGCGCCGGTCTCGCTCCGCGTACATGCCCTTCTGCCAGAACACGAGGACGAGCACGAGCGCGAGGAACGGGAGCCACTGGGACTCGGCGTCGCGCCAGATCAGGCCCCACAGGATCGGGCGCGAGCCGCTGACGATCTCGCGTAGCGCGAGCGCGGCGTAGACGCCCAGCGCCAGGCCGCAGAGGTCGAGGACGAGCAACACGCCAACGCTCCCGGTGCGGCGAGCCAACGCTTTCAGCGAGCCGCCGGAGAGGAAGAACGGCCTGCGCGCACGCACGTCCTCCGGCAACGGCAGGCGCGACTCGCGCGGTGTCGTGTGGAGCTTCGCGGGCAGGGTCTCGATTGTACGCGGCGCATCTGAACGCCCTTTGCAGCGCGCCGCGGCGGGCGTGGTCAGACTTGTGCGTCGTGACCGGCAGAGCGCGCACCGTGGCCGCCGCGCTCGCCGTCGCGGCACTCCTCTTGGCGCTCGGCTCGGGCATCAACGACTTCCCGGTGACGTGGGACTGGCTCTCGAGCCAGCACTCGGAGTTCGCTCATCTGTCGCCGGCCGAGCGGAGGCAAGAGCCGGGCACGGCGCAACTGCTCCCGGTCGACGCGTTCGACTTCTTTCGGTCGAAGCTGCGTGACGGCGACCGTTACTACATCGCCGCGAAGCCAGGCGGCTTCCAGACCGGCGTCGACCGTACGACGGCGAGCCGCATCTTCGCGCGCTATTACCTGCTGCCGGCAATCCAGGTCGACGCGCCCGACGAGGCGGACATCGTGTTCACCGTCGGCGTCGATCCAAAGTCGCTCGGCGTGCGCGTCGCGCGAGTGCAGAAGTTCTCCGACGGCAACTACTACGCCGCGAGGGTCCGCGGTTGATCGGGCTGCTGATCGTGAACGCGTTCTACCTCGTGATCGGTGCAGCGCTGCTGCCCTTGCTGCGGATCGCGCGGACGCGCGACGAGCTCTACGCGCGGCTCGGCCTCGCGTACATCCTCGGCCTCGCGGCGACGGCGGGGCTCGCCGCGCATCTCGCGCTCATCGGAGTGCCGATGGCGTGGGGGGAGCTCCTGGTGCTCGCAGGCGGAGTCGGGTACTTCGGCTGGCGCCGTTTCCGCTCGCTGCCGAACGCGCCGCGTAACACAGTGTCACGAGACCGGGGGCGACTCGAGCTTGCGTCGCTCGTCGTCGGCGTGGGAGCGCTCGTCGCGGCTCTGCTCCTGCTGGCGCACGCGATGCGCACGTTCGCGGTGCGGCCGCTCGTCGAGTGGGACGGCTGGGCGATCTGGGCGATGAAGGCGCGGGCGCTGTACGACTTCGGGGGGGTCGGCCACGGCCTGTTCACGACGCAGCCGTACGGGCCGCTCCAGCACCCGCTGCTCCTGCCGTCGCTCGAGGCGACGGGCTTCCGCGCGATGAACACGTTCGACGGCACGTTGATCCACGTCCAGCTCGCGCTGCTCGCGTTCGGCTTCGCGGCGGCGTTGTGGACGCTGCTGCGCGAGCGAGCCCCCGCGGCATTCGTCGGAGCGGCCGTCCTCGCCATCGTCGCGGCGGACTCTGTGCTGCGCCAACTGGCGGGGAACCTGGCGGACATCCCGCTCGCGCTGTTCGTCGCGCTCGGCGTCGTCGCGCTTGCGCGCACGCTCCTCGACGCGAACGCGGCGCTCCTGCCGTTCGCGGCCGTGATGCTCGGCGCCGCGACGCTGACCAAGCCGGAGGGGCTCCTCTTCGCAGCCGCCGCGCTGATCCCCTTCGTCGCGATCGCGCGCACCCGGGCGGCGGCGTGGACCGCCGTCGCCGTCGCGCTGATCCTGCTGCCCTGGCGCATCTTCACCGCCGCGCACGGCCTCAGGAACCCCGAGTACAGCCTCGGCGATGCGATCAATCCCGCCTATCTCGCCGACCATTCGTCGCGCGCCGGCCCCGCGTTCTGGGGCGTGTGGCACCAGGTCTGGTCGAGCGGCTGGGGCTGGCTCGTCCCCTTCGCGCTGATCGCGTTCGCCGGCGCGATCGTCGCCCGCCGCTGGCGCCTCGCCGGCTTCGCAGCCGCGTGGGCGCTCCTGTCCTACACCGGGATCGTCCTCGTGTTCTGGATCTCCGTGGTGCCCGTAGAGCTGACCCTGCGCTGGGCCGCCTACCGAACCGTGGCGTCGCTGGTCATCGGCGCAGCCGCGCTGGCGCCATTGCTCGCCGCCGAAGCCTGGTCAGTGCGGCAAACGGGCGTAGGTGACGTAAGCGGGCTTCTTCTTTCCTCGCGTCGTGATCAAGCCTGACTGCCAGCCGCCGATGCCGGGCTCGTCCTTCACCTGGAACCAGAGCATCATGTCGACGCGCGGCTGCTTGCGGGCGATCGCAAACGCCTGCTTCAGGTAGAGCGCCTGCTTCTTGTACGAGACGCCGAACGCGCGATCGGGCGGATTCGTCTGGTACGCGTACTCCGTCAGCCAGATGCGCTTGCGTCCCCACAGCGTCGTGACCTGCCTGATCATGTCGCCGATGTTGCCGAGCGTGTAGGCGCCCTTCGTGTGCGGCTTCGTCGTCGGCAGCTCACGCGGCCCGTTGTACGGATTGTGCGCGTATGCGTCGAACTTCTTCAGGCCTGCCTTCCGGAGGGCGATCATGAACGCCTGCGGCGAGGGCGTGCCGCGCTTGCCGCGCGCATTGTTGTTGCCGCGCGGGGCCGTCACGCCGCAGGCAACCTTCTCGCCTGCGAGATGCGTCGCGTGCACACCGCTGTACACGGCCTTGCAGATCTTCGCGTAGTTGATCGCGCTCACCATCACGTACTTGCCCTTGATCCGCTTGTACTGGGGGTAGAGCTGGAAGAGCTGGTTCGGCTCGTTCCACGCCGTCCACAGGCGCACGGCCGGGATCTTCACGCCGTTCGCGTCGACCTCCTTGCCGCTGAAGTGCTTTGCAGCGGCGTACGCGAAGTTGGCGAGATCGCTGCCCTTCGTCGGTGCGTAGCGGGCCGAATGCCCGCCGTTCGCCCACCGCGGCGTGCCCCAGATCGTGAAGATGATCCTGACCTTGTACTTCGCCGCGACCTGGACGAAGTGGTCGAAAGGCGTCCAGTTGTACGCCGGGTCCGCTGGATCCTTGGCATCCGTCGGCTTGTGCCGCGCGACCGCGAGTGGCATGCCGCCCCAGTACAGGTCGGCCCGAATGACCTGCGCGCGCAGCTTCTTGACGACGGGGAACGTCGCCTCGGCGTCGTAGAACGTGCTCGCCTGATCGAGGAAGCCGACCATCATGTGCGGCCGCGCGGATGCCGACGGCACCGCGATGACGACCGCGGCGCACGCCACGGCGACGAGAGCAAGCAGACCCCTAAACACGTGAAACCTCCATTCCGATCGCTGTCAGCCAACGGCGCAGCCCCTCCTCGAGATCGACCTCTGGCTGCCAGCCGAGCACTTCGCGTGCCCGTGTGATGTCCGGACACCGAACCTGCGGATCGTCCGTCAAGTCGTACGGAGATGCCTCGAACGTGATCTCGCTCGTGGAGCCGGTGACGCGGACGACCGTCTGAGCGAGCTCGAGGATCGTGAGCTCGTGATCCGGATTGCCGATGTTCACCGGCAGGTGCTCGTCCGACTCGGCAAGTGCGACCAGCCCACGAACCGTGTCGTCGACGTAGCAGAGGCTACGGGTCTGGGAACCGTCTCCGAACACGGTGAGCGGCGCTCCCGCGACGGCTCGCTGGACGAACGTCACCGATGCGCGACCGTCGTTGCGGCGCATGCGCGGGCCGTACGTGTTGAAGATCCGCGCGATGCACGTGTCGACGCCCTGCTGGTGGTGATACGCCATCGTCAGCGCCTCCGCGTAGCGCTTCGCCTCGTCGTAGACGCCGCGCGGGCCGACGGGGTTCACGTTGCCCCAGTACGTCTCGGGCTGCGGGCTCTGCAGGGGATCGCCGTAGACCTCGCTCGTCGACGCGAGCAGGAAGCGCGCGCGCTTGTGCTTCGCGAGCCCGAGCGAGTTGTGCGTGCCGTACGAGCCCGTCTTCAGCGAATGCAGCGGGAGCCGCATGTAGTCGATCGGGCTCGCGAGCGCCGCGAGGTGATAGACGACGTCGACCGCTTCGTCGATCCGGATGTGCTCGACGACGTCCTGGTAGCGGAACTCGAACTCGGGCCCGCGCCCGATATGCGCAATGTTCTCGAGGCTGCCGGTCTCGAGGTTGTCGAGACAGATAACCCGATAGTCGCGCGCCAGAAGCTTGTCGCAGAGGTGCGAGCCGAGGAAACCCGCGCCTCCCGTCACCACAGCGGTCGGCATCTGCGGGTGAGGGTAGCGAGGGGTTCCGGACGGCGCGCCGGTCCTAACGAACTCCTTACCGCAGGTCTTTGTTCGACTCCATGTCGAACCACATGGCGAACAGCGTGAACTGCGAGCCGGCAATGAGCAGCAGCGCGACGAGAACGACCGTTCCTACGGAAACCGCGTTACCCGCGATCCGCAGCGCGGTCTCGACGACGCCGAGGACGAGCCCCGCAAGCGTCATCACGAGCCCGAGGGCGTAGAAGAACACGAGCGGGTGGAAGTCGCGGATCACGTACTTCTCGCGCAGCCGCCACAGGAAGCCTTTGAGGAGGAGCCACGAGATCCGCGGCACGACGCGGCGGATCTTGATCCCGGAGCGCTCACCGACGCCGTACACCGGTCGCGAGGAGAAGTCGCGCACGCGCGCGTTCCACACGTTCAGGTGCACGAGCATGTCGTTCGGAAAGCCGTAGCCGCGGTAGATGCGGTGCCGGTCGAGTTGCGCGAGCATCTCGCGCGAGATCGCCGTGTAACCGGACTGCGAATCCGCGACGTGCCAGTACCCGGACGCGATCTTCGTCAGCAGCGAGAGGATCGCGTTGCCGACGTAGCGGTGCCGCGGGATCACACGCCACGCCTCGCCGCTGAAGAGGCGGTTCGCCTTCGCATAGTCGACCTCGCCGCGCACGACCGGGCGCACGAGCATCTCGAGCTCGCCCGGATCCATCTGGTTGTCGCCGGCCATCACGCACGTGACGTCGATGCCGTCCGCGAGCGCGCGGTCGTAGCCGGTGACGATCGCGGCGCCGACGCCTCGGTTGCGCTCGTGCGTCAGGACCGAGACGCGCGAGTCTCCGAACGTGCGCGCGTGCTCAGCGGTTGCATCCGGCGAGGCGTCGTCGACGACGTAGATGCGATCGACGAACCCGGGGATGCCGCCGAGCGTCGCGCCGATCAGCTCCTCCTCGCGGTAGGCGGGCACGACGACCGCGATCGACTTGCCTTCGAGCATCAGCCGGAGATGCGGACGCGCACGAGCACGAACATCGCCTTGAAGCCGTCGCGCCAGGTGATCTTCTTGCCTTCCGCGTACGAGCGTCCGTAGTAGGAGATCGGCAGCTCGTAGACGCGCAGCTTGCGCTTGCAGACCTTCGCCGTGATCTCCGGCTCGATCGCGAAGTCGTCCTCGCGCAGGTCGAGCGAGCGCAGGACGTCCGTGCGGAACGCCTTGTAGCCGGTCTCCATGTCGGAGATCGTCGTGTTGTAGAGGACGTTCGTGAGCAGCGACAGGAACCGATTGCCGACCAGGTGCCAGAAGAGGTACGCGCGCTGTGGCCGGCCGCCGGAGAGACGCGAGCCGAACACGACGTCGGCCGCTCCGCGCCGGATCGGCTCGATCAACTCGGGCACCTCGTTCGGGTCGTACTCCATGTCCGCGTCCTGGATCACCGCGATGTCTCCGTCGATGACGGGAATCGCGGCGCGGATCGCGGCGCCCTTGCCGCGGTTCGCCTGCGTGATCACGTGAAAGCCGTCGCGGCCCGACCACTCGGCGAGCAGGCGCGGCGTGGCATCGGTCGAGCCGTCGTCGACGACGACGATCTGCTTGTCGAGGTCGAGCGCTTCCACGCGCGCGAGCACCTCGCCGATCGTCGCCGCCTCGTTGTAGGCCGGAACGATGAACGAGACGCGAATCACGCGTGCCGGGTGTGCCGGCGCACGATCGGGTCCCAGACGAGAGCCGCGATGCCGCCGAGGATGAGCCCGATCAGAGCGCCGACGGCCGTCGCGTTCCGGTGGCTGCGCGCCGCCGTCTTCTCGGCGACGGCTTGCGTGATGACTCGCGGGGCCTCGACGTTCTTCGCCAGCAGCCAGAGCTGCGTCGTCGTCGTGAGATCGGCCTGGCAGCCCTGCAGGCGACCCTGAAGAAGGATCTTTTCGGTCGTCGATAGCTCCGACTGGCTGAGCGCGGTGTTCACGGTCTTGATGCAAGCCGTATCGGTCGCGATCTGCTGGTCGAAGACCTTGATCTTCGGGGCCGAGATGCCGGACAGCGCCGTAACGAGCACGTTCGCCAGGTTGTCCGCTGCGCGCGCGGCCTTCCCCGGCTCCGGGCCCTTCACGGTGATCGCGATCAACGGCGTCTGGTTCAGCCTGGCGTTGAATCCCTGCACCGCCGTCTCGGAGGTGCCGTTGCGAATCTGACCCTCGGTCATGCCGGCCTTGCGCGCGACTCGACGAACGACCGCGTCGGACGTGATGATCGTCTTCGCCGCCGACGGGTTCGTATTCAGCGCCTGAACCTGCGCCGTGCCCGCCCCGAGCGGCTGCCCCATGTACGTCACCGCCTGCGCTCGGTACACCTGCGTGCCGCCGAGCGTGCTCAGGTAGCCGAAAATCGCGCCGACGACAAGCCCGGCGAGCAGCAGCCACCAGCGCGAGAGGAGCGCGTGCCCGTAGTGCCCGAGATCGACTTCCTCCTCGGCGTCGAGGTCCGGCGGCGCGGGGCGGGTACGTGTCGTCGCCATCGCGCGCCGACTCTACCCACGCACGCTTGCGAGCAGCGCGGCGAGGCCGCTCACGTGCGTCGAGTCGAGGATCTCGTACCGGTGCAGCTCGAGCGGCGTTTGCGCGGACTGCGCCGCACCCGGCTGCGTCGTCACGGCGAGGACGTACCCCGCGCGACGCACGAGCTCGACGATGCGCGCGTCGTGCGCTCCGGCCGGATACGCGAACCACTGCACCGGCCTCTTCAGGTGCCGCTCGAGCCGGCGGCGCGAGTTCCGTAGCTCGGCGAACGCGTCTGCGTCCGAGAGCGTCGTCAGATCGGGATGCGTGACGGTGTGCGAGCCGATCGTCACGCCGTTGCGCTCGAGAGCGTGGAGCTGCCCCCAGGTGAGGGTGCGTGGATCGAAGTCCGAGATGCGACTCGTGATCACGTACGCGGTCGCGGGCATGTGCAACCGCGTCAGGACCGGAAGCGCGTTCGCCCAGACGTCGCGATAGCCGTCGTCGAACGTGATCATGATCGGGTGTGGCGGGAGCTTCGCTCCGTGCTCGAGCGCCGCGAACGCCTGCTGCTGCGACACGGCGTGGAAGCCGGCGCGCTTCAGCCAGCGCATCTGCGCGGCGAAGTCGACGGGCTCGACCGTCAGCCGCTGCGTGATCGCCGGCTGATCAGCCCTGATCGGGCCGATCAGGTGGTACATGAGAATCGGCAGCGTGATCGTCCGCTGCGGCAGCGGCGTGGGCAGCCTGAACACCGGGCGCGGATGGGGCGCGAAACGCTGCGCCGACGCGGGACGCGCGACGGGGAGGAGCGCGGCGGCGGTCCCCGAGAAGAGGAGCAGCGCGACGGCGAGGAAGAGCGCTCGCCTACACATCGAGGAGAACGACGATAGCCTGTTGCAGGGCATGAGGGGGATCGCCTGGATCGCGGTTGCCTTCATTGGCTTCCTTGCAGCGGGCTCGGCTCCTGCGGCGCCGACGCGGATGCTTCCCGTGCAGCTGCAGGCGCGCGTCGCGGTAAAGCGTGCTCTCCAGTCCGGCTGGATCGACGGCGCGACCGCCGCGCGTAGCCGCGCCGAGATCGACCGCGCCGCACGCCTGATCCGCCGGCTGCCGAGCGAGCGGGCGGATCCGATCGATGTCGCGCTGTCGGAACTCGCCGCACTATCGGGCCGCCTCACGAAACCGCGCGCGCTCGCAGTGACCGGCCAGCTGAAGGCCAACGACGATTACTTCGCGCGCCACGGGCCGCCTCCCAGCCACACCGACATCAAGGACGCCGACGGGCTCGTCTACCGCTTCTTCTCGGGGCGCTGCTTCGAGTTCCATCCTCTGGCGGAGTTCGTCGAGCTCAACCAGCGCGTCTGGGCCAAGGACGTCGCCGGTACGCGGCGGCTCGGCAACGCGCTCGCGGCGCGAGGCTCACATCAGTTCAGCGGCATCGCCTGGGAGTACTACTTCGATTACGGCGGCGGAAAGGCGCCGTGGCTCTCGGGCATGGCGCAGGCGGTGGCGTCGCAGGGTTACACGCGCGCGGCCGAACTCGTGCCGGATTCGGCATCGACATATCTCGCAGCTGCGCGCGGCGCATATCGCGTGATTCCCGCGCGACTCCTCACCAACGTCTCCGCCGGACCTTGGGTCCGTCTCTACTCCTTCGATTCGACAGCGGTTCTCAACGCACAGCTGCAGACGGTCTACTCGCTGAAGACGTACGCGGCGAAGGCGCGCGACAGGCGCGCGGACGCGCTCGCCACGCGAATGCAGACGACGGCGATTGCGATGCTCCCGCGCTTCGACACCGGGTACTGGAGCTACTACTCGCTGCCGGCGACGCTTTCGACGCTCGAGTACCAGAAGTACGTGGTGGATCTCCTCAATTCGCTGTCGACGGCCGATGCCCGCTTCGCCGACGCGGCCAGGCGCTTCGGCGGATACCTGCGACAGCCGCCCGCCTTCCGGCTCGAGCACGGGCCGCTCGGCGCCCTTCGCTTCTGGCTCTCGAAGCCTGCGACGGTGACGGCGTACTCGGCGGCAGGCGTGACCCAGCGCTACGGCATGCGCGACGGCTGGCACACCATCGGCTGGAGGGAACCGAACGGCGCCGGGATCTACCCGATCCACGTGAATGCGGTCGACTGGGCCGGCAACCGCTCCTCATTCGACGCGCCGCCGATCGTCCGCGTCGGCGGCGGCACGATCAGCGGCACGGTGCGGGCGGCCGCGGCAAGCCCGGCGAAGCGCGTGCCGCTCTTCATCGGCGCAGGCCTCGACGACCCCGTTCAGGCCGCACGCGCGCAGAAGCTCGGCCTGCACCTCGTCCGCATCGCCGTCGACTGGCCTACGGGCCAGACCATGCCGGAGCTCGCGCTGGTGGCTGCGCTGCGGCAGCTGACGGGGAGCCAGGTGCTGCTCGAGCTCCGGACGGCAGCGCCGCCGACCGACGATTCGACGAGGACTGCGCTGGCGGAGTACGCGGCGGCGCTCGTTCAGCAGGTGCCGGGGATGCGCTATCTGACGCTCTCGCCCGCGGTCGCCGCGACCGGCATCGCCGACTACGCAGCGGCGTACGTTGCCGTCCACGACGCGGTCAAGGCGGCGCTCCCGAACGTCGCGCTGGCGCCGCTCGTCGACGGCAGCTCGTCGCCGAAGGCGACGCTGACTGCGCTCGCGCGGGCTCTCCCGCCGGAAGACGTCGACGTGTTCGCCTTCCGTCCCGCCGGCGCGACGGCCGCAGGCTGGACGGCCGACGACGTCCCGCAACTCCTCTCGACGCTCGAAGACGTCTTCGGCCGCGCGCCGCCGCTCCTGATCGACGGCCTCGCGACGCCCACGACGATCCCGTCCGACCAGCTCGCGTGGTACCCGAAGAGCCAGCTGCCCGACCCGTCGGCGGTGTCGGCGAAGGAGCAGGGGGATGGTTATGCGCGGCTGATCGCCTCGACAGCGTGCTCGACGACGATCAGCGCGATCGTCCTCGACCGGCTCGTCGACGACAACGCCGTCGCGCAGTCCGCGAGCGGCATCGTCTATGCAAGCGGCGACTCGAAAGCGTCGGCGCCGCTCGTCTCCGCCGCCGCGGGACCGACGCAGCGCGGAACCGTCGTCTGCCCGGGGCTGGCGTCGCGTTCGGGCGCCGACACGCTTCGGTTCCCCACAGAGCTCGACGCGTCGGCTCCGGCATCGGTCGTGCTCGGTTGCGTCCGCGACTGCCTCTACGTGATCACGCTCGCGGATGGGAGCGGCCGCCCCGTCGCGGCGCGCCGCGGCAAGCTGACCGGGGGCGCTCGGCCGATCACGCTCGAGCTGCCGAAGACGAAGCTCTCGGCCGCGGGCTACCGGTTCGACGTGCGCATCGTCGACCGGGTCAACCCCGGCGAGGTCTCGCGCACGACGAGCGAGCTGCTGCCGGTCAGCCGCTAGGAGTGCTGAGCGGCAGGTCGTTCGCGACCCGCAGCTCGCGCCACTGTCCGGCGCTCGTCGTCGCGAAGTCGTACATGCTCGCGCCGAGGGACTTGCCGTTCCGTGCGGCGCGTGCGAAGGCACGCACCTGCGCGGTCGAGGCTGCGTCGGCGATGCCGCCGATCGGGTGCACGGGCAACGCGGGATTGCCCGTCCAGGTGCGCAGGAGCGTGATGTTCAGCTGCGTGTAGACGCCGGTGAAGCTCGCAAGTCTCGAGCGGTAGGTGAAGTAGCCCATCGGCAGGAAGACGTCGTACGTCCGTGCCAGCTCCACGAACGGGAAGCCGGGCCAGTACCACGGCAGCCGCTGCATCCCGCGCGGCGCCGGAACAATCGCGCCGAGCGTCAGGTCCGGGTCGGCGGCACGTAGTCGGCGGGACAGCGTCACGAGCCGTGCACTCCGCACGGCCGGGGGTTTGACGACGCTCGACTCGATGTCGAGCGCGAACGAGTCGAACTGCTCGCCGCCCGCCGTCGTGAACCTCATCGCCGCGAGAGAGCGGCGCTTGTCGCGGGCGAGGTTCGTGAACGACGGCAGGTACCACGCGACGATCTGCATGCCGTTCGCGTGTGCCGCCTCGACGAAGCGCGCGACGCGCGCGGGATTCACGATGTCGTTCCGCATCTGGTAGTTCGACGTCTCGAGGTAGAGCGTCCCGACGCCGCGCTTCGCCATCTTCGCGACCTCGGCCTCGGGCTTCGCGAGGACCTGGTGGTCGTAGAGATCGACCCACGTCCCGAGCCCCGCGTACGCGGAGAGGTCGCGGTCGTCCGCAGTGCGCGCAGAGCCTGCGCCGCACGCGCATACGAACGCGACCGCGAACATCGCTGCGATGCGCCCGACCCGGCTCGACATCGCCGGTAACTCTAGTGCGAGCGGCTAGCGGGCGCCCTCGGCGCGCTCCCAGTGCGGCGATACGCCGAAGCGCAGGTAGCTGACGAGTGCCGCGATCGTCGCCCAGGTGACGAGGAAGTAGTAGTACGCGAGACCTGCGCCGGGGATACGGATCCGCAGGCGCCCGAGCGCCGCCAGTGCCAGCCAGAGAAGCTGCCCCGCGAGCACGACGGCGTAGACGAGGCCGTGCGACGCGAGCGCGATGCTCGTGGCGAGCAGCACGACGTGCAGGAGCCCGCTCGCGTAGCGGAGCACGCGGTGCGAGACGAGCTCGAAGAGGTAGAGCGGCCCGACGCCGGACAGCATCCGGCCCTGGAACATGTGCTGCCACGCCCACGGGAACATGCGCACCTTGCGGCGGTACTCCTCCTCGACGTTGCCCGGAGGCCTCTCCGACGCGACGGCCTCGGCCTCGTAGACGGCGCGCTTCCCCTGTTTGACCATCGCGTCCGGGAGGCCGAGATCCTGTCCGAAGCGGTGCGACACGTAGTCGGTGCGGCGCACCGCGTAGATCGCCCCGTTCCCGCCGGTGATGGAGCCGAGCCGCGATTCGCTCTCGCGCAGCCACAGCTCGTAGCGCCAGTAGACGCCCTCGCGGTTGGTTCCGTCCGGGCGTTCCAGGCGCAGCTTCCCGCAGACGTACGAGACGTCGTCGTCGGCGAGGTTGCGGACGAGCTTGCGCAGCGCGTCGGGTTGCCACGTCGAGTTCGCGTCGGAGAACGCGACGACCTCGCGCGCGCTCTCACTCACGGCGCGGTTCAGCGCGGCGAGCTTCCCGCCGCGCGGGAGCGGCAGCAGGCGGATTCGCGGATCGCGCGCGGCGTAGCTCTGGACGATCGCGTCGGTGCCGTCCGTCGACGCGTCGGAGGCGACGACGATCTCGAGCTGCTCGCGGGGGTAGTCGAGCGCGAGCAGGTTGTCGAGCCGCGCGGCGATCACACCCTCCTCGTCGTGCGCCGGGATGATGATCGTGACGGCCGGAGTGACATCCGCCTTGCGGACGGGACGGGTGCGGAGGCGCGCGAGCAGCGCCGCTGCGACCGGATAGCCGATGTGCGTCCAGAGGATCGCCGCGAGGCTCGCCCAGAACAGCACCCCGACGACGATCACGTCGCCACCGTAACCGCTCGGTAGGCCGGGAAGAAGCCGTCGAAGCCGGTCTCACCCCCTGTCAGCCGCGCGTACGCGTCCTCGTCGTGCACGGCCTTGCCGACAGCTGCGTCGACGAGGCCCTCCGGATCGAAGCGGCGCTTGAACTCGTGCAGCGAGTCCTCGCGCCCGCCGACGCCGCCGCCGAGGTGGAAGCGCTCGTAGCCCCGCGCGCGCGCCCACGTCGCCGCTTCGAGGAAGAGCAGATGCATGGCGCCGATCCTGCGTCCCTCGTCGGAGCTCGCGCCGAGGTGGTAGTGCAGCCACGGCGGCGACGCGAGGCACAAGGCGCTCGCGACGACGTCGCCGTCCAGCTGCGCGTCGAACCGCACGACGCCCGCGCGCTCCAGCGCACCCCAATATGCAGCGCCGAAGAAGTAGAACGCCGCCGCCCCGGCGCGGCGCATCGTCTCCTCGTAGAGCGGCACGAAGTCGCCGACGCCTTCACCCGCCGTCACCGTGACGCCCGCCTTCTGCGCCTTGCGCACGGCCCGCCGGTGGTTGAGATGCATCGGTGCAACAAGGTCGTCCTGCTCGAGCCGCCACGCGATCGTCGGCGCGAGCGGCTCCACGTGAATCGGCGCCTCGCGCGCGTTCGCGTACAGGGGATGAAAACGGACGAACGTCGTCACCACGCCGTTCGCACGGCACCACCCGTCGTACGTGCGCCAGAACTCGCGCACGTCGCGTCCGGCGGGTCCGCCGTAGCCGTACGGCGTGATCACGTCGACCGGGTCGGAGCGGCGGATCAGCGCGAAGGCGCCGTCGCCGTCCTCGAGCAGCACCGGCTCCCCCGGCTCGAGGATGCACGCGCTCTCGACGTACGCACGTCGCAGGTACGCGTCGACGAGCCCGAGCCCGTCGAGCGTCTCGTCCCAGTCGGCTGCGTCGACTTGCTTCAGGAGAGCTTCGAGCCGAGGTAGCCGAGCACGCCGAGCGCCGGCAGCGGATCGTCCGCAGCGAGCACGGCGCGGACCTTCTTCCGCCGCAGGTACGGCGAGACGAACGCGCGCGCCGTGAGCTCGCGCCGGCGCGCGAGCGCGAGCGACACGTAGACGTCCTTGGCGAGGAAGCTCCACGAGACGTCGTCCTCGAAATCACGCCTCTCCGGCTCCGGCGCGCCGCAGAGGTCGTCGTACGCAACGCGTGCGATGTCGAAGTACCGGCTCATCGCGATCCCCGCCCAGACGGGCGGGCGCGTGTTCACCTCGAGCAGCTTGAACTCGCCGTCGCGTTCGTCGTAGGCGAACTCCGTCTGGGCGAACCCGCGGTAGCCGGAGCTCTCGAGGAGCCGCAGGCCGAGCTCGCGTACGCGCGGCTCGGGCCTGGTGCGGAAGACGGCGCTCGTCCCGAATCGGATCGGGCCCTGCCGCACCTTGATCCCGGTCACCGTTGCCAGCGGCCTGCCGCTGCGACCGATGTACACGAAGAGGGACGAGATCCTGTTGTGCGCATTCGGCACGAGCTCCTGCACGACCGTGTTGAAGCCACGCTTCTTCGCCTCGCGCCAGGCGGCGACGAGGTCGTCGAGCGTCTGCGCGACGATCACCTTCTGCCCGAACGATCCTGCGAAGTGCTGGCCCTCCACCGGCTTCAGCAGGTACGGCGGCCGCAGCTCGAGCGAGCGCAGCGTCTCCTCCGAGTCCGCCGCCACCGTCGGCGGCACCGGCACGCCGGCGCGAACCGCCTCCTCGGGCAGCCGCGCCTTGCTCCGCAATCGTTGCGCGACATCGGGATCCGCCGGCAACGGGATCTCGAACAGCGGGCTGACCGAGTCCCAGTGACGTAGGAGCAGCTCGACGTGATCGTCGCGTTCCGGCAGAAGCACCGGCCGCTGGCCGTCGAGCGAGGCGCGAAGCTCGTCCAGCACCGCCTCGTCGCCGTACGCGTGCCGGACGCGCCGGACGTAGCGCGAGCGAGCGCCGAACTCGTGCGGGTGCATGGAGATGCCGGTCACCGAGACGCCCGCGCGGCCGAGGCTCCGCGCCAACGAGAGGCCCGCCCAGAGCAGGCCGAGCACGACGACAGGGCGCTCTCCCACGGCGTTCACCGTAACGACGCCTCCTCGTACACGCGCTCGTGCTCGGCGGCCGCCGTGTCCCACGTCAGCCCCGCGCGCGCTGCACGCGTTCCCTCGAACGCGGCCTTTAGGAGCGCGGGATCGGACAGCAGTCTGCGGCACGCTTCCGCGAGCGCGTGTGCGTCGCCCGGCGGCGCGACCTCGCCGAGGCCGAACTCCCGTACCGTCTCGCCGAGCGAGCCGACGTCGCTGACGACGACGGGGCGCCCGTGGCCGATCGCGGTAGCGAGCACGCCGGACGCGTCCGTTCGCAGATACGGCAGGACGACGACGGTCGCGTCGGCCATCAGCTGCACGACCTCTTCGTCGGGGACGAAGCCGAGCCGCCACTCGATGCGTCCGTCGACGTGCACCTCGCGCGCAAGCTCCTGCGCGGGCTCGACGGAGTCGAGCGGGTCGCCGGCGACGACGAGCCGCGCGTCCGGCAGCTCCGCAAGCGCGCGGACGAGCACGTCCAGTCCCTTGTAGGCGCGGATCAAGCCGAAGAAGAGCAGCGTCGATCCTGCGGGCGGCGCGGGATCCGTCGGCGTGTCGAGCTCGAACACCGGGTGCGGGATGTACGCGACGCGCTCGCGCGCGACGCCCAGCGCCGCGAGGTCGTCGACGCGCTGCCGCGAGTGCACGACGACGCGCCGCACGATGTCGTACACCTGGCGCCGCGCGTCCACGCGCGCGCCCGCGTCGCGCGGCAGCGCGTGGTGCGCCGTGTACACCGTCGGCAGTCCGCCGGCGACGCGGCGCAGCCAGCGCACGTCGAGCCGCGGCAGCGCGAGCCATTGCACGTGCACGACGTCCGGCTCGAGCTCCCGCAAGCGGCGCAACAGCCGCCGCACGCTCGGCAGGTACTCGGCTCCCTTGAGCACGAACCGCGCCCGCGCGCGCGGATTCCGCGCCAGTATCCTGCCGCTGACCGGCAGGAAGAGCTCGTCGCGCCGATAGCCGACGGGGTCCGGAACGGGACCGAACGGAAAGGGAGACGTGAGCAGATCGACGCTGTGGCCGCGGCGCGCGAGCGCGGACGCGAGGCTGTGGTCGTACGGCGGCGTGGCGCTCGCGGGATCGACGATCGCTACACGCACTGCGGCGATGATACGTCGGTGAGCTCGCTCGTCCGGAACACGCCTTCGGCCCGTCTCAAGCACGCCCTCGACCGCGTGCTCGCGGCGTCGGCGCTCGTCGTGTTCACCCCGGTGCTCGCCGCTGACGCGCTGTGGATCCTGCTCGAGACGGGCCGCCCCGTCCTGTTCGCGCACCCGCGCGTCGGCAAGGACGGACGCGTGTTCAGGATGTACAAGTTCCGCACGATGGTGCGGAACGCGGTCGAGTTGAACAAGCAACTCGGCATCACCGCTGATCCGTTCGGCTTCGTCGAGAACGATCCGCGCATCACGCGCAGCGGCCGCTTCCTCCGACGTACGAGCCTCGACGAGCTGCCGCAGCTCTTCAACGTCGTGCGAGGCGAGATGAGCCTCGTCGGCCCACGTGCGGACATCGTCGAGCAGGTCGCGAACTACAGCAAATCGGACCGCCGGCGCCTCGCGGTGAAGCCCGGCATCACCGGTTGGGCGCAGGTGAACGGCCGGGACTCGATCCCGTGGCCGAAGCGCTTCGAGCTCGACGCGTGGTACGTGGACAACTGGACGTTCTGGCTCGACTGGAAGATCGTCGGCATGACCGTGCGGCAGCTCTTCGGCGATCGCCCGGAGCCCGTCGTCGACGAGATGAACATCGAGCGCAGCGCTTCTAAGGCTCAGCAGCCGTGAGCGACCGCCCGAAGACGATCGGCGTCGCGAGCGCGATCGCACAGAAGACGAAGAAGTAGAAGAACGACAGCGTCAGGTAGAACGCGTTCGCCGCCATGGTGCCGAGCAGCGCCGCGGTCATCCCCCACGCGAGCGGCCGCACGCGCGCGGCAAGCGGGTTGCCGACCGCCGCGAGCGCACGGCCGATGTGGCGCGCGACGCCGAGCCGATACAGCACGTAGCCGAGGAAGCCGAGGAAGAGCGCGGTGCCGACGAGCCCTCCCTCGACGAGCAGCGCCACGTAGTAGGAGTGCGGGCCCCAGTTCGTCTTGCCGGTGACGAACTCGTAGTAGACGGAGAAGTTGTTGTAGCCGAGGCCGAAGAGCGGGTGCAGGTGCAGCACGTCCGGGATGAAGCCGTAGATGCCGAAGTGCGTCGAGGTGCCCTGGCCGCTCGTCGAGAGGCGCGAGCGGATGACCGTCTCGAAAAAGTCGAGCCTGCGGAGCACGACAAGCGTCACCGGTATCGCGACGAGCACGAGCGGCAGCGCCGCGGCGCGCGTCCAGAGCAGGCGGCGGTAGGGCACGACGAGGACGAGAGCGCCGACGATCAAGCCGAGCGCGCCGCTCCGCGACAGCGTCGCGAGGTCGACGAGGAGCAGGAACGCGATCAGCACGGCGAGCTTCCTCCGCAACCGGTGCCCCGGCTCGAGGCGGAGGTAGATCGGCGAGATGACGAGGAGCGGCAGGAGCAGCATGATCCCGAGGTGGTTGGGGTCGCCGGTGAGAGCGTTCGGGCGGTACACGCTCGTGCCCTGGATCGATCCGTAGACGTTGATCGCGCTCGCGCCGCGCGTCAGCGGCTTGACGAAGAGCGAGTCGAGGTTGCCGCCGGCCTGCGCGACGACGAGCTGGAGCAGTCCATACACGGCATTGAACGTGATGCCGCCGAAGAACCACGTGAGCGTGCGCCAGTAGTAGCGCCGCGAGCGGCCGGCGAGGTACGCGACGGCGACGATCAGGAACGCGAAGTGGATTGCCCACTTGACGATGCCCTTGCCGAACTGGTTCGCCGCATCCTGCGTGTCGAGGTTGAAGAAGCCGATCAGGTAGACGAGCAGGAACGCGAAGAAGAAGACGATCAGCACGGCGACCGTGCGCGTCACACGGTGGACGGGCGTCGCAAGCCGGTCGATCGCCCACGCGACGAGGAACAGGATCGACACGACGTCCGCGAGATAGACGGTGCCGGCGGCGGCCCAGTGCACCTTGTCGAAGCTCGCGCAGAAGACGGCGGCCAGGAAGAGTGCGCTGACGATCGGGTTCTCGCGTCTGATCATGCGAGCGCTTCGACGCGTTGCAGCACTGCTCTTGCGCGGTGGACGCTCGTGTGGCTTCCGAGCAGCTTGCGCCGGCCCGCGTCCGCGATCTCGCGCGTATCGTGGTCGAGCAGCTCCCGCGCGCGCTCGGCCAATCGCTCCACCGGCGCGAACACGGCCTCACGCCCGTCGACGAAGTTCTCCGGGATGACCGTCTGCGGCGTCTCCGCGAGGAGCAAGGTGCCGGCATACGGGATCTCCCAGTAGCGGTAGGTGTCGTAGCCGAGGCCGCGCACGCTGACGCCGATCTTGCTCCGCGAGAGCAGGCGCATGTACTCCGCCCACGGCAGCGCGGACTCGGGCGCGCTCTGCACGACGGCGCCGTCGCGGCCGAGCGCACGCAGCGCGTCGGTCACGGCCGCCCGCTCGGGGCTCGTCGGACGGGCGAGGAACGTCACGTCGACGTCCTTCTCCGCCGACGGCTCGAAGCCGGTGTCGATGAGCCCGAACGGCAGCGGCAGGACGGCGGGCGACGCCGCGGTGGCCACGGCGATCTCGCGCCGCAGCGGGTCGTGCCAGCGGTCCGGGTACTTCCGCCGGTGGTACAGCCGGCGCAGCGGCATCCGTGCGCGCAGGCGCAGCGCGCGCCGCAGTGTCTCGCGCTTGAAGTACGCGTCGGCCCGCGGAGCGATCCCATGGATGTACGGATGGTCCTCGCCGTCGACGACCACGAGCGGCTTACGCGGCTGCAGCTCGACGACGCGGCGCACGTGCTCGATCACGCTGTCACGTAGCGACGCGATCACGATCGCGTCCGCCCAATGGACAAGCTCGACGAGCTCGCGCGCCGACGCGCGCGGAAAGGCAAACGACAGCATCGGCACGCGCGCGTCGGCGGGCACCGCACCGTGGTAGCGCTCGTTCTCCGGGTACTCGGCGACGTTGTCCGGCCCGAGCAGCGTGACGAGACCGTGGTAGACGGCGTCCTGCAGATAGTCTGGGTCGCGCCCTGCCAGGAAGAGCAGCCGCACACAGCGATCGTACGTCGCCCCTCGATCCGTCCGGCGACGTCTCGGTCGTCATCGTCGTCTACCGCACGCCCGACGTCCTCGCCGAGTGCCTGCGCTCCTTCGAGCAGCATCGGCCGCGGCGCGTGGGAGAGGTCGTCGTCGTCGACAACAGCGCCGACGGCTCCGACGCTCCCTCCTCCCCGTGGATCGCGTACGAGCGGAACGCCGAGAACGTGCACTTTCGCGGCGGCGTGAACCAGGGCGTACGGCGCGCGAGCCTGCCGTACGTCTTCGTGCTCAACCCCGACACGTACGTCACCGACTCGGAATCGATCGCGAAGCTGGCCGAGACGCTCGACCACGACCCGTCGATCGGCTTTGTCGCGCCGAAGCTCCGCGGCGACGACGGCAACCTCGCCCCCCAGGGCGAGCGCGTCGCCGGGCTCGCGTACCTGCTCGGCGTCAAGACGTACGCGAACGCCGCGTGGCCGGGCAATCCGATCGCACGCCGGCACTCGCGCGCACGGCTGTCCCGCGATCTGTCGGGCCCGGCCGACACCGTCAGCGCGGCTGCCGTGCTCGTGCGTCGCGACGAGTTCCTTGCGGTCGGCGGCTTCGACGAACGGGCGCTCATGTACTGGGAGGAACACGAGCTCGCGAAGAAGCTCGGACGTCTCGGGCTGCACGGCTGGTACCGCGCCGACGCGTTCCTCTTCCACCACTGGCGCAAGGGCGGGACGGAGCAGGTGGCGAGCGCGGATGCGGAGCGGTGCTTTCAGGAGGCAATGCGGCTGTACTACCGCATGTTCTACGGCCGCTTCGGCGGCTTCGCGTTCGACGTGCTCGACGCGGTTCAGCGCGTCATCAGAGCAGCCCGTCGAGGAGCGCGCGGTAGCGCTGGACCGCCACGCGCCGATCGGCCTCCTGCGTGACGTAGTCGCGCCCGCGGTTGCCCATGTCGGCGAGGTCGAGCTCGCCGGAGCGCGCGCGGCGGATCGCGTGCGCGAGCAGGTCGGGGCGACCGGGTGCGACGACGACCCCGCAGCCGACACGCCGGACGAGCTGCGCCGTCTCACTCTCGGCATCCGCCGCGCAGATGACCGGACGCGCGACCGCGAGGACGCCGTAGAGCCGGCTCGGGACGACGTAGCCCGCCAGCCCGCGAGCGAGACCGACGACGTGGAGGTCCGCCGCGGAGAGTGATTCGGCGAGCGTCTCGCGCGGCTGGTGCGGCAGAAAGCGGACCCGGTCCGCGCGCAGCTCGCGTGCGAGCGCAACGAGCTCCGCGTGCCGCGTGCCGCCACCGACCACCGCGACGCTCAGGTCGTCGACGTCGTCGAGCAACTTGGTCGCCCTGATGAGCGAGTCCAGGTCCTGGGCGTGCCCGACGTTGCCCGAGTGCATGACGACGAACCTGCCCTCGAAGCCGTTCGCCTTTGCCCAGGCGTTGTCGGACGGCACCGGTGTCAGCGCAGTCGTGTCGACCCAGTTGGGGATGACGGTGACGCGGTCAGGGCGCGCGCCCTTCGCCACGAGGCGCTTGCGCATCGTCTCGCCGATCGCGACTACGCGGTCGGCGCGGCGCAGGTACGCGTTGACGAGCACGCGCAGCGCGAAAATGACGGCGGGGTTCTGGATCCGTCCCAGCCGCACCGCCGTCTCGGGAAACACGTCCTGCGAGACGACGACGAGCGGGACGCCGAAGCGGCGCGCGACGATCCACGCGAGGTCGCCGATCACCGGCGGGTCCGTCATGGCGAGCACGACGTCCGGCCGTTCCTTCGTCACGGCGACGCGAAGCGCCTGCGCCAGGAAGGTCGCGTAGTTCAGCGCGCGGAGCGAGAGCCGGCGCCGCTCGAACGTCGTCGACCGCACCCGGAGCACTTCGACGCCGTCTCGTGTCTCGCGGCCGGCCGGCGCGCTCGCGAGCCTTCCGGTGACGACCGTCACGTCCCACTGGCCGGAGAGATCGGCGCAGAGCTGCGCCAGCAGCTGACCCGTCGCCTCGACCGCCGGCGCGTAGTACTGGTTCAGGACGAGCAGGCGCGGGCGTCGCTCGCCGCTCGAGCTCGGGTCGCCGTTCACGCGCCGAATCATGCTGACGGCGGCCCCCGAGCGGGCTGGTACGCTCAGCCGTCGCTTTCGGCAGACCTGGATACATGGGCATCGACGACGACACTCTTCTCAAGAGCCGGTACGACGAGATCGCGAAGACGCTCGACGATCGGACGACGGCTTGCGACTTCAACCTTCGGGATCTGGAGATCGATCTCGGCCTCGAGGCGATCCGTGACGGCGACGCCGTCCTCGACGTCGGCTGCGGGCTCGGCGTTGCGCTCCGCCGTTACGCAACGGAGCGATCGATCGAGGCGCACGGGATCGACTACTCCGCCAACATGGTCGAGGGAGCGCGCCGACGCCTGCGCGAGACGCAGCCCGATCTCTCGATCGAGTTCCGGGAGGCGTCGGTGCTCGACCTCCCGTACGAGGGAAACAGGTTCGACGTCGTCACGAGTCATCGCTGTCTCATGGCCCTGCTGGAGTGGGGACGGCAGCAAGAAGCGCTGCTCGAGCTGCATCGCGTCCTGAAGGCCGGCGCGATCCTCGTCCTGCTGGAGGGCACGTTCGACGGCCTCGAGCGGCTCAACTTCTTCCGGCGGATGTTCGGGTTGCCCGAGATCGAGGCCGGCGGCCGCGACCGCCTCCTGACGCTGAAGTTTCACGAGCGCCAGTTGCTGACGTTCGTCGACCCCTATTTCGAGGTCGTGCGGACGCAGCGGTTCGGGATGTACTACTTCCTGACACGGATCGTGCAGCCGCTGCTCGTCGCGCCCGAGGCGCCGACCTACGACCATCCCCTGAACGAAGTGGCGAAGCGCCTGGCGCGGCGGCTTCCGGACTTCGAGCACATGGGCCAGCTCGTCGGATTCGTCCTTCGCAAGCGCCCGTGATTTGTCTTAGCTTCGACACCGATCACGTGGACGAGGCGCGGATGGGCGAGTTTCTCGACGCCGTCCCGATCCCGGGCTCGGGCACGTTCTTCTGCACTCAGCGCTACACGCACCTGGCCGCGTTGCATCACGAGCTCGGCCCGCACCCCACACTCGAGGCGGGCACGGACTGGGATGCTGCGCTTCAGGAGGGACGGGAGCTGTTCCCGGAAGCAACCGGCTGGCGCTCGCACACGTGCATCTTCAGTCACATGCTCGCGTTGCAGCTCGCGAAACTCGGCTACGTCTACGCGACGACGCACGACGATTTCGGTGGCCGAAGCCCCGCGCCGGTGCGCGCCGCCTGGGGCCTCTGGCAAGTCCCGATCTACTACATGGACAACCTCGACTTCTCGACGCCGCGCTTCTGGCCAGAGCTCGGCTGGGAGCCCTTCGCGCCTGTCCTCATCCAGCGCGCCGTCGAAGACGACCGGGGGCTCTACGTCTTCGACTTCCATCCAGTGCACCTGCTGCTGAACACACCGAGCGCGGAGTACTACCTGGATCGCCGCGAGCGCTTCCGCGACGGCGTATCGCTCGAGCGACTGCGGTTCGACGGGTACGGAGCTCGAAATTTCTACGACGACCTCGTTGCCGAGATGGCACGGCACGAGCGCCAGAGCTTCTCGATCGCCGAAGGGGTCGCGCGGTTCACGGCCCTGACGGACGTGCCCGCCGACGTTCCCGCGTAGAAACGTTCGCGCCTCGTCAGGCGCGTCGCACGAGATGGTTCCCGAGGACGAGCACATCCATGTGCGTCTTCTGAAAGGTGTCGACGGCATGCTCGGGAGTCATGACGATCGGCTCGTTCTCGTTGAACGACGTGTTGAGCAGGACCGGTACACCGGTGTGCCGCTCGAACTCCTCGATCAGCCGGTAGTAGCGCGGATTGACATGCCTCTCGACCGTCTGCAGGCGGCCGGTGTCGTCGACGTGGTTGACGGCGGGAATCTTGTCGCGCTTATCGGGCTTCGTCTTGTAGACGAGGGTCATGAAGGGCGAGGTGTACTCCTGGTCGTACCACTCGCCGGTGCGCTCGGCGAGGATCGACGGCGCGAACGGGCGGAACGGCTCGCGGTGCTTGATCCGCGCGTTGAGAATGTCCTTCATGTCGTGCCGCCGCGGGTCGGTGACGATCGACCGGTTGCCGAGCGCGCGAGGGCCGAACTCCATTCGCCCCTGGAACCAGCCGACGACATCACCCGCTGCGATGCGCTTGGCGACGGTGGTAAAGAGCATGTCGTCCGCGAGCAGCTCCGACGTGAGGCCCGCGGCGCGCACCGCCTCGCCGCAGCGCGCGTCCGAGTACTCGGGACCGGTGTATGCGTGATCCATCACATAGCCGCGCTCGCGTCCGAGGAGCTGGTGCCACACGTGGTACGCGGCGCCGACCGCGATCCCGCTGTCGCCCGCCGCCGGCTGGACGTACACGCCGTCGAAGGGCGTTTCCCGGCGGATGCGCCCGTTTGCCACGGCGTTCAACGCGACGCCCCCCGCAAGGCAGAGGTTCGTCGAGCTCGTCCGGCGCTGTGCTGCGTTGACGACGTGGAGATACGCGTCCTCGAGCACCGCTTGTAGCGCTCCGGCAACGTCCTCGTGGTGCTTCGTCAGCTCGCCCTCGGGCTCGCGCGCCGGGCCGAAGGCTTCTTCGAGCCGCGGCGAGAAGATCCGCCCGATGCTCGGCGGCCCTTCTGTCCACGTCATATCGACGCCCTGCGCGTGATGAGTGAAGTAGTCGAGATTCAGCTCGAACAGGCCGTCGAGACGGACGAGGTCGCGCATCCGGTCCCTGTACGCGTCCGCCTCGCCGTAGGGCGCCAGGCCCATGACCTTCCCCTCGTCCCCGTACTTCGGGAAGCCGAGCCACTGCGTGACGGCGGTGTAGTAGATGCCGAGCGAGTGCGGGAACGTGACGCGGTCGAGCACGTGGAAATGGTTGCCGTGGCCGTGGGCGAGCAGCGCGGACGCGAAGTCGCCGAAACCGTCCATGGTCAGGATCGCGGCTTCGTCGAACGGCGAGACGAAGAACGCCGACGCCGCGTGGGCCTGGTGGTGCTCGACGTTGTGCAGCTGCGCGCGCAGCTGGTCGCCGGCGACGCCGAGCGCGCGCGCGAGGTCGTCGCGGACGTTGCCGACGCGCTGCATGTTCCGCAGCCGCTCGACGACGTAGCGCGGGTTGCGCAGGCGGCGGGCGGTCTGCCGGACCTTCGCGCCGAGGTTCGCGCGCGGGTCGCGTCCGATCGCAACGTGGGCGAGCGCAGCCGGGTCGATCGCCGCGTCGCGAAGGCACCAGGCCGCAGCCAGCGACGGAAAGCCGGCCACGTGCTTGACGCGGTTGAAACGCTCTTCCTCGGCAGCAGCGACCAGCTCACCGTCGATCACGAGGGCCGCGGCCGCGTCACCGTGGAAGGCGTTGAGCCCCAGGATCGCGGTCACCGGCGCGTGATCCTAGTCGGGGTGGAGCAGGACGTGCCGCCTCTGGCGGTACGCTCAGCGCCCGATGCGCGCGCTTGCAAACCGGA